>PLXX01000104.1 GCA_003153275.1 Nitrospiraceae bacterium | reverse complement strand
CCGAGTTCCTCACTGATAGTCGCAATATCATGGCGGTCAGATATCTTCCAGAGCCTGTGAACAGAGCCGTCGGAGTCCTCCGCCCCAAGGTAGTGCTCTGTTTTATTCACCCTATCGAGAATTTCCGAGGCCTTTCGGGCAGGACTGTTGTAGAGAGAAAAGATAGGACTGATATTCGCCTCACAATATCTCATGATATCGAGGCGGTCTTTTTTCGGTTTTGAGTGGGTACATTCATGGGGATGGATATTCCCTTTCCCCAGTTCCTCAAGCCGCACCAGACCAAGGAACCCTCTCAATTTTTTTTTAGACCCGTGAACGTCGTATGCGACCTCGCATGAATAAAAACAGGGTTCCTCTCCCGGCGTCAGTGCTTGGTCCGCAATCCAGGCATCAAGGAAGGCACGCGCCCTGCTGTATTTGTTGGTAAGGTCATCATCGCCCGGAAGTTCTTTGCCGAAATCTATACGTACGATATTATAGGGACTCTTTTCGTAAAGTTTGTCTTTATATTCAGGCGTTATTATATCGTAGGGAGGAGCGACAAGGTCTTCTCCTGATGATCTGGATATCTTAGGTACATTAAACAGAACCCCTTTGAAGGGAAGCACGTCAGCCATTGATTTCCTATCCTGTGAATAGTGATCGGCTATTTTAGCACGCAGCTTCCCGCTATTTCCAGTGACGGGGTGGATGAATCTATGTCCTGTTCATGGGAAAAGTCAGTACCCTTTAATCCGTCGACAGTGGAAGATTGACTATAAAATTGGAGTTCCGGCCGGTACGCCGCTGACCAACATAGTCCGACTCTTCAGCTTCGAAAGCAATATCCCTTTGACTGCCACACTCGAAAGAATAGCAGTTTTGAAGGACATTCACCCAATAATGAAAAAAACCGGCGAGGAGCTTCAACAGGCATTTGAGTTCATCTCACTATTGAGGATCCGCCATCAGCTTGGCGGGCTGAAATGGACATCATTCCTGATAATTTCATCGATCCCAAGCAACTGAGGTCTCTCGAATTGAGAAACCTCAAGGAAATACTGAGATTGATCAATCAGCTTATTAATGACATAGCAAGAAAATATGACCCGGGGACAGGACTATGAATTGTGGTGCGGTGGGAGCAGGGCTTTATATTATGGTATTTTACTAACCGCATGCCTGCGTTTATCACTATTTATCTTTGTTTATCTTTGAGTTTCCCGAGTTCGGAGTTCTTAATTGCCCTATCCGACATTCTCTCAGGGGCCGGTCCTGATTCCCCTGCGCTTCGATGTTGTTATATTTTTCCCTAAACTTTCAGATATAATAAGAACTCAAAAAATCTACACAGACATGGGTGCTTTATAAAAAAATTGCCTGACAAAAGAGGTTATTTCGGCCTGTACGGCGGAAGGTTTGCACCGGAGACGCTGATGCCGGCACTCAGTGAACTTGAGGCCGCCTACACGACAGCCGGCAAAGACACCGTCTTTACAGAAGAGCTTGCACTTCTGCAGACAACGTATATCGGAAGACCGACACCGTTGTACTTTGCGAAGCGCCTGACAGAACGTCTTGGTGGTGCCAAAATTTATCTGAAACGCGAGGACCTGGCTCACACCGGAGCCCATAAGATAAATAACGCCATCGGGCAGGCCCTTCTCGCGAAGAAGATGGGAAAGCAGCGTCTGATCGCAGAGACCGGCGCGGGACAGCATGGTGTTGCTACAGCGACCGGCGCAGCTCTCACCGGGCTGTCCTGTGACATCTATATGGGATCTGACGATATCGCCCGGCAGTCCCTGAACGTCTTTAGAATGAAGCTACTGGGAGCAAGGGTCATCGAGGTCTCAACCGGCTCACGAACACTCAAGGATGCCATCAATGAAGGGCTGCGCGACTGGACAACGAACGTTAGGACAACCCACTATGTTATGGGCACGGTCTTCGGCCCGCATCCGTTTCCGATGATGGTCCGTGATTTCCAGGCCGTCATAGGCAAAGAGGCAAAAAAACAGATCATGAAGGCTGAGGGCAGGCTGCCTGATTATCTCATCGCCTGTGTCGGCGGCGGTAGCAACTCAATCGGGCTTTTCTTTGACTTTCTGGCTCATGACAGCGTCAGGATGATCGGGGTAGAGGCAGGGGGAAGGGGCATTGCCTCCGGCGAGCATGCCGCCCGCTTTGCCGGGGGGTCTATCGGTATACTGCAGGGCACAAAAAGCTATCTACTTCAGGATGACGACGGCAATGTCCTCGGGACCCACTCAGTATCAGCAGGTCTTGACTATGCGTCCGTCGGCCCTGAACATGCATTTTTGAAGGATTCTGGACGGGTAGAATATACCTATGCTGAAGACAATGAAGCGCTGGGGGCATTCGAAATGCTTTCGAGGACAGAAGGGATTATTCCCGCGCTTGAGTCCTCACATGCCCTGGCAGAAGCGATCAAACGGGCGCCGGCTCTTTCAAAAGAATACGTCATCGTCGTCAATCTCTCCGGCCGAGGAGACAAGGACGTCCAGCATGTTGCTCGGATAAAGGGCATCGAGTTATGACCTCGCGTATCACAGCCAGATTCAGGGAGATTCTGAAAAAGGATAAAAAAGCCTTCATTCCGTATATTATGACGGGCCATCCAACCCTTCAGCGGACAAGAGAATTAATAAAGCTTCTTGAAGATTCCGGCGCAGATATTATTGAACTCGGTGTCCCATTCTCAGACCCGCTCGCCGATGGACCGACCATCCAGAAGGCGGCACGGACTGCACTTGAGCAGGGGATTACACTGCATAAGGTAATAGATTTTGTGGCTGATCTCAGGAATGCAACGCAGATACCTATTATCCTTATGACCTATTACAACCCGGTCTACAAATATGGAGAAGAGCTGTTCAGCCGGGAGGCATCTGCAGCAGGGGTCGATGGGCTGATTATCCCGGATCTGCCGCCTGATGAGGCAGCAAACCTTATTGCATATTCTAAAAAACAGGGGGTGGATACCATCTTCCTCCTTGCCCCGACATCAACTCATGAGAGGATCGAAAAGGTTGCCAAAGTATCCAGGGGCTTTATCTATTATGTCTCGATGACCGGGATCACCGGCTCGGATCTCTCCATGGATGCTTCGATAGAGTCCCATATTGCCGCGATCAGAAAAAAATGCAGCACTCCGGTTGCAGTCGGTTTCGGGATATCAAACGCTGATGAGGCTTCTGCTGTAGCAAAGTTTGCAGACGGGGTCATAGTCGGAAGCGCAATCGTCAAGCAGGTCGAAAAACCTGATGATGAGCTCAGAACCTACCTTCGGTCATTGAGGGAGGCTATCCGATGAGCGATGAGGACAGGGACGTCCTGTCAGCTATTACGAATCAGGTCGCCTCGGCTATCGAAAATGCCAATCTGTATCACGAACTGAAGGAAACCTTTTACGGTACTGCACAGGCGCTCGCGGAAACAATTGAAAAAAGGGACCCATACACAGGAGGCCATACGCAGAGAGTCATGAGCTACAGCCTGGACATCGGTCGCATGATGGGGCTGTCTGATCACGATACGGAAGAGCTCAGACTTGCTGCCATTCTCCATGATATCGGAAAGATAGGGGTTCGAGATAGCATACTCCTGAAAAATGACCGGCTTGACGTGGACGAGGCCCTGATAATGAACCAGCATACGAAATTCGGCTCTGAAATTCTCGCGCATATCAAGACATTGCATCATATTATTCCGGGAGTCAGGAACCATCATGAAAAATTTGACGGGTCCGGATATCCCGACGGACTGAGCGGAGATGCCATCCCTCTTATCGCCCGGATCATTGCCGTTGCAGATACCTTCGATGCCATGACAACAGACCGGCCATACCGTAAGGCCCTGCCCAGGCAGACAGCTGTGGACGAGCTGATCAGGCTTTCGGGGACACAGTTTGACGCTGAGATTGTCCTACACTTCGTGCGCAGTCTCAGTATGATGAAGGAAACTGCATGCTGTTAAGAGTATTGGGCAGTGCGGGCGCAGAAATGCCGGGGTACAACCCACCGGCATTTCTGATAGACCGCGCAATCCTGCTTGATGCGGGCACCATTGGCGCCGCACTTTCTGCCCGGGAGCAGTCGGCAATCAGGCATATTCTTATTACCCATTCTCACCTTGATCATATAAAGGGGATCCCGTTCCTTGCCGACAATATCATTATCACGAACAAAGGGAAGAGTGTTATCGTATATGGCATAAAGGAAACACTTGCATCTCTCCGGAAGAACCTGCTGAACGGCAGGATCTGGCCTTATTTCACCAAGATATCGGCATCAATCGAGCCGGCCATCAAGCTGCGGCCTGTTATTCCGGACCGGACGTTCAGCATCGGAGATTACACGGTAAAGGCCTATCGGGTAAACGACACGGTCCCGGCTGTCGGGTATATCGTCAGGGATGTCAAGGGAAAGACCTTGCTGTATACCGGTGACACGGGNNCTTGCGGAGAAAACAGGTCACATGACGCCGGCATTGCTCATTGCAGAGATCGCTAAGTTTAAAACACTTCCAGGAAAAATATTCATTACACATCCAAGGCCACAATATACAACACAGATCAGAAAGGAACTGGTACGCATCGGTGTGAAGCAGATCGAAATGCTTCAGGACGGAAAATCTTACCGGATTTGGCCGGGCGACCCTACGACAACATATGGCATGGTTTAAAAAAGGCAAAGAACCGAATACCGATAAAAAGGTAAAGATACCTGAAGGCCTGTGGGTAAAATGCGACAGTTGCAAGGAGATCATCTATCGCAAGGAAATCGATAAAAACCTGAAGATATGTCCCAAGTGCAATTACCATTTCAGGATCAGTGCGTGGGAGAGGCTCAGCATTATTGTTGACGATGGCAGTTTTGTCGAGACTCATGCAGAGCTCGTATCAAATGATCCCCTGGACTTCAAGGACAAGATCCCTTATAAGGATAGACTCAGAGACAACAAGAGCAAAAGCGGCATGGATGATGCAGCCCTCTCCGGAGAGGCAACGGTCAATGGGATTCCGGTCATCATCGTCATCATGGACTTCGCCTTCATCGGGGGAAGTATGGGCTCGGTTGTCGGTGAAAAGATCGTCAGGGCGGCAGAGGCGGCGATTGAAACCAAAAGACCACTCATTACCTTTGCCTCTTCGGGCGGTGCCCGCATGCAGGAGGGCATATTTTCTCTGATGCAGATGGCAAGGGTCTCTGCTGCTGTCGGCAGACTGAGAGACAATGGCATTCTCTATATCTCGGTCCTTGCTGATCCGACATTCGGCGGGGTAACAGCAAGCTTTGCAATGCTGGGCGACATTATTCTGGCCGAACCGCGAAGTCTGATCGGATTTGCCGGCAGAAATGTTATTGAGCAGACAATAAAACAGCAGCTACCGGATGATTTCCAACGGGCTGAATTCCTGCTCGAACACGGCTTCATCGACAGGATCGTTGACAGGAAGGACATCAGACAAACGCTTTCCAGGATTATCGAACTCCTCGCATGAACTATCAGGGTGCAACCGGATATCTCTTCGGCCTTCAGAAATTCGGGATGAAGTTCGGTCTTGACAACATCACCAGATTGCTGGCTGCTTTTGATGGGCCTCACCGCACATTTCGCTCGGTGCACGTCGCCGGCACCAACGGGAAGGGATCAACTGCGGCAATGATTGAATCGGTCCTGCGCACCGGCGGAATCCGCACCGGTCTCTTCACCTCTCCCCATCTGGTAAGCTTTACCGAAAGAATACGGGTCAACGGAGAAGAAATCCCGGAGGAAGAGGTCGTCAACCTTGCTGCAGAGGTCAGGCAGGTTGCAGAAGATATGGACGACTTCTTCCCGACCTTCTTTGAGGTGGTCACCACCATGGCCTTTCTATATTTCAGAAAAATGCACGTGGACTGGGCAGTGATCGAAACCGGCCTTGGAGGAAGGCTCGACGCTACCAATGTCATACATCCCGAGGCCTCGGTCATCACCTTGATCGACTATGACCATCGTGAGTTTCTCGGCAATTCGCTTGCGGAGATTGCCGGGGAAAAGGCGGGCATCATTAAGCAGCACCGGCCGGTCATCTCGGCTGATCAGCCTGAAGATGCTCTGCACGTACTGAGTGACCGCGCTGCTGCGCTGGATGCACCTCTTCTTGTCTATGGAAAGGATTTTTTTTCAGAGGTCGTATCGGACGAGCCTGGATCTGTTATATTCAATTACGTCGGCACCCGCAGATATAATGCAGTGACACTTCCGTTGGCTGGACTGCATCAGGTGACTAATGCATCCCTTGCGGCAAAGGCGGTTGAGGTAATTCAGGAAAACCACCCGGCACTGAAACTCGACATAATAAAGGGCCTCAGTCAGGTCTGTTGGCCGGGCAGGCTCGAGATGATTTCGGATGATCCGCCGGTCCTGATCGACGGCGCTCACAATCCTCATGCAGCAAGTGTTCTGGCAGCTCATCTGCGCCGTCTGCTCGACTCACAATTTAAAAGAATTATTGCCGTTTTCGGTATTATGGGAGATAAGGACATCAGAGGAATATTGCAGCCGCTGCTGCCCGTGGCTAACGAGATTATTGTTACCGCCCCGACGTACGGACGCGCAGCCACCCCGGCAGCTCTTGCTTCACTCACGGCTTCGCTCGGGTATAAGGCCAAAAGTTCTCCGACCGTTGCTGAGGCTATCGGGCTTGCCAAGAGTCTCTGCCGCGAAGGAGATCTGATCGTCGTCACCGGATCATTCTATACCATCGGTGAGGCAAAGGAAGTCCTTGGGCACCCGGGAGTCCTGACGAGACTTAGAGAATAATAATGAGGATTAACAAGACGTGAGTCGTGACATGACAAAAGGCGATAACTTTAAAGCAGTCTCTGAAAAAGGGCGACGCGCTGTCCGTGCCCTGTTCTCTGCACGACAATGGATTGGTGTCGTTTTTTTGCTCTTCACGTTTCTCTCTTCACCCTCTACCTGCATATGCCTGGCTGAAGAAAAAGCAACGGTCATAACAGCGGAACACCTCGAGTACAATGCTGCGACGCAGCAGTATCGCATGACCGGATCGGTAACAGCGACGCGGGAGGATGCGGTCATCAAGGCAGATGAAATGCTCTACTCCGAAGTGACATCAGAATTAACCGCCAAAGGGAATGTGCGATATGACGACCGTGAAACCTCATTGACCGCGGACAAGGCCGATATGGACCTTGAGGCAAAAACCGGAAGGCTCTACGATGCGGTTCTCCTCGGGAAAAAAAATAACTATCGTATTTCGGGCAAGATCCTCGAGAAGCAAGGCGAGAACTATTATTACAGCCCCGAGGCAACCTTTACGACCTGTGATACCCCTATACCGGACTGGTGTTTCAAAGGAAAAGAGGTCAATATTGTCATGGGGGACACCATCAAGTCGCAGGGCACCTCATTCAGGATAAAGGATCTGCCGGTCCTGTATTCCCCGTATATGTCTGCATCGATCGACACAGAACGGCATACGGGATTTCTCATACCGATGCCCGGGTATAGCAACACCCGCGGCATAAGCCTCAGCGTCCCTTTCTACTGGGCAATAGCTGAAGACAAGGATGCTACACTCGTCGTGGATACCTTCAGTAAGCGCGGGATTGGAACGGGGCTTGAGTACCGGTTTGTTGAACCCGACAACATCAAGAGCGCCTGGTGGGCATATCATATCAGGGATACTCTGTTGGGCAGGGACTTTCTCGAAATCCGGGCACTGCATGAAGACAGAGACCGTGGTACAGTCTCGGGCTTTCTGAATCTTAATTATGTAAACCAGATAGATTTTTATCAGCAATTCGACACCCACCGGGATGTCAGAATACAGAGGTTTCTCGAATCTACCGGCGAAATAAGCGTACCGATGAATAACTCCCGGGCTTACTTCCTGTCCCAATACTGGATTGACCTCCAGCCTCCTCAAACAGGTACTGAATTGGTTTCTGCCCCGCAGAAACTCCCCGAGGTTGGGTATGTCCTGAACTACACCCGGGTCGGAGATGTCATGCTCGCTGCCACGACAACGGCTACGGATTTTTACCGAAATAACGGGGTCTCTGCGGGAAGACTGGACCTTTACTCCAAGCTCTCACACAGCTTCGGAACTGACGTCACCGCGTTACAAACCGTCGGCTTCAGGGGGACCGGCTATGACTTTTACAGTGTGACAGACACTGACCTGCCGAAGGGTACCCTGAGGGGTGCCTTCGAATATGACGCGACTGCCCACACTAGTTTCTTCCGGAGCTTTCCGCTCTTCACGCATATTATAGAGCCGTCGATCAGGTATCATTTTATATACTCCCCGAAGAGCTCCCTTCCTGTCTTTGATTCAACCGAACTCTTCGGCAAAACATCCGCTGTCGAATTCAGCATGCTGAACAGGGGGATCATCAAGGGCAGCGAAGCGCTGACCGTCCGCCTGACTCAGGGAATTGACACGTATAACAGCAGCAGTCCGTTTCTGCCGGTACGACTCGAAGCAGGACTAAAAACCCCGGTATCGCTTCAGGTTGATGCGAGCTATGACTATTACGGCCGCAGGCTTGAAACAATGTTCTCAGACCTGACGATACCGGTATCCAAGGTAAACCTCTCTCTGGGCCAGAGGTACAACAGAACAGAAGCAATCAATGTTTATACTGTCGGAGCCACCTTCAGCCCCCTGAAAAATATCCAGGTTGTCAGCAGCCTCTGGTATGACGTAACAGGGGCCGGGCTGCGGGACGCAGATGTCACACTGAAGTATACAGGACAATGCTGGAGCATGAGACTGGAAGGGGTAAAGAGTCCGGGGAACTTCTCGTTCCGGGTCATGTTCGAACTTGCGGGAGTTACTAATCACCCGGGCCCGAAACAGTAGCTGGAGCAATTAGATTGATAAAAAAGGAACAAATTTATTAAACTATACATTATCGTTCAGGAGGACAGACGTGAAAGAAGGAATTCATCCAGATTATAAGGAAGTAAAGATCGCTTGTGCGTGTGGCGAGACCTTCACCACAAGGTCGACGCGGAAAGATATCCATCTTGATATCTGCGCGCGGTGCCATCCGTTTTACACAGGCAAGCAGAAACTCATGGACACTGAAGGACGCGTCGAGAAGTTCAAGAAAAAATACGCAATCAAGTAGCAAACGTTATCCATTGATGAAACAGGAAACCTTTAAAGGTTTCCTGTTTTTTTCTTTACAAATCCAGGCTAAAGAAGGTTGCGCGTGAAAAACATCGGTGGCCAGGCGGTCATAGAAGGTGTCATGATGAAGGCTGCAGGAAACTGGACCGTCGCCGTGCGTGATCAGTCCGGCAGCATTCACCTCAAGAAAGAACAACTCAAACCTCTTCCGCGTTTTCTAAAAATACCGCTGGTGAGAGGTGTCATCGCACTTTTTCAGGCGCTCAGCATCGGCATGCGCGCCATCGAGTTCTCGGCCAGCAAGGCCTATGAAGAGGGTGAAGAAGAGAGCCTCAGCAAGGCGTCTATCTTTGTCACAATACTCGTCTCGGTCCTGCTGAGCATCGCACTCTTTATCCTGCTGCCGCTCTACGCTACAAAGCTTATGGGACTTTTTTTCCATGGAATATCGGTAAACTCCCTGCTGTTTAACCTTGTCGATGGCCTGATCAGGGTCATGGTCTTCATTCTGTATGTCGTGATTATCGGCCTCTGGAAAGAAATGGCGCGGATATTCATGTACCACGGCGCCGAGCATATGGTGATCCATGCCTATGAAGAAGGCAAAGAACTCTCTGTAGCCGGCGTAAAAGGATACAGCACGCGGCATCCCCGCTGCGGAACGAGTTTCCTGATGATCGTCATGGTCTTCAGTATTCTGGTCTTTTCATTCATCCCCCAGCACTGGCCCTTTGCCTATAAATTCCTGTCACGGATCATCCTCATACCGCTGATAGCTGGATCGTCGTTTGAGTTTCTGAAGCTCTCGGCAAAGTGGCAGCACAATCCGCTCATGAGGCTAATGATTCTACCGGGCCTGATGCTTCAGCGTCTGACGACCCGCGAGCCTGACGATGCGCAACTCGAGGTTGCTCTGTCTGCCCTGACGGAGGTGCTGAAGCTCGAGGAGGAACATGCTCGATAGGCTGAAGCAGATCGAGGAAAAATACGAAAACCTGACCGACCTTCTGATGGACCCCAAGGTACACGCCGTCCAGTCAGACTTCCAAAAGTACTCCCGTGAGCATTCCGACCTCCAACCACTTGTCGAAAAAATCAGGGAATATAAAAAAGTGGTCGAAGATCTCAAGGCAGCCGAGGAGATCCTGAACAGCAGCGACCCGGACTTGAAGGAACTTGCCCAGGCAGAATATGATGATCTGAAAAAAAAGAAACCTGCCCTGGAGGAAGAACTGAAGTTCATGATGCTTCCGGTCGACCCTCGTGATTCCAAAAACGTCATTCTTGAGATACGGGCCGGTACCGGCGGCGAGGAAGCAGCTCTTTTTGCCGCAGCTCTTTTCAGAATGTATTCGAAATATGCCGAGTCCCGGCGCTGGAAAGTCGAGCTGATCAGTATGAATGCAACTGGACTCGGCGGGGTCAAGGAAGTAGTGGCATCGATCCTCGGAAAGGGTGCATACAGTAAACTCAAATATGAAAGCGGGGTCCACCGGGTCCAGCGCGTTCCGTCGACCGAGGCGTCAGGAAGGATTCATACGTCTGCCGCAACAGTCGCTGTCCTGCCCGAGGCTGAAGAAGTCGACGTGAAGATCGATCAAAAAGATCTGCGGATAGATACATTCTGTTCATCCGGGGCAGGTGGTCAGAGTGTTAATACAACGTATTCCGCGGTAAGAATCGTTCATATCCCGACCAACCTCGTTGTCCAGTGCCAGGACGAACGCTCACAGACAAAGAATAGAGAAAAGGCGATGAAAGTCCTGAGGTCTCGTCTTTATGAGATGGAGATGGAGGAAAAGGACAAGGAACGGGCCGAGCAGCGGAAATCGCAGGTTGGCTCAGGAGACCGGAGCGAGCGTATCCGGACCTACAACTATCCGCAGAACAGGGTAAGCGATCACAGGACAGGCCTAACCCTCTACAAGCTTGAGCAGATCATGGAAGGCAGCCTGGACGAAGTCCTGGATAATATGAGCACACACTTCAATGCCGAACGGCTCAGAGAAATTACTTAGGGTAGATCTTTCTTTATTGAACGCTCCCGACTTAACTTTCAATAAGACTTCATGAGAATTCTTGACGCTGTTCGTGCTGCAGCCGAAACATTGGAAAAAGCCGGAATTGATGATTCGCTGGCTGGTGCCGAAATCCTCGCCTATCACGCTGCAGCTCTCAACCGGATGACCGCCTTTATTGATAACCCCCTCATAAGCAGCCGGACGCTTTCCAAAATCAGGAGACTGACAGCACGCAGGGCCAAAGGTGAGCCGGTGCAGTATATTGTCGGACATGTCGAGTTTTGCGGCCTGACCATTCACGTTGGCAAAGGGGTGCTTATCCCGAGACCAGAGACCGAACTGCTGGTTGAAGAAGCTGTAAAAACCGTGAAAAGTGGCTTGATATACGTTAATCATGAAAAGGCAGATGCAACGGACATGGATTCATATTTGACACATCAATCATCTCTCTCTTTTCTAGATCTCTGCACAGGGAGTGGGTGCATAGCGCTGGCACTTGCAAAGGAATTCCCGGGGGCAGAGGCCATAGGTACGGACATATCTCAAAAGGCGTTACGTCATGCAAGAAAAAATGCCGACGCAAACAGCATCGTGCATATCACTTTCAGGAAAGGCTCTCTGTTCGAGCCGCTAAAGCAGGGAATGATGTTTGATCTCATCGTCTCAAACCCGCCCTATATTACTGCCGGCGAAATACCTGAATTGCAACGTGAGGTGCGGGACTGGGAGCCGCACAATGCACTGGATGGAGGAGACGACGGCCTCGACTTCTACAGGGAAATTCTCGGCAAGGCCGTAGGCTATCTGAAGCCGGACGGCTCGATAATTATGGAACTCGGATTCGGACAAGCTGAGGCTGTTTACGTGATGGCCAGAAAGCACGGTCTTTCAGATGCAGTCGTCATTGATGATTTTGCGGGGATCAGGAGGATACTAAAGGCAAAACGATAACCGTGTTATCAATCTTCGCACCTGCAGGGATAATAGGTCAGAAGTGCCTGCTTTATCTTCTGGAGCGCCTCCTGCTCTGTCCTACCTTTGACCCTGAGTCCGGGAAGCTCGGGGCATTCCGCAACCCATGATCCGTCGTCATCCTGATAGAGCATTAACTCTCTCATTTCTTTTCGATCTCCTCCATCAACGCATCGAGAAGATCCTTCTCATCGAGCCTTCTTACAATCTTCCCCTTTCTGAAAAGGAGCCCGGTGCCGGCCCCGCCGGCAATCCCGATATCCGCCTCCCGTGCCTCGCCCGGCCCGTTCACCACACATCCCATCACCGCAATCGTCAGCGATTTATTGACATGTTTCAGCCGTTCCTCGACCTCTGTCGCCAATCCGCGGATATCGATCTGGCACCTGCCGCAGGTTGGACATGAGATGATATTCGGACCCCGCGTCCTCATGCCAAGGGATTTGAGAATCTCATAGGCAACCCTAACCTCTTCATGAGGGTCTGCAGACAGAGAAACCCGCATCGTATCACCGATGCCTTCGGCAAGGATAATCCCGAGACCCACCGAACTCTTGATAGTGCCGGTAAATGCGGGACCTGCCTCTGATATCCCGATATGAAGTGGATAAGTGAATGACTTTGAAAATAGCCGGTATGCCTCAACCGTCGTCGGCACATTCGAGGCCTTGAGCGAGACCTTGATAGCACGAAAATCGAGCTTTTCAAGAATATCTATATGTTCGGCGGCACTCTCAACCAGTGCTTCGGGAGTCGGATGCTTATACTTTTGGGTCAGTTTTTTTGAAAGAGATCCCGCATTGACACCAATGCGCAACGGTATATCCCTCTCCTGACATGATGTTACCAGTTCGGCAACCTTCCACCGTGCTCCTATATTCCCAGGATTGATCCTGAGCCCAGCAATACCCTGACGGATCGCCTCAAGGGCAAGCCTCCAGTCGAAATGAATATCTGCTATCACCGGGATCGGAGAGGCACTGCATATCGGCCCGAGAGCGACTGCCGCATCCATATCAGGGACGGCTATCCTGATGATCTCGCATCCTGCATCAGCCAGTGACTTGACCTGCTGTACGGTAGCAGCAACATTACGGGTGTCAGTCTTGGTCATGGACTGGACAGTCACAGGGCTGCCTCCACCAACAGGGACCTGGCCTACATACAGACGCCTCGTCTTTCGTCTTTTTTTCACTCGTATCCCTCCTGCTGTATCCTCTTTTTATCCCGGTAGGCCTGCACCGCTTCGGTATGCTGAGTGAGGGTATCTGAAAAAACATGCGTACCGTCGTTGTTCGATACAAAATAGAGGTAGGATACCTTAGCCGGGTTGAGCGTTGCGACAATTGACTTCAGGCCGGGTGACGCAATCGGCCCAGGGGGAAGGCCATTATTGACGTAGGTATTATACGGCGTCTGCCTCTGTAGGTCAGATTTCATGATCTTTTCTTTCGAACTCTTCACCCCATAAATGCTGGTCGGATCTGCCTGCAGCAGCATGTTCTTTTTCAACCGGTTGTGATAAACAGCAGCGATGACCGGTCGTTCTGCGTCCACAACCGCCTCTTTCTCTACAATAGATGCAAGGGTCAGGACTTCTGCCTCGGACATGCCGGTCATTGCCGCCCTAGCCCTGATTTCGTCGGAAAACTTCTCGCGCATCCGGTCGATCATGAGTCCCAACGCCTCCTCAAGCGTTACACCCTTGGCAATCACATAGGTATCCGGAAAAATATATCCCTCGATACTCGGCGATGCTATGCCGTACAACGCCAGGAAATTCTTGTCAACCGCAACAGTCATCACCGCCTCCGACGAGGCAATACCTGCTGCGGAAAACGTCTCCGCGATCTCCCTTAATGAATCGCCTTCGAGAATCCGCACGTCAAATTCGATGATCTTGCCTTTCCGTATAATCCTGAAGATATCAAACGGGCTCATACTCGTCCAGACCGAATAATATCCTGCCCTGATCCTGCGATCGGCACCGGTCAGCCGCCCGAGCAGCATGAAGATCTTCTTGTCTCTGATCAGCTTCTCCCTGAGCAGTATATCAGCTGCCTGCCGGAATGTTGCGCCTTTCGGGATCTTGATTTCAATGTTTTTGCCAACGGTCTGGACGGGGACAAACATTTCAAATGCGGCATAGACGAGAAACAGAATGCCGGATGAAAGGAGTATAAAGAGGATACTTTTTTTCATATGATTAGAATGACAGATGAATCGCAAAATGTCCAGAAAGACACTGAAATACAAAGGCGGGGGAATACCCCCGCCTTTGCCGATACTGACTATCTGGGAACAAATCTCTGTTTTCTTAGTACATACCGCCCATGCCGCCGCCCGGAGGCATGGCAGGCATTTCAGGCTTCTCCTCAGGCAGGTCAGCAATCATGACCGAGGTAGTAAGCATAAGAGAGGCAACCGATGCCGCGTTCTGGAGTGCGCATCTCGTGACCTTTGTCGGGTCAACGATGCCAGCCTTCAGCATGTCAACATACTCTTCTGTCCCTGCATTAAAGCCATAGTTTGATTCCTTTGAGCTCTTGACCTTCTCGACAATGACGGACGGCTCGAGCCCGGTGTTGTTGATAATCTGACGGATAGGCTCCTCAAGAGCCCTCTTTATGATATCAACGCCGACCTGCTGGTCGTGGTTCTCAAGCTTAAGGCCTTTGAGAGCGCTGACGCAGCGGAGGAGTGCAACGCCGCCGCCGGGGACAATCCCTTCTTCAACAGCTGCACGTGTTGCATGGAGGGCATCCTCAACCCTTGCCTTCTTTTCCTTCATCTCAGTCTCGGTCGCTGCTCCGACATTAATTACAGCAACGCCGCCGACGATCTTCGCAAGCCTCTCCTGAAGCTTTTCTTTGTCATAGTCAGAGGTCGTCTCGTCGATCTGGGCCTTGATCAGCTTCACCCTGCCCTCGATCTTCTTCGGATCACCTGCTCCTTCAACAATGGTGGTGTTCTCTTTGTCTACGGTGATCTTCTTCGCACGGCCAAGGTCAGTAATCTTTATGTTCTCAAGCTTGATGCCGAGGTCTTCAGATATGACCGTACCGCCAGTAAGAATTGCAAGATCCTCCAACATCGCCTTCCTCCGGTCGCCAAAGCCAGGGGCCTTGACCGCACATACCTGGATGGTACCGCGAAGTTTATTGACAACAAGGGTTGCAAGTGCCTCACCCTCTACTTCTTCAGCGATGATCATCAGCGGCCTGCCCATCTTTGCAGTCTGCTCGAGGATAGGAAGCAGATCCTTCATGGCAGAGATCTTCTTCTCATTGATCAGAATATAGACATCCTCGAGATTGCATTCCATTCTCTCGGGGTCGGTCACGAAATACGGGGAGGAATAGCCTCTGTCAAACTGCATCCCCTCGACAATATCGAGAGAAGTGGTCATGCTCTTTGCCTCTTCAACCGTAATAACGCCGTCCTTGCCGACTTTGTCCATTGCATCGGCGATCAACTCACCAATTGTGGAGTCATTATTAGCCGAAATGGTCCCGACCTGTGCAATCTCTTTCTTGTCCTGTACCGGCCTGCTGACCTTCTTCAGTTCACCAACAATGGCATCAACCGCCTTCTCAATGCCTCTCTTGATGTCCATGGGATTTGAGCCGGCAACAACATGCTTGATGCCACCGCTGTAGATCGCATAGGCAAGAACCGTTGCCGTTGTTGTACCGTCTCCGGCAACATCAGAGGTCTTGCTTGCCACCTCACGAACAAGCTGTGCTCCCATATTCTCATACGCGTCCTTAAGTTCGATCTCCTTGGCGACAGTAACGCCGTCCTTGGTGATCATGGGTGCACCATATTTTTTGTCAATAACAACGTTCTTGCCTTTTGGGCCGAGAGTTGCCTTTACTGCATCCGTCAGCTGCGTAATACCCCTTAACATCGAACTTCTTGCTGCTTCATCAAATAGAAGCTGCTTTGCCATATATCATTTCCTCCTGAGAATTGTTAGTTGAATTTACCTTATCCCCCGAATCATTACTCTGCATCATTCCGGGAATTACTTCGAGGCTTGCTCGGCGAATTATTTCAGGAATTATTCCTTTGAATTATTCTACAATACCGAGAATATCTTCTTCCTTAACGATCAGATAATCAGTCCCGTCCATGTTAACTTTTGAGCCTGAATACTTGTCAAATAGGATCGTATTGCCGACCTTCACCTCTTTGACCTCAGAACCAACGGCCTCAATTTTTCCCTTCTGCGGCTTTTCCTTGGCTGAATCAGGGATGTAGATACCGCCAGCTGTTTTTTCTCCTTCTTCAGAGTAGGATACAAATACCCTGTCCTTGAGTGGCTTAAATTTCATGCTTTCTCTCCTTTCTTGGATTGTTATTTATTGGGGTTATTAGCACTCAACCTACTTGAGTGCTAATATAACAGGAATCGAATAGTTTTGGCAAGGCTTTTAAACTGAAAAAATCCAACAATAATTGGTGAGCTGTCGATGATAAATAAAAATATAATTATTTCAATAGGTTAGGGCTTACACTCAACCTTCAAAACTTCTTCCTGAGAGCGATAAAATTATCAATAGCCTCTTTGTAATAGTCAAGTTTATCTCGAATTTCCTGCGGAATTCTGCTGTCGTAGAGCTTTTTCCCTTCCTTCAGCTCAGAGGCAAAAACNNGATGTCATTCACAATCGTCCGTGCAAGACGCCGTGCCTTCTCCACTTTCTCGTCAGTATCGGTCTTCGGTGCGGACGGTTCCTGAGCCTCAGTCTTCGATCCTGCTTCGGAGACACCAGAGGTCGCAGACTGCTGGGTCGCAGAGGCTATCGGCGTCTCTGCAACTGTTTTTGTTCCCATCGTCTGCGCCGGGTCATTGACGCCGGAGTGCGTAAGCCCCGCGCCATCAACTCCCCCTCCCAGCAGTCTGTTGATCTTTTCAAGCAGCTGGGAAGAAACATCAAATTCTTCGATGTAGTCGTCAGCCCCATAGAGCGATGTAGGCTCCCTGCGATATTTTGCCTTGTCGTGAGTCGCTGGAATCAGGATGAACCGCATGTCCTTTGTCTCACCCCTTGACTTGACCCTCCGGCAGACCTCGAACCCATAAATCTTCGGAAGGGCAACCTCAATAATCGCAAGGAACGGCAACCCTTTCAGTGCCTTAACCATCAGATCAATACCGTCCACAGCAGTGATCACCTTATAGCCCGCTGCTGTCAGGATTGAAACGATCTCCTTTACCAGGTTCGCATTAGTATGGCCAAGCAGAATAGTCGAGCTGTCAAGCTTCTTCTCCTGCTTAGCAACGGGCCTTCTGACAACAAGGACCGCTGCACATTTGGGGCACTTAAATTTTGATCCGGCAGGAGAAAGTTTTGTCTCGTCGACTTTCAATTTTATAGTACATTTGGGACAGATAACTACCACCTTCGAAACCTCCTTGGCAGCCAAAGTTTTATCGTCAGGAGCCCGGCAAAAAAACCGCCCACATGGGCAAACCATGCTATCCCCCCATGAGGCAACCCGCCCTGTGAGAGGACACCGTTCAAGACTTGTATAATAGCCCAAAATCCAATAACTATCAAGGCAGGAATTTTTATGACCTGAACAAAGAAGCCGAGGAACACAAGAGTATTTACACGTGCGTAAGGAAAGAGCAGAATGTAGGCCCCGAGCACGCCTGAAATAGCCCCGCTCGCACCGATCATAGGAAGGTTCGAGGCCGGATTGGCAAGGGCATGGGCGTATGCTGACACGATTCCGCAGAAGAAATAAAAAACAAGAAACCTGCAATGGCCGAGAACGTCCTCTATATTATCGCCGAAGATCCATAAAAAAAGCATATTGCCGCCGATATGCATCAATCCGCCGTGCGTAAACATCGAAGTAAAAACACTCATGACCGCGGGAAGCAGTTGAATTGAATGAACATCGATGATTTGCTGAGGTATCGCTCCGAATGCAACGGCGATTTCCTGTCCGCTCCTCGAGGAAAAAGCCTGTAGAACGAAAACAACAATATTGACTGCAATGATCATCACGGTAACGAACGGGGTAGAGTTTGTCGGATTATCGTCCTTAAAGGGAATCATGTTCTCGTTGGCCTCAGTGCATATTGTACTATAATTATTTTGATTATGACCCCTGCCTGCCGTTTGACAGTATCAGGCATCAATGAGCACTGCGGCCATTGCTATACCCTTCTCGCCGATAAGCGTTGGCACTCAGAATCATCACGGAAGAATCATCACGGGAACATTGACATATTGTCTGATCTACGGTAAAGTCTAATATGTCTGATGAGCAGGAGAAAGGCGAAGGAACTGCGATCCAGGAGATAGACAAAAAGATCCGGTTATCGATTGCGGTCACCTCAGTAGTCGTTATAACCCTTTTTAGTATCATCCTGCATCACCACCTTTCCTCGGTCATCCCTGATTTTTTAACTATTCCCATCGGATCAATAAATCTGATCTTAGGCCTCTCATTTTTTCTTACCGTACTTGGTTTTTTTCTCTTTGTCAAAATATCCGGTCAGGTCAAAAGAATAATACGCGACTACAGCAATAAAATCGAACAGCTCCTGAATATTACCAGAGACCTGCGTGAGGAGATTTACGAAGATATTCTGCTTGAGAAAATCCTCGATAATGCCATGGGGCTGACGAACGCCAACGCCGGGTCAATTCTGATCTGCGAAGGTGACAAACTTGTATTCAAAATTGCAAAAGGCGAAAAATCCCCTCAGTTA
>PLXX01000125.1 GCA_003153275.1 Nitrospiraceae bacterium | reverse complement strand
GGACAATATGGGTTGTTCACGATGGCCCTTACCTATGCTGTAGCAATCATCCTCCCGATAACCGCCACCTTCTTTATAGCCTTCGGTTTTCTTGAAGACAGTGGGTACCTGCCGCGGATAGCCGTGGTCTCGAACAGGGCTTTTTCAACGATTGGACTAAACGGGAAAGCAGTACTCCCCATGGTTCTTGGGCTCGGATGCGGGACAATGGCAACAATGACAACCCGGATTCTTGAGACGAACCGGGAGCGACTGATCGCCACATTCCTTATTGCCCTCGCCATCCCCTGCTCGGCCCAGCTTGGTGTGATCTTGGGAATGCTGGGTCCCTACTCTGCCAAGGTCGCTCTGTGGTGGATTGGCACCGTGATAATGGTTCTCATCCTTGCCGGCTACATTGCAGCAAGGGTGATTCCAGGAGAGAGGCCGGACTTCTTTCTCGAGTTGCCGCCGATACGGATACCGCGCATAGGAAATATCCTGATGAAAACACTCAGCAGGATTGAGTGGTATCTCAGAGAAGCGGTCCCTCTCTTCATACTCGGGACGTGCATCCTCTTCCTGCTGGACAAGCTTAACATTCTCGGCTGGCTTGAGTCTGCTGCCTCGCCGGTGATAGTGAATTTTCTCGGGCTTCCAGAACAGACAACCGGTGCCTTTATCTTGGGTTTTCTTCGGAGAGACTATGGGGCAGCCGGACTTTTTCAGTTATCTAAACAGGGTATCATGAACGAGGACCAGATCATTGTGAGTATCATCACGCTTACCTTGTTTGTCCCTTGTCTGGCAAGTTTCTTTATGATCATCAAAGAACGGGGGTCAAAAACAGCGCTGTTGATGTTCGTGCTTATTACGGTTTTTGCGTTACTGGTCGGGGGAGGGGTCAATCTTCTGCTCAGATTATTCCATCAACTGCTTTAACGATCTTTGTATCAGGCCTTGCTCTTCTGACATTCTGAAAAACTCGCGAACTGCCCGCAGACCGTCTTCTCCAAGCTCCCGGGAATAATTATTCACATAGAGTCTGATATGCTGTTCGATAACTGCATCATCGAGTTCCTGCGCATGATGCTTTATATACCCTTTTGGCTCTTTGGGGTTCTCAAATGCGTACTCTATGCTTCTCCTTATGCAAGCCGAGATTAGGGTGATACGGCCTGGACCAAGCGATCTCTTTGCTATGATGCCGCCAAGCGGGATCGGCAGTCCGGTAAGATCCTCCCACCATGTCCCAAGGTCTATCACCTGGTGCAGACCAGCCTTCTGATATGTAAAGCGGCTTTCGTGGATGATAAGGCCGGCGTCAACGTCGCCATTTCTCACGGCGTCTATTATGAGATGAAAGGGCATGACGGTTACCCGATCCCCCAATGCCGGATTAAACAACTGGAGCAGCAGAAAAGCGGTTGTTAGCCTGCCGGGGATGGCGATCTTCTTTCCCTGCAGGTCCTGCATACCGCATGCTGTCCGCGCAACCACCAGCGGCCCGCACCCCTTGCCGAGTGCTGCACCTGATCGGAGGAGGACATAGTCATCGCGAAGGTATCCGAGTGCGTGAAATGAAACCTTTGTTATATCGAGTTCTGCCCGACAAGCCATCTGGTTCAACGTTTCTACGTCCCCGAGAATCTCGCGAAACTGTAAATTTCCCGTCTCTATTCTGCTGTTCGCAAGGGCATAAAAAATAAAGGTATCATTCGGACAGGGGGAGTAGCCGAGCGATAACATTTCCATCAAACACTTCCCACCCAAAATGTCTTTGATATTTCCCTGAGCAGCTCAACAACGATGCTCTGGCAGTGCTCTGCAGCATTTACAATATCCCACGACTCCCTGGTTCTCTCTTCAACCATATTGCTTATTCCGCGAATCTCGACTAGGGGAATACCGTAGAGAGCACAGATATGAGCGACGGCGGCCCCCTCCATATTCTCGCAGATCACCTGGAGCCGTTTTTCTATCTCCGCTGCCCTTTTTTTTGTTCCTGTGCATGCGGACACGGTCGCAAAAGCCCCCGACCGGATACCGAACCCGCAATTCTTCTCCCAAACGTTCATTCTCTTGAGGGTCATAATTTTCTTTGTATCGCGATCCCCCAAGGGAAATTCATTAAAATATCTGCGGCGGCCTGCCTGCACCAGCGGAATGCCGATCGTCTCAAGTGTTTTCAGTCCGTCCTTCAGCCAAACCCCTTCGTCTGCATAAATTTCTTTGGTGGCTATCGCAACGCTGCCGACATCAAGCCCCGAGGAGGGATAGGCCCCCCCGACCCCGAGGTTGATAATAAGGGAAGGTGTAAAGTGGTTGATCAGAAGAGTAGCAGCGTGGGCTGCATTCACTTTGCCCAGGCCTGAAACAACATACGCCAGATTACAACCGTAATGTTTCCCCGAATAGAACAGGGATTGCTTTTGTCCACAGCTAACGAACGGATTAATTTCGGGATTTAACTTCGCAACAAATCGGCTCCCTTCAAGTGGGACCGCTGAGATTAAACCTATTGCCCTTTTATTCTTCATTACTCACCGTGCTCAAATCATAATGCAGATTATAATATGGTCAGCCGCCTTTATGATAATATATAGCGGCAAATACAATAAAGCAGACAGGATATTATTAATGAAGATCGAACATTGTGTGGTTGGACCGCTTCAGGTGAACTGTTATATCGTTTATGACGATGAAAGCCGTGAAGCGATGGTCATAGATCCCGGCAACAATGCGGACGAGATTCTCGATATCATCTTAGGGCTGCGGCTCCAACCCCGGTATATTGTATGCACACACGGGCATTTTGATCATATCGGTGCCGTGTCAGCAGTAAAGAAAAAAACAGGGGCGGCCGTTGTTCTGCACAGGGAAGACCTCCCAATCTATGAAGGCGCGCAAGATCTTGCTGCGTTATGGGGCTTTTCCATGGAGAAGCAGCCTGCACCCGACATCCTTGTGGCAGAGGGCGACAATCTGTCCATCGGGGAGAATACCGTAACTATTATGCATACACCTGGGCACAGCCCGGGCAGCCTCTGCCTGCGGCACAACAACCTACTCCTAAGTGGCGATACCATATTTGCTGGATCCATCGGACGAACGGATTTTCCAGGCGGCAGCCTTGAGGCGATGAAGCAGTCCTTCAGGAGAATCATCGACCTTCCAGCTGAAACGAAGCTCTTTCCCGGCCACGGGCCCTTATCAACGGTTGCCGATGAACGGGAGATTAATTTTTTTATCCATGAGCTGTAATGTGTCCATGAGCTGTAATGTGTATTGAATAGCTCATGAGGCCCTCTTGAAATCAGCTTTTTTCACCCCAACCAGTACTGCCCAGCAAAAAAACTGCGGGAAATTATAGCGATGCCATAAGCCTGAAGAATATAGCTTTGTTCACATAATCGAGCTCCGAGAAGTTCGAGATCCTCTTTGAGTACAAATACCCAACATCGAACTTCAGCCACTCTCTGAACTCATACCGCAAGGAAGCACCTGCATTGTAAAACTTGTTCCTCAGTTTTTTTGTCTCGTTCCCGAGCGTGATCACAGTGATCACATTCTGGTGTTTGTCATCCGTATATAACAGGTCCACCTAACCGGTGATTTTAGTGGCAGGCCGCTGTGTATAGATAGCCCCGGGAGCCCATAAAGTCAAAAAATAGTATTGGCAGAGGAGAGGACTGACGGAAAAATGCTTGCAACCTATAACGATGTACGGTTAAAGTTTGCGGAGATAACGTCAAGGCCTTAGAAACAGCAGACGCCAGTGGGTGTAACTCGGAATAAAAAAGGGAACACTCCTTCAGTCGATCATCCCTGGATAAAATCGAATCACCAACTGTTTGACAAACGGCAAAGTCAGGGGAGAGGGCCGATGGAGGTCGCAGCGTAATAACCGGACATTTCTACTTTGCCTTGACATTTCAGCTTTTTTCGCTTGACACTTTTTCTGGATATGCTATTCTATATTAAGAGAAAGGCGTTTGCATTTTTTCTTTGAATCGTTTATAGTTGATACTTATCTGCAGTTTGGCTATGCCGTCTGATAGCCAGAAACATTCTCTAAACCGTTTAAATCCGGCAGTTCGGTCTAGGGAATTTTGTTCTTTGAAAACTATAGAGCAGGTCCGCGTTTAAGAATTAAGAGTATAGGAAAACAATTGAGAGTTTGATCCTGGCTCAGAACGAACGCTGGCGGCGTGCCTAACACATGCAAGTCGAACGGAGTTATGTGGAAGTAGCAATACGGAAGGATAACTTAGTGGCGGACGGGTGAGTAACACGTAGGTAACCAACCCTCAAGCGGGGGACAACCCAGGGAAACTTGGGCTAATACCGCATAAGACCACGGCCTGGAATGGCTGAGGTAAAAGGAGCAATTCACTTGAGGATGGGCCTGCGGCCTATCAGGTAGTTGGCGGGGTAACGGCCCACCAAGCCTAAGACGGGTAGCCGGACTGAGAGGTTGAACGGCCACACTGGAACTGAGACACGGTCCAGACAACTACGGGTGGCAGCAGTCGAGAATTTTTCACAATGGGCGAAAGCCTGATGGAGCGCCGCCGCGTGGGG
>PLXX01000113.1 GCA_003153275.1 Nitrospiraceae bacterium | reverse complement strand
CCATTAAGGATTATATGGAAAATCATAACCAGAATCCTCAGGTCTTTGTCTGGACGGCACCCGCGGATAAGATTCTGGCAAAAATAGCTAAATGTAAAGAAGCGTTGGCCGCACTACACTAGGAGGGAAACGATACTGGACCGTTTTGCAATGTGATAAGACTTCCGTCCAAAACAAAGCCCGGCATAAAGCCGGGCTTTTCATGATAATACGGAAGATCTATCTATTCATGGATTTATTCAGACGGCAACAACATTACAGCTCTCTTTCAACCAGAGGAGTCTCGAACCCTGTATCGTCGATTTCTGCGTTACTTCGAGCAGCCTGCCAGCCGTCTCATCGACGCTCGCATCTCGTTTAAATGGACTGAATACAACCTTTGCTTTAACCTTAAGGGCCTTCTTTATATCAGTATCCTTGGGCATCTTGAGTGAGGTGCCCATCGCCTCTGCAAGGCCAAGGATAATCACCGAATTGGTCCGTGAATCTCCTGACGGCTCGATCATCTTCTTCACTTCCCTGATCCTCCCAAGATAGTCGACTATCGTTCCTTCTGATTCAAGCGAATGCGCTGCAGGGAGCACCAAGTCAGCCTGCAATGCAAGATCGGTCATAAATGTCGACTGAACAATCAGGAAATCTGTCTGAGGTCTTGCAGAGAGCGGCAGTTCACCGACTGCATACATAACAGGGGGAGCCGATGAGACAATCTCTTTGAACTTTCTGTCCTCTGACACAAATCCGGCGAGCACTAGACCCTTTGCATTAGCCTCAAAAGGAATGGCCAGAGCCTCTCCCCGTATCAGGGAAAGATTGGCGGATGGTTTAAAGAGAGCTGGGGCCGACAAAATGACCGGGGACTTGGCAGCCATAAAAATTTCAGCAGCCTCCATCGCCTTGTCCGACGGATCGACCTGCGTTAGTGCCGACACCATCTCCTTTGGCGCCTTGACGCCCTTTGAGATCAACGCCTGGCAAAGCTCTCCGAGCATCTTCACCTCGTCGCCGATAAGATTGACGGTGGCCGACGCACCCAGCGATGAGTCGGTTGAGCTGATCACGATAAGCTTCGCATTGTCATTGTTCATCTTTCTTCTTATCACAGCATGCAGCGCCGGTAATACCCGTTCCCACTGGTCGGTCGTTACGCCTGCCAGAACAAAAAGGTCAGCCTGCCCGATGTCGGCCGATCCTGCCCTAAGTGTGTCTGCGTCCGCATAGAGGCTGACGGATGAATCATAATCCTTTGTCTTTATCACTACAGCAGCAAGTTTTTTGAGTAATGAAGCATCTTCGTTCAGGATACTGCCGCTGCTCAGTACTGCAGCACCGGCGCCGGCAGCCTTCAGTTTTTCTGCTGCAATCTTGAGCGCATCGTCCCAGGTCGTCTCCTGAAGTACGCCGTCGACACGTTTCATCGGGATCTTAATCCTAATGTCCGAATAGATGCTGTCAAATCCGAAGCGTCCGACGGCACAGATATATTTCTCAAGGCTCCCCTCAGGAGCGCCTGCATTCACCTTGGCAATCTCGCCGTCTTTTGTGCTCACCGAGATGCTGCAGGCATTTCCGCACGAGAGACAGACTGAGGAAGTATGGGCATATTCCCATTCCCTGCCCTTTCTCCAACGGTTCCTCTCAAGAAGGGCATTCACCGGGCAGACATCGACGCAACTCCCGCAAAAGGTACAGCCGGATTCCTGCAGCGGCAGGTCTTTGGCTGTAATCACTTTCGATCCGACACCTCTCCCGCTGAAGTCGAGCACGTTGGTGCCCTGAGCCTTGCAGACTCTCACGCAACGGCCGCAGAGAACGCAGTAGTCGGGATCGCGTTTGATGAACGGGTTTGACTCATCAGTAGAAAAGCCGAACTTCTTACGGGTAAAGGTCGACTCCTTCATCTCGAAGTCATACGCATACTGCTGCAGATTACAGACGCCAGCCTTGGTGCAGGTCATGCAGTCCATCGGATGCATCGAGAGGATGAGGTCGATAACGAACTTCCGTATCTCCTGGATCTTTTCTGTCTTCGTGCTGACCGACATGCCTTCCCTCGCCCTTGTCGTGCAGGCTATCAAAGGCGCTTTCATGCCTTCAATCTCAACAAGGCAGAGTCGGCACGCTCCGATACCCTTCATCCCCTTGAGGTAACAGAGATTCGGTATATGGATGCCTGCCGCAGCAGCCGCGTCTATGAGGTTTGTCCCTTCAGAGACCTGGACCTCTCTGTTATCTATTTTCAGATTAACCATTTTAGCCATTGAGCCCTCCCTTAATTAAATGAGCTGTAAATTTGCTTGTGCTTTGCTGATATGTATCCAGTCGCTCCCTATGCGGGCACCGGCTCTGCTGCTTTGGCAGCAGTCAAAACAATCGCCCCCTCGGGGCAGACCTTGATGCATTCACCACAACGGGTACACCGCCGCTGCCGTATTTCATAGGGCAGATATCCGCCTTTGTAAGATTTGCCGATCTCACCGTGGATGGCTATGAATTTACAGACACGTTTACACTCTCCGCACATAATACATTTTTTTGGAGTGATCCTGTATTCGATAAGCTTCGCACACTGCAGGTCAGGACAGTTGCCCTCGACATGTTCATTGAATACGCCGCTGGCTATCCAGTCGAGGATAAACTTCCCGGTGTCCTTGCCCTTTTTGCAGAAGGATGCCTCGACCATGTCCTCGGCAATCCGTCTGAGGGCCAACACGTCACCCTTCGTCCCCTCCCCGGAAAGGTTCTCCAGCCTGATCCTGGCCTCATAGCTACCCATTGCGCAGGGAAAGCAACGTCCACACATGGGACCGGCCAAAAATTCTGTCACAAAGTAGAGTGCCTTCTGGACAGGACAGGTCTTTTCCTCTGCCGCGGTTTTTATGTCATCAACTTTCATTTCTTTTGTCTGTTCTGTCATGGGTTACCTCTAATACATGTCCTCTGCCATATAGATGACTTCAGGGAGGAGATAAGAAACAAGGTCCCGGTACGAGATCATACCAATAACCTTTTCGTCCTCAGTCACCGGCAGGTGCCGGATCTTCTTCTCCGACATAAGCTGGACCCCAATGGCGATATCGACTGACGAATCAAGGGTGATCGGCTTGGATGTCATGACCTTTCCAATAAGTTCGTCGTTCATTGCCACCTTCTTTGCAAAACAGTGCATAATGTCACGCTCAGTGAATATCCCTATCAGCTTACCCTCATCATCCACAATCAGCAGAGACCCCACGTTGTTGCCGTCCATAATCGTCACCGCATCTGCAAGCTTACAGTCTTTCTTGCAGGTAAGGACCTTCATCGGTTTTGATGTCAGTACATCCTTGAGTGTCATCTTCGTCCTCCTTTCAAGCACCTCAATTTTTTCAGAAGGAATCCCGAACTGCTCCTCGAGTTTCACCACGCTCATTTTTCTGATTTTGACCGCACCGACCGGACAGGCCGCATAGCATGCCTTGCATTTTGTACAATATTGACGATCGATCGCAAACATATCCCTCGTTTCGGTCACGGCGCCAAAGGCGCAGGCCTCTTTGCAGAGGCCGCAGCGGATACAGTCCGGCTGATGGATCAGAAAGACCCCGGTGCCACCGCATACGCCGGCCCTACAATAATTATCATAGATGTGTTCCTCATATTCATGCCTGAAATATTTAATCGTACTGAGGACCGGGTTTGGCGCACTCTGTCCCAATCCGCAGAGTGAGCCCTGTTGGATAAGCTTCCCCAGATCAATGAGGCGGTCGATGTCGCCCTGCTGCCCCTGCCCATGGGTGATGCGCTCCAGGATCTCCAGCATCTGCGAAGTCCCGATTCTGCAGGGAGGGCATTTTCCGCAGGACTCTGACTGGGTGAACGAGAGGAAGTACTTGGCAACATCAACCATGCAGGTCTCTTCATCAAGGACAACCATGCCGCCGGAACCCATCATGGAACCAACACGGTAGAGAGAGTCAAAGTCTACCGGAAGGTCAAGCTGGCCCGCAGGGAGACAGCCGCCTGAGGGTCCACCGGTCTGGACTGCCTTAAATTCCTTTCCGCCGAGAATACCGCCGCCGATGTCATAAATAATCTCCCGAAGCGTCGTCCCCATCGGGACTTCAACAAGACCGGTATTCGTCACCTTGCCCGTCAGGGCAAAGACCTTTGTACCGGGCGACGTCTGCGTGCCGATGCCGAGAAACCAGTCAGCGCCCTTCTCGATAATCGGAGGCATGCAGGCATAGGTTTCGATATTATTGAGATTGCTCGGAAAGCCCCAGAGACCGCCGCCTGCCTCGGAAAGCCTCGGCGGACGCGGACGGGGAAACCCCCGGTCTCCCTCGATCGATGCTACCAGAGCTGTCGACTCTCCGCAGACAAAGGCACCGGCGCCCTCCCGTACGTCGACAATAAAATCAAAGCCGGAGCCGAGAATGTTTTCTCCGAGAAGGCCCATATCTTCGGCCTGTCTGATCGCCGTCTTCAGGTTCTGCACCGCAAGCGGATATTCATGACGAACATAGATGAAGCCGTAATGGGCCTTCAGCGCATAGGCACAAATGAGCATGCCCTCAAGCAGACTGTGTGGATCGCCCTCCATGATCGCTCTGTCCATGAAGGCACCGGGATCACCTTCATCTCCGTTGGCGATAACAAACCGGATTTTCTCCGGCGATTTATTCGTATGCTGCCACTTCGTGCCTGCTGGAAACCCGGCCCCGCCGCGGCCCCTGAGATTCGCGCGATCGATCTCATTCATGACATCATCAGGCTTCATCGAGCCGAACATCTTTTCAGCAGCACTGTATCCACCGACCGCTATATAGTGAAGAATGTTGTTCGGATCAACCATCCCGTTATTCCGCAGGGCTATCCTGAGCTGTTTTTTGTAGAAAGGCACATTTCCGACCTCTTCGACCGGAGCTTCCAGAAACGATTCGCGATAGAGCAATGAGCGCATCGACTTGCCCATAGAAAAGGTATTTGATATAAGGCCATGGGCATCGCTGCTCTTCACCTTCTGGTAGAAAAAACCATGAGGTTCGACCGTCATTACCGGTCCTTTCTGACAGAGCCCCTGGCAGCCGGTCTTGACGATTTCCAGCTCGATGCCTTTTTTCTGAGACTCGTTTTCGAGCTCACTGACAAGTTTCTTTGCACCCGAGGCAACACAGGCAGTGCCACAGCAAACCCTGATCCGGTTCTTTGCAGGATCGAAGACTTCGTCCCCAACCTGCTGTCTCACCTTCGTTAAATCGTTTATGCTGTTCAGTCTGGCCATGCTATTTATCCTCTTTCACAGACCTAATCAGGTCGTCCAGTTTCCTCTTGCCAATATCGCCGATAACGTCTTCGTTCACCGTGGCAACAGGAGCAAGTCCGCAGCATCCGACACAACCGACCGTCTCGAGGGTCATGGCGAGATCGGGTGTCGTCTCCCCATCCCTGACGCCGAACTCATTCTGAAGAGCGTCAAGAACCTTCTTGGCCCCGCGGACATGACAGGCGGTACCCATGCAGACGCGAACCACCTTCTTGCCCCTGGGAGAAAAATGAAACTGTTTGTAGAAACTGGCGACGCTGTATACTTCTGCAAGGGGTAGAGACAGTTTTTTTGCAAGCTGTCCCAAAACGTCTTCAGGAAGATACCCGAAGTCTTCCTGTATCTTCTGGAAGGTATGCATGAGGACACCCTTCTTCCTGTCGTGCTCGCACAGGAGCTTCCCGACTTTTCCGATTACCTGATCAACATTCAGTTCTTCAACCTTCATTGGTTCACCTCAAAAAATCTTTATATAAAATATATTCAGAGGCAACCGGGTATCGGTTGACCGCCCCTGATGGCACATGTGCTCTTCCAACCAGATAAAGCAATTGCCTAGGTTTAAGGAAGTATAAATTAACATACTTTTTATCCTGTTTTCTCATTTTATTATTTTATAAACTTATAAAACCCATAAATTAGGCTTATCAATGTGCTTTATGGTGTGGATTCAGCGGAATATTTGTGATAATATAAATGAATTTAATAGACCTATATTTCATGGTTATAACCATCTTAATGGGAGGAAGAATTCAATGTACAAGATACTCAGGAAAGAAGTTCTCAGTGACGTTGTAAAACTCATGGATATTCATGCCCCGCATATTGCCCGCAGGGCGCAGGCAGGTCAGTTTGTTATTGTGCGTATTGATGAGTTCGGAGAACGGATACCGCTGACGATTGCGGATTTCGATCGGGAAAATGAGACGATAACCATCATATTTCAGGAACTTGGAAAATCGACCATACAACTGGGTAAGTTGAATGTGGGTGATAGTGTCGCTTCTTTTGCAGGCCCGCTGGGACATCCGACAGAGATAGAAAATTTCGGGACCGTCATCTGTATGGGCGGTGGCGTAGGGGTCGCACCGATTTACCCGATAGCCCGGGCACTCAAAGAGGCTGGCAACACTGTTATCGCGATTATCGGAGCCAGGAACAAGAGTCTTCTCTTTTGGGAAGAGAAAATGCGGGCGGTTTCGGATGAGCTTATCGTCTGCACCGACGATGGATCTCTCGGCCGCAAAGCCCTCGTCACCGAACCCCTGAAAGAGATTCTTGATGACACCAGCAGAAAGGTTGCAAAGGTGTGGGCGATCGGACCGGCAATCATGATGAAGTTTGTTACTCTTGCGACCAAACCATACAACGTCCCGACAATTGTCAGTCTTAACACCATCATGATCGACGGCACCGGCATGTNNGACGGGCCTGAATTCGATGGTCATAAGGTGGACTGGGAGAATCTACTCTCCCGCCTCTCCTTTTACAAGGACGAGGAGAAGAAAGCTGTCGAATATTATAATCACAAATGCAGACTCGAGAAGGCTGTAGAGGGGGTGAAATGATGGCAGAGATGAAACCGAATGAACGGATGAAGATAAAGCGGCATGACATGCCGAATCAGGACCAACTGGTCCGGAGGGGCAATTTCAATGAAGTGGCCCTAGGCTATTCAAAAGAAACGGCCCGCACAGAGGCCGAGCGCTGTCTGCAGTGCAAAGAACCGAAGTGCGTCAGAGGCTGCCCTGTCGGCGTCATGATCCCACAGTTCATAAAAGCCCTCCGAGAGGGGGACATGATCAAGGCGGTCGAATGGATGAAGGTAAAGAACAATCTTCCGGCAATCTGCGGCAGGGTCTGCCCGCAGGAAGTCCAGTGCGAGGGCAACTGCATCCTCGCAAAAAAAGGTGAATCGGTTGCGATCGGCCGACTTGAGCGTTTTGTGGGTGATTACGAACTGGCACAGCGCACCTGTCCACTCGTCAAGGCACCGGCGTCAGGCAAGAAGGTGGCTGTTGTAGGTTCAGGACCTGCCGGCATTACCTGTGCGGTTGATACTGCCCGCGAGGGACACTCGGTCACCATGTTCGAATCTCTTCACGGCCCGGGGGGCGTCTTGATCTATGGTATCCCTGAATTCAGGCTTCCCAAAGCCGTCGTGAATGGTGAAATCAGTTATGCCGTTGACTGTCTAGGCATTGACCTTAAGACAGACCATGTTATCGGCCGCTCCTTTACACTCAATGAGCTCCTCGCGGATTACGATGCAGTCTTCCTCGGTACCGGGGCGGGACTCCCGTCTTTTATGCGAATACCCGGCATCAATCTCAACGGGGTCATGTCGGCCAATGAGTTCCTTACCAGGGTCAACCTGATGAAGGCATACCAGTTCCCGCATTATGACACCCCGGTCCGCATCGGCAGGAAGGTTGCAGTGATCGGAGCCGGAAATGTGGCGATGGACGCTGTCAGATGCAGTCAGCGACTGCTCGCACTCCAAGCAGCACATACCGGAGAAGAATCGGGCGAGGCGCATATTGTCTACCGCCGCTCAAAAGACGAGGTGCCTGCTCGTATGGAAGAGGTGCATCACGCCGAAGAAGAAGGCGTAATTTTTAATTTTCTGACAAATCCGATCGAGGTCCTTGGCGACGAGAAAAGAACTGTCACCGGCCTTAAGTGCATCAAGATGGAACTCGGAGAGCCTGATGCCTCAGGGAGAAGGAAACCGGTCGAGATCAAAGGATCGGAATTCGTCATGCAAGTAGACACGGTCATCATGGCACTCGGTACAAATCCGAACCCGATCGTATTCGTGGACGCAGATGGTCTTGAGCGAACGAAACACGGAACCGCTGTCGCAGATACAGGGTCCGGCAGAACAAAAAAGAAGAGGGTCTGGGCGGGAGGCGACGTTGTTACCGGAGCTGCAACAGTCATCAGCGCAATGGGTGCCGGCAAACGTGCGGCAGCTGATATCAATGCATTTCTTAAAGGTGAAACTGCCTGGGAATACCCTCAACAGGAAACGTAGGTATGTGTTTGGTCTACACCTTAACTATGACCCGTCGCTTGACTCTGCTGCCGTCGAGAAAGATGCCGAGGCACTGGGAGATTACACTGTAAAAATCCTTTTTAGGCGCCATGCAAGGGTGTGGCTTAAGAAGGATTATGGGATGGCTGTGAAGACAGGGAGTCGGAGTCGGGCTGAAACGTATGGGACGTTAGCAGAAGACATTGCGCTGTCTTATGACGAAGCTATCCAAAGAGATGATGTGAAGTATCTGAATATAAGACACTCGCCACCAGACTGCCAGCCAAAGGGATGCAAGTGCATGCCGAATATACCCTGTATGGGCATTTTTTTTCCTTAGAAGCCTGTTTCGCGGTGTTGAGAAGGTGCGGTTTTTCCTTGACCAAGATTCCGGAATGCGGGCGGCCTGTCTCGGGGCCTTTGCTGAGGAGATCAGGCAGCAGCATTGCGATGCCTTCTATGTCAGGATCAACAAAAAACTCACCATCAACGAAAAACGCAACGTCATGGCCGAGGTGCGGAAGCAATGGGACTACCAAAAGAAACAACACCCGGACCTTGGTGACTCAAAGCTTAAGCTTTTTCTGATAAAGGAGAGCATAAAGAATGTAACGCACATAGGAAAGTGGCAAGATAAATGGATTTACCATCCTTTCCCTAATATGAGCGAACCCGAAAAAGCTATATGCTATTTGACAGATATCCAAAAATACGATGAAGACCATTTGGCCTGGCTATACAACAAGGCAAGCCTTCACGCCATCGATTGTTTTTTTAGGCAAATAACACGGAGGCTTTCGTTATTGGAAAGGCCGATTGCTACATCGAGCAGTGCTGGGAGAAAGTGGTACGGCTATAATGCTTATAACCCTGCGGTAATAATCCAGCTTCTCGATATCTTTCGTGTTTTCTACAACTATGTGGAGAATGGGAAGGACGAGCAAACACTTGCGGTGAGGTTGGGACTTGCGAAAAGTAATATAGAGATGGAAGACATTATTTACCATACGAGCCATTTGAGCAGCACAAAAAGTGTTGCATGAATCTGTAAAATATTAGGATGGTTTGAGGAAGAAAGTTTCTTTACTGCCGAAAATGAGATTCTTGTGAAGTTTTATCGGTCGTAATCCTGCTCCACCCCGCTTTATCTACAAATTTACAGAAGATTTCTTCTATGCACTGAAAAGCCCCTAACCGATGGAAGTTAGGGGCTTTTCACTCTCTTTAAGTTCTTACGTCACCACCTTTGTTGACCGGCTAGGCTCATCGCAGGGTCTTTTTTTAATCTTTCTATAGACTCGTATTTCATACTCGTATCTGTAGGCGCCATTCCCGCAGATCGTTAGCGGGGTAATCAGGCCCTCTTTTATTGTATACGGGCGTGCAGCTTTGCAGATTTCACTGTATTCTTCATCAGCATAGTAATCGTCATCGGTCCGACGCCGCCAGGGACCGGGGTAATCGCACCTGCAATCTCTTTTGCCGCCTCAAAATCAACATCTCCTTTGAGAATCGGAATCATCTTGCCTGTCTTTTCGCTCTTTTTCTCACCGACGCGATTGACGCCGACGTCGATAACACATGCGCCTGGCTTGATCCATTCAGGTTTGACAAGACCCGGAACTCCAGCAGCCACGATTAGAATGTCCGCTCTTTTGCAATGGGTTTCAAGGTTCTTCGTACCAGTATGCACCACCGTTACCGTTGAATTGGCGCCTTTTCCCTTCTGGAGCATGATGTTTGCTATCGGTTTGCCGACAATGTTGGAGCGGCCGACAACAACAACTTCGGCACCGGAGGTCTCAAACCCCGCCCTAACGATTAGCTCCTGAATTCCGGCAGGAGTGCAGGGAAGGAACTTCACCTCGTCACCGCCGATCATCAGACGCCCGACATTGACCGGATGAAAGCCATCTACGTCCTTGTCAGGATCAATGGCGTTGAGGACCTTCTTCTCATCAACCTGCTTCGGCAAGGGGAGTTGCACAAGTATGCCGTGGATCTTCGGATCTTTATTGTACTTGTCGACGAGCTTCAGAAGATCGGCTTCAGCGATGTCAGAAGGCTGGTCGTCCTGGATCGAATAGAAGCCCAGTTCATGGGATGCCTTTATTTTCGCGGTTACATAACTGATCGAGGCCGGGTTGGCTCCTACCAGAATTGTGACCAGCCCAGGCACAACCCCGTTCTTTGCTTTCATTTCATCAACTTCTTTTTTCAACTCTTCCCGAATCTGTGCGGCAACCTCGGTCCCACTGATAATCTTTGCTGACATAGTCTTCCTCCCTGTGTATTTGATTAATAGTGATAGAGATATTTTTTCTAACTCTTGTTTTTTATGAGATCCAGCAGTTCTTGCCTGGTTGATTCCTTTGACCTGAAGATACCCCGCACCGCAGAGGTCACTGTTCTGGCCCCCGGCTTCTTTATCCCGCGCATCGAGAGGCACATATGCTCCGCATCGATAATAACCATAGCCCCCTTCGGCTTCAGCTTTTCCATAATCACCTCAACCAGCTGCGATGTCAGACGTTCCTGGACCTGCGGCCTCTTGGCAAAGATCTCCAGGGCTCTGGCGAGCTCACCAATCCCCGCGATCTTGCCCTTGCCCGGGATATAGGCTATATGGGCTTTGCCGATAAAGGGGAGCAGATGATGTTCACAGATGGAATGAAACGGGATGTCCTTGAGCAGGACCAGTTCGTCATGAGTTTCGCCCTCGATATGCTTCAGGATCTCTTCAGTCGGAGTTGCAAGCCCGGCGAATAGCTCCTGATACATCCGCGCCACCCGGGCCGGCGTGTCCTTTATGCCAGGACGCTCAGGATCTTCCCCTATCCCTTCCAGGATGAGCCGTACCCCTTTTTCTATTTTCTTTAGGTTCATAAAATTATTAAATATAGCGATAAGTAATTATCATGATTAAGCATGAAAAGTTTAGCACGCGCGCATCGAGATGTCAAAAAAATAACTCTAGAAAAAATATCGCTCCTCACAAATCCGTCAGAACTACGCCTTCAATTTCTTCTTCGCAAAATCAGCGAGCAGTGCCACCTGCTTCTGAAGATTTTCAAACTCCCGGAAGTGGAGTGATTGCGCTCCGTCAGACAGTGCGTTCTCAGGATCAGGATGGACCTCGATCATAATGCCATCAGTGCCGGCCACGACTGACGCAAGCGCCATAGGCAGCACCAGTTTTCTCTTTCCTGTTGCATGGCTCGGGTCGAAAATGACCGGCAGGTGGGAGATCGACTTTACCAGCGGTATGACCGAAAGATCAGACGTATTCCTGGTTGCCGTCTCAAACGTCCGGATGCCCCGCTCGCAGAGAATGACATTCGGATTGCCGGCGAGGAGAATATACTCGGCAGAGGCCAGCCACTCCTCGACCGTGCCTGAAAGTCCGCGTTTGAGAATCACCGGCTTTTTCGTTCTGCCGACCTCATTCAGGAGATCATAGTTCTGCATATTACGGGCACCAATCTGAAGAATATCGACATGCTCAGCAACCAGATCAACCTGTTCGGGACTCATCACCTCGGTCACTACGAGTATTCCGGTCTCTTTCCGTACCTTATTTAGGAGCCGGATCCCCTCTTCTCTCATTCCTTGGAAACTGTGGGGGCTTGTCCTTGGTTTGTATGCACCTGCCCGCAGCACCGGAACGCCGCATTTCTTTAGAAACTTGGCGGTCGTCAGTATCTGCCCGTAGCTCTCGATCGCGCACGGTCCGGCAATCATCAGCAGAGGAGATTTTCCCCCTACCGTAACCTTCCCTTCGAGTTTTACAACAGAATCCTGTGGATGAAAATCCCTGCTGACCAACTTATATGGCTTGGTGACGTGGATAATCTCCAGGACTGCCCTATTCTCACGGAACGGAGAATCATCAATCCATCCCTGATTTCCTATCACTCCTATGGCGGTCCTCTCAGCTCCAGGAATAGCCACCGGCTTCAGACCGCATTTCGCAATGGTCTTGTTGATCCTCTCAATATCTTTTACAGTTGCAGCGTGATGAAGAACTATCAGCATAGTATGCTCCTGCATGCGTCTTTTGTCGCCTATTATACCTCATCCGCCCCGTCTGATATCGGAAAGTCCTCCTGTAGCGGCAATTCGTACGCCTCCCCGCAATTATGATTCACGTCTTCGCCCCTCTCCTGCAGCTCCCGATAGATGAAAGGCCGGGTAGAGAGAGGGACTTTTGGATCTGAATACAGGTCTCGGAGATCAGACGTCTTCATCCCGGGCAGGAACTTTACGACATGGACCAGAGGAGCATGAATGTTTCTTATTAGTGCATATCGTACAAAATAGCGGAGGGTCCATTTACTGTCAGCAGCTATCAACCGTATCACCGCAGCGCTCACCGCTGATCTGTTTATAATGCTGCATACGTCCCCCCCGGTTAGTGAAGGACTCTCGAGACAGACCCGCACAACAGACTCGTCCCCGCATTCCATGATTGCCGGAAGCAATGTTGAATTCGCCTTTCTCGCAAGCGTTTTCTGAATGCCGGCCGGAGTGGACTTAAGTCTCTCGACGATCATGTACTCGATCTTCTGCCGTATCGTCACCTGAACATTCAGGTCCTTTGCAATATCCATCAGGTCAAAGATACGGATAAACTTCAGGAGTGAAAAAACTACTCTTTGGGGAGTCCCCGGGTTTTTGCATATCAGCAACTTGAGCTTATAGCTTTCTCTGAACCTTCTGTCGGTTGCCAGCAGCGAGAGGACCTCGGACGGTACATTTCTGTGCTTTGCAACAAAAACAGCCATATCCTCGGTAACATTCTGATTATAAAGCGCGTGGAGAAGAACGTCGGGATGAGCGTCTTTAATAAACCGCCAAAGATCCTCACCCCCAGCGGTTTGCGCATGATGTATCCTTTCGTCGCGGGTCTGCACTCCTATATTGTAAACTCACCGTGACCCGGAGACAAGTCCTGCAGACGATTGTATTGAATATAATTGAGGTCTAGTTCTAACGCGTCATTCCTACTTCCCGAACGGGCATACCGGATAATTGCAGGTTTTGCATTTCATGCAGAGACCGCCATGGCCGAGTTCAGCAAGTTCCCTTCTCCCGATCTTCTCACCCGCAAGGACCCTTGGAAGAACAAGGTCAAAAATAGTGGTCGATGCATACATGCCGCAGGCCGGAATGCCAAGGATGGGAACAGCGCCGAGATACGCCACCAGAAACATAGCGCCGGGCAGAACTGCCGAGCCGTAGGTGATGGCCGAAACCCCCAGATTCCTTATCGCAAACCTGGTCACATCATCAGGATCAACAGACATGCCGCCGGTGGTTATGAGCAGATCAGCCCCGGCATGTATCAATTCCCTGAGTCTTGCCTCTATAAATGCCTCATCATCTGGAGCATAGTAGGCGCCGATTATCTCACCTCCTATTGCCTCTATCTTGTTTTTTATAACAGGTGCAAAGGCATCATTTATCCTGCCGTAATAGACCTCATTTCCTGTGATGACCACACCTGCCCTGGGCTTTCTGATTTCTTTGACCTGAATGATTTGACCGGTTTGATTTCCAATCCGCACTGCTGCCTGTACGACGTCCTTCCTGACAATCAAGGGAATTGCCCTTGTGCCTGCAACTGTCTGACCCTCTTTCACTATCGTGTTGCTGTGGACTGTTGCGCACATGATATCACCCAGCATATTGAATTCGAGAAGAGCGTCTTTATTTACCTTGAGGAGTCCGTCCCTCTCAGCAATGATATTTATCTTGCCTTCCCTGGGCTCTCCCTCGATTTTTACGCCCTCACCCACGAGGGCATTCGCAAGGGCATAGGCTGCGTCGTCCTCGTGAATTTCGTTATCGTTGATATTCAGCACGTAGAGATTTTCCTTGCCGAGCCTCTGAAGATGGCAGACATCCTCTTTGCGAATAATATGACCTTTTTTAAAGGCCCTCCCTTTAAATTCACCAGGACGGATTTCTGTTATGTCATGGACAAGGACTGTTCCCACGGCCTCTGAAGTAGGCAGCTTTATTACGCCGGGACTATTGTTTTCATAGGATATTTCACACATAGCACCCTCCTACTGTCTTTTTGTCTTGAATACTGTATTAAAGCGTTTATCAACGAGTTCCTGCATTCCATTCTCTAGTGCCGTATAGCTTTTCAAAAAAACCGTTGCCTCTTCCGTGAGGATGGCACCCCCACCGTTTTTTCCGCCGGTCTGTCGGTCGATAAGCTTTAGGCAAAGCCTTTCTTCCATGGCCTTAATATATCCCCCGGCCCTCCGGTAAGATATATTTATCTCCTTTGCTGCTTGGTTTATGGAGCCATATTTGTCGATTGCCTCAAGCAGGAACCGTCTGCCCCTGCCGAAGACAGGCTCGCCATTAACCTCTATCCACAGTTTAGATCTGATCTCCATTTCGTTATGACTCCTTTGCATAACGCCAGCTATTAAAAAATTATTTCGCAAAGCCGTCAATGTCTTCCGACAGTGAATAGACGGCCATGGCTCTCTTCGTCATAGCGGTCATATGCTGCAGCCAGAAGATACCCTTCGGCGGAGATAATATCCCCTTAATTGTACTTTCGATCAGCATTTTTTGAACTCACTCAATACGGGGAGCTCCCCTTTTTCAGTATAAAGCCGGAACACCTCATCATCAATTTGCACAGTAACACCCTGCGAGTCATGATCGAGAGACGAAACAATAGTCCTCAGGATATTTCCAATATAGTTTTGACTAAATGCATTGAGGGGAATATCATTATCATCAACTAGCAGATTTGTTTGAAATTGCATAATATCCACCTCCTGCACAAGGTTTGCACAATACCTTACCATCTGTGTTGACCTCCCTTGAATCCTGCACATATTCACCGCAGTGTTCACATTGGACCCTATTGAGCGGCCTTCCCGGCATGTCTTCGGCATTTATCTCCACATGGACTTCCATCACATCAAAGAGATCATGATCAGACATGATCTTATATGCCTCTAGCTGAGCTTTATATTTATTCTCGATCTCCGGGAAATATTCCTTCGCGTTCTGCCGTGCCCCCTCGTTTGCAAGGACCCTTATAGCCTTACCGGTCTTAAGGTTTACAAACGTTGCAGCCATCTTCCCGTAGTCCATGTACTTCATCGTCCTGTGCCCAAGACTGCAGCCGGTGACAGATTGGACAGCATCTGTAGCGCACCGGTCCATCTCGACAAAAATAATTATATTCTTCCTGTCATTACCTTTAGGGTCTTTAATGCCGGCTTCTCTTAGTCCGAGTATAGACATTTTAATGCCAAGCACTTGCCCTGGGCAGAGATGCCCGTGGATTTGTACGGATTGATGTAACAACCTCTCAAAGTGTATATCAATTGGTAAATCACTCATGTTTATTAAATTATATCCTGTTTCCGTTTACATTTGATAATAAATTTCATGTGATAATTGAAGATATCCCTCGACAAGTGCAGGGAATACGCCCACTGCTCATTGTCATTTTCAGTCTTTGGGCATTATTGAATCACGTCAAGCTTGAAACATCCTTTTTTATCGTTTCCCTTTTATGTTCGGCAGGAGAATTCTAGACAAAAGTTAGCAGGCACTGAGCAATGGACATATAAAATAAATTATCGATGTTTTTCCGGATTTTTTCGCAGAATGCTTTCGACTGCTGTTCCGTCAACGATCTTCTTTTCGACCATCTCGATTGATTGTTGTGGCTATATCTATAATGAAACGCACTAGAGAAGTTTTCCCCAGTATATCCATAATCTTCAGCAAGTAGTCCGGATGGAGCTTGCCGGCGTTCGATTTGGAACCGGCGAATGCAAAAAAGGTCTTTCCCCCTGAGTTCAGGAAACCTTGTGCGAGGGGATTGCTTCAAGACTTTCTCTTTTGGACTCTCCTATGAGGTTTTCGCAATCTGCCCTCTTGTCATACTCCTCTATCACCTTATGGGCTTTCCCTTTGAGACTGGTAACGAATATCCTGTACTTGTACTGCTCGTCTTCCAGCAATTCAAGCTGAACACATTCGCCCTTGCCGGCTTTTTCTTTCGGTATGCGCATGACTACAAACCGGCGGGGACGGTCCCAGCCTCCCGGTTGATACATGATCTCCTTACATTCAGTCGTGTCCTTTGGTTTTACCTTGTACCAATTGGAGGTCTCAAGTGGCGGATTGCACTCCTTATTGCCGAATATAAAATCGTAACCTTCTTCATTTGCGGCCTTTACAGCATCCCAACTGATAAACTCCCCGTCGACCCGAAGTATCACCTCTTCTACGCAGCCAGGCAGATATTTCTTGAACGATCGGATAAGGGCCGCCGCCACCTCCCCAGAGATCGTCTTGCCTGCCCGCAGTTTCCCTGCTATGTACTCGCGGGTCTCCTCGATGAAACAAAAACCGGACGAAGCCCTTCCTTGCCCCGATTCTTCGTGTTCTGCCCCTTGCGCCCGCCTTGCTGCTTGCCGTAGATGGTTTCTACGGTCGTATCGATATTGATATGAATCCTGCTGTGGCTTATTTCACAAAGTTGCCACGTCCACTCCCTAAGCGCACTTATCACATCCAGCAAGGACTTCCCTTGATTGATACCCAGTGAATCTACATATCTCCAGTATGTCGTTACAAAGGGCAGCTTATCCACCTTGAATATTGAGCATAGCATTGGATCATGCCGTATATACTGGAAATGCCATATCCTGTTGAAACCGATAAAATGCAAAAGGAGAATGCCGTATATCATGTCGTGGTAACCCATGTCAGGGGTCCGCTCCGGTGACGTATAAAAGGCATCAAATATCTCCCTGAACTGCACAAGGTCCATAAACTTCACCAGTCTCAAAGCTCCCCCAAACGGGCTCAGCCGCTCACTGCAATACTCGTACCCTGTCGAAGGCCCGATTTTTGTAGCTTTCGCAGGGCATTCTGTTTCCCCTTGATTTATAGGCCTTCCCGCGTTATCCTTAATTTGTCTGTAAACCATTTGGGTTACCTCCTGTAATGTAAAGATTCTTGGGCGAATCCTTTATTTACAGTGTAACCCTTATAGTTTCCTTCTTTGCAGCGCAAGATTCAGGTATTAAATGACCCACACGATTACACGATGAGCCAAAAAAAAGTAGTCAGGATCAGCAGAAAACAATTTTTGGCAGTCATAGTACTTCTTATTCACGACGGAGGGTCTTTTTCTCTCACCGAATACGCAACCAGATTTCTCATTCTACAGGATTACCACTATCTGATCCCCCTCCTTAACGACGCCCCCCCTCAACACCCTGACGAAGATACCCTCCTTCGGCATCACACAGTCACCGGCCAGATAATAAATTGCACAGCGCGTATGGCATTCCTTCCCGATCTGGCTTACTTCCAATCTGATATCTTCTCCGATCGTCATATGTGTTCCGACGGGAAGACTAGGAAGGTCGATCCCCTCTGTTGTAATATTCTCCGCAAAATCTCCCGGTTTTACATCAAGTCCCTTGTCCCGCATCTTCTGAATGCTCTCGACAGCAAGAAGGCTCACCTGCCTGTGCCATTCAGAGGAGGCGTGGGCATCTCCTTCGATGCCGTATTCCGTTTTTAAACAAACCTCTTTTACCGCTTTTTTCCTAACACCCTTCTTTTCGCTTATATTCAGCGATACTATCTTTCCGTTCATTTTTTTAAAGTACCATAAAGCTCACAATGGTAACAAGAACATTTTTACCTGATTTCCAAAAAAAAGAAACGGATGGTAAGATAGTGAGCATAAATGGAACTCAGAGATACTTTCGAACGGGTCATTGATTATTTGCGCATCTCGATCACCGACAGATGCAATCTCAGGTGCATATACTGCATGCCTGAAAAGGGCATACAGCTTTTCGATCACCGTGAAATATTGACCTATGAGGAGATTACAAGAGTCGTCGTCATTGCTGCATCCCTTGGAGTAAGAAAAATACGCCTCACCGGTGGAGAACCGCTGACGAGAAAAAATATCTTTTTCCTAATTTCTTCTCTGAAGGCCATAAATGGCATCGAGGATATCAGTCTGACCACAAATGGCATGCTACTCGATAAATACGCAAGAGGACTCGCTGACTCAGGCCTCAACAGGATCAATATCAGCCTCGATACCCTCCGGCCGGAGAGATACAAAGAAATCACTCGTGGAGGAGACATTAGCCTTGTTATGAATGGCATAGATGCCGCAGAGGAGGCTGGATTGTTGCCGATAAAAATCAATATGGTGCCGATCCGCCATATCAACGACGACGAGATAACTGATTTCGCGCGCATGACCCTCGGAACGCCCCGCCATGTAAGATTCATCGAATTCATGCCTATTGGATCGAGAGACCTCTGGAACGATGAGAGATATATTTCTTCCGATGAACTCAAAATAACCGTTGAAAAGATCGGGCCGCTGATGCCAGTACGGCTTCGCAAGAGAGGGCCTGCGAAGTATTTCAAATTTGACGGCGCACCTGGGGTAATCGGATTCATCAGCGCCCTGACCCACCATTTCTGCGGAGAATGTAACAGGCTGCGGCTCACTGCCGACGGAAGACTAAGGCCTTGTCTTTTTTCGGAAACAGAAATAGATCTGAAGCCTGCACTCAGGAAGCAGCCGTCTGACAAGGAGATTGAGCGCCTTCTTCGTCTCTCGATCCAGGTCAAACCCGAGGGTCACAATATTAATCAAAGGGATGACCTGTCTTCCCTTAAGAACATGTCCAGGATTGGCGGCTGAAGTCGATCCTCATCCCCTTGAAGAGGCTTATCTCAACATAACATATCTCAATTTGAGTCTTGCCATTTTGCTCTCTTTATGTTTTAAGTTAGCAGGCCAGTTAGCAATTCAATTTTTAGGAGGAGCACAATGAAAACCAAACTCATGTCGGTACTGGTGCTCGCAGTAATGGGTTTGCTCTCTGCTCAGGCTTGCGCTATGAATAAATTTATTATCAGAATCCAGAAATGAGCCGGTCAAGCATGAAAATGACGAAATTCAAACTCAGTAACAGTGCAAGTCTCAGCTCTCAGGTCGTTCTTCTTGCGTGCGTTGTTGTTACTTTGGTCGTGGTGATCGGAAGCGTAATATCCAGAATAGGTGTTCCAACTATGATGCCAGCAGTGCTACAACAAATATGATTATCAGCTCCTGAAATCCAATTAAATAACCAGTTAATCCTTTCCGTCAAACACAAGGCGATCCCCGTCACTTGTGAATCAGTGAGTCAAAAAGTGATAATGCCCGCAGTCTTCTCTTCTCCTACGGATCTGTCTTCCGATATCCTGAGCTTCTGAGTAACATCAATTGTGTCAGATTCAATCGTTGCTTTCTTGAAATTTCTTATTGTCTTTCCGATGCCTCTTGCCAGTTCAGATAATTTGCCGCCACCAAAAAAGACCATTAGTACCACTAGACTTATTACCAATTCGGGCATTCCCAGACCAAACATGCATCCGCTGAAATTAACTAAGGGCGGCAGTTATTACGCACGTCAACGACGGTTTTGTTTTTCTGGGACACCGCATTATTTAGGAAACGGGGACCACGGGGCACAATGCGACCGTTGACTATGATACCAAAAGAGAAAGCTAAAGGCTTCATCCACAAACCAGTGAAAGAACTGAGTGGCAGTTACAGCGTAAATAAAATTGACATGGTCGAAAGTCTTAACCGGAAAATATCAGGTTGGGCTCATTTCTACCAGTTTACTGACTATACCGCAACCATCTACAGCAAGCTGGATAGAATCATTTTCTGGAAGCAGGGACACTGGTTGGCCAAGAAGTATAAGACTACCCTGAAAAATCTAATCCGTCAATGGGTTAGATCAAAGGGAAAAGGCACGGCCAAAACGTGGACTCTCTTTGGTCGAAATGGTATGGGCAGACAATGCGGAGTGTCGATAGAAAGATTAGTGTCGCGCCGAAAATGTCAATTTAGATGGAGAAATCCATCAATGAATCCGTATGTGCAAAAGACTGACGAAAGTCGGAATGTGTATGAATCTTTTTACGCTGAAGTAGCTTTTGCTCTGAGCAACGTTTAAATGTTGAGCTGTATGGGCTGAGAGGTGCATGTACAGTTCGGAGAGGAGAGACAGTGAGATAGTTCGACTACGCCCTGTCTCTTACTCTACTTTGGACCGATGAGGGGTGGCTGTATCTTGCGGCACACAAGGATCTTTTTAACGGAGAGATAGTGGGATATGCAATAGGAGAACGTATAACGAAGAGCCTTGTAAGTCAGTCTTTATTCAGGGCCGTAGCAGCAAAGCGTCCAGGAAAGGGGCCTGACTCATCACTCGGATCGCGGGAGTCAGTACTGTGCCCATGAATACAGAAAGTTTCTTAATCAATTCGGAATGACGGCATCAATGAGTAGAAAAGGGAATTGCTATGACAATGCACCTATGGAGAGTTTCTGGGGAACGCTGAAGCCGGAACTTGTTCATCATAGGCGTTACGGGACCAGGCAGGAAGCAATACAGGATATTACAGAATATATCAAGATGTTCTATAACAGGCAGCGAAGGCAGAAAAAACTGGGGTATCTACCCCCTGTGGTATATGAACAGAAATTCTATACAGAACGTTGGCAGCTTGAAAGGTTTGATGTCCACTATTGACATCCGATGTCAATCCTCAACAATTCAACCAGTCTCTCACGGATAACTAAACATATCTTTAGTAAACCCTTCGGCGCCCACCATTTGTTGGTCAACGTAACCCTCCACCTATCTTGAACGTCTATATTTAATAAGCCATGAACAAAGTCTGCCCATATTTCATAGTGAGGCCGTTCACCGGAGAGAGGGGAGCCATACTGTCTTGCCACATCGGGATCGACTTGAATGCGGAGGAAAAGGCATGTTGCACCCATCACAATTCTTTGCACCTCCCTGGATCACTCGCCCGCACAGTTTGCGAAGGAGACGTTGCTAAGTGCAATATTCCTCGAGGGAAAAGAATCTGATGTGAGGGACAAATCAGCCAACTGTTTTCGTAGACTGCTAAACGGCAAAGTCCGCGCCGAGATCGGGGACTGGACTGGCGTTCACTTGACTTCTCGAGACGTCGCTACGATGGCGGCCGGGGAGTTCAGAAGGAATCTGGAGCTATTAAAGCTTGCCGAACCGGAGCAACTGATTGTAGCCCTGTCCGTAAGCGTTCAGTTGATCGTGAATCAATTTCGCCCGCCCACTTCATACCCCTTTCGTGAGATAATAAACTCGGAAGGAGACGACGCTGGAAAACGAGAAGAAGCTTTGCGAAATAGAGGAACTGAACGCAAACTGGGTGGGAACCCGGCTAAACATCATCGATGGCCTAGCTCGCAAGTGGCTTGAGGTCGGGTAGGTCTAAGGAGTCGTGAGGATATGAAGGCAGGTCAGGGGAATGAAAAAGGAGGCTTAAAACAGCGTAGCCCTGCTTTCCGCGGCCAGAATAACTACCGACACAGAGAATCGACTCGAGTGCCCGGTTTGTCCATATTTGTAACTATTTGGTTGTTTTTAGCGTCTGACAGGTAGTATAAAGCAATCAAGAGTTTCTTACTCGAGATCAGATAAACGGCGAGGGTTGCAGTATCGTCAAAGCAAATGTGACTTAGCACAGCATCTATACGATATAGGACATGGACAAAAGTCATATTAAAGAGAGAGTTCTTATGAACAATGATTTAATGACGGAGGCTTCAATGGCAGCGTTAAGAGGCATCGAATTTGTTCTACGTAATTGGATTCTTCCTAAATCTCTTGCTATTGCTACATATATATTTTGTTCTTTTCAACGACCTTCATGATGCAACCGATGATGGCCTTGGCCAGCGATTCCTCTAATACTAATAAATCGCGCGAGCAAATAATGTCTCAATTAAAGACATGCCTCAATCTGACTGAAGATCAGGAAACAAAAGTTAGGCCAATTATAGAGACAAGCATACAGAAGCACCGTGAGATTGTAGCAAGCGAGTCACTGGATGCAAAAACGAAGAAAAGCGCATTACAGGAACTTAAATGGTCTACCAGCATGCAGTCGGGGAGGATTCTTACGGAACAGCAGATGAAGGATTACGAAGAACTCCACCAAGAACAGAGTGAGAAGTCTCAGCAGAAAGACATGCCCCACGGTAGAGGGACCCGCACTGGTGGAATGCGTGGTTTTTAGAGGATGATATGGACTTCAAGAAGAACTCTTCCCCGTGGTTGTGAAGAATTGAAAACAATTTTGCGCTCTTGGACCCTTTCAGCTGATGTAAGAGTTGGTGCGGCAGTGGTGTCAAATCTGTAAAACTGGAGAGATAACTATGCGACGAAAACTCGGAATCACCATCCTCATAATAGTGGCACTTGCCATGATTGCTACAGGTGGCGTCTGGTGGTTGCGGTCGAGGGGAAATCAGGATGCGGTGTTTCGCACGGCACAGGTGAAGCGTGGCGACATCCTGGCCACAATCAGCGCAACGGGTACGGTCGAGCCAACGGTTGTAGTGATCGTAGGTGCGCAGGTTAACGGGTTAATTAAAAGCTTTGGCAAGGATAAATACAGCAAAACCGTTGACTACGCTTCCGTCGTTGAGGAGGGCACCATACTGGCAAACATCGATGATTCACTGTATGTCGCAGCCCGGGACGTTGCCAAAGCACAATTAGAACAATCTACAGCCAATAAAATCAGCGCCGAGGCCAACGTTCTCCAGGTGAAAGCGAATCTGCTGCTTGCCCAACAGAATTGGGACCGGGCGAAAAAACTTGGCCCTTCGGACGCATTGGCGCAAAGCACTTACGATCAGTATTATACCAATTACGAGGTTGCAAAGGCGAACCTGGCTGCGGCCGAGGCTGCCGTGGAGCAGACGAAAGCATCAATGGCACAATCCAGGGCCGCTTTGAACACGGCACAGATAAATCTTGGATACTGTACCATCAAGGCGCCGGTCAAGGGGGTGATTATCGACCGGCAGGTAAACATAGGCCAGACCGTGGTAGCCAGCCTGAGTGCTCCGAGCCTGTTCCTCCTGGCAAAAGACCTCAAACGAATTACAGTTTGGATTTCAGTCAACGAAGCTGACGTCGGCAGCATATATCTGGGCCAGCCTGTTACGTTTACCGTTGACGCTTTTCCCAACCGTGAATTCAAAGGTGAGGTCGGGAAGATTCGCCTCAACGCAACTATGACACAGAACGTAGTGACCTACACGGTCGAGGTGAATACCAACAACGACGACGGCAAGCTGCTCCCATATCTGACAGCCAACGCCAAGTTCATTACCGGCCAACAAAAGGACGTGTTGCTTGTCCCGAATACGGCGCTACGCTGGTCGCCACGACCGGACCAGATTGCGCCGGACGCCCGCAAAAAACGCTATACGGCGCAGGGTTCTAAAAGAGAGAGGCGCGGTGACTCCGAATTTGCCGGGTCAACGCAGCCTCAGGGGAATATATGGGTCAATCAAGGCAACTTTGTCCGCCCCATTCACGTAAACGTCGGGTTGACGGACAGCGCGCTTACCGAGGTCACCGGCAAAGAAGTGACCGACGGCATGGTCGTGGTCATTGGAGAAACCACAAAAGACGATAAAGCTAATACTTCTGCAGAGCGCAGCCCGCTTATGCCTCAACCATTCGGTCGCGGACAGCAGCAGGGCCAAACGGGTCAAACCAGTCCTGACAATCCCGGCGCAACACGTGGACGCTAATGGAGAATCGCAACGAATCATGGACTTGATCGAACTGAAAGACGTTCACAAGACCTACTATCTCGGCGAGGTTGCGGTACCGGTGCTCAAGGGGGTAACGCTAAGTATTGCCCGCCGTGAACTCGTTGCGCTGATGGGAGCAAGCGGTTCCGGTAAAAGTACGCTGATGAATCTCCTGGGTTGCCTGGACAATGCGAGTTCCGGTGAATACTGGCTGGACGGCAAGGAGATTTCCAAGCTTACCGCCAAAGAGTATGCTCGGCTGCGAAATCGGACAATCGGATTCGTCTTTCAAAGCTTCAACCTACTGCCGCGTACGACAGCACTGGAGAATGTCATGATGCCACTGACCTACTCCAGGGAATACCTCAGCGAGCAGCAAAAGAGACAACACGCCGCCGACCTGCTGCGCAAAGTAGGTTTGGCGGACCGCATTGACCACCAACAGTCGCAACTTTCCGGCGGCGAGCAACAACGTGTGGCGATCGCCAGATCGCTAGTCAACCAGCCGAGCATACTCCTTGCCGACGAGCCGACCGGCAACCTTGATTCCCGCACCAGCAAGGAAATTCTCCAGATGTTTCAGCAGCTCAACAGCGTAGACGGCATCACTATCATACTTGTAACACACGACCAGGAGGTGGCGCAGTGGGCGCAACGGATCATTCGCATCAAGGACGGCCTCCTTGAAGACAATAGTGAGCCGGTTGAAGCGGGAAGTGCCACTTGAAGCTATACATAACCATGAAAACTGCTTTGAATGCGCTCCGACGCAACGTCCTTCGCACGCTGCTTACTACCCTTGGCATCGTTATTGGGGTCGGAGCCGTGATCACGATGATGGAGATCGGCAACGGTGCGACCATTGCCATCCGGAAGACCATGGCCAGCATCGGCGCCAATACATTGGTAATCATTCCAGGGGCCGCAAATACCGGCGGCATCAACTTCGGAGCCGGCAGCCTAATGACTCTTACCCCGCAGGATGCGGATGCAATCGTCAAAGAGTGCCCTTCCCTTGCCAGCGTGGCGCCGATAGTGCGCGCCCGGACTCAAATAGTATACGGAAACCGCAACTGGTCGCCGACATATATCTATGGCACAACGCCTTCGTTTCTTGAAGTGCGCGAGTGGACCGAGCTGGCGGAGGGAGAATCATTCGACGAGCACGACGTCCGCAACTCCAACCGGGTGTGTCTAGTCGGTCAGACAATCGTGAGAGAGCTGTTCGGCGGACGTTCCCCCCTTGGCAAAGAGGTGCGCATCCGGAACGTCGCTTTTAAGGTTGTCGGGGTATTGAAGATGAAAGGCGCAAACATGATGGGCCTGGACCAGGACGATATCCTGCTGGCCCCGTGGACAACGATCAAATACCGCGTGGTGGCTACCTCTCTCGGCAGCTCCTCTCAGAGCGAGAGCGCTACGACTATTTCGTCGTCAAATAATCCGTATGTAGCTGTTTCAGCATTCCTGTACGCTGTTCCATCGGCTACTGAACAGGCCAGCACGCCACAGCCGATCCGGTTTGCCAACGTAGACCAGATTCTGACCGCCGCACGGTCAAGCAGCAGTATTCCTTCTGCCATCCAGCAGATCACGATGTTGCTGCGCGAACGTCACCACCTCAAAGTCTCCAGCCCTAATGACTTCAATGTCAGAGACATGACTGAAATTACCAAGGCGATGAGTTCGACTACAGACATGATAACGAAACTGCTATTGTGTGTTGCGATGATTTCCCTGGTGGTCGGCGGTGTGGGTATCATGAACATCATGCTCGTCTCAGTGACCGAGAGAACTCGTGAAATCGGACTGCGTATGGCGGTAGGCGCTGAACCGGGAGACATCCTCCGACAGTTTTTGACCGAGGCAGTAGTAATCTGCCTGCTCGGAGGGACGATGGGTATCATCCTGGGCCGCACCAGTTCGTATATTATTTCCTCGGTCTTGCACTGGCCAACCTCAGCTTCGATAGGTGCAATAGTGGCTGCCGTGGTCGTGTCGGCCAGCGTGGGCGTTATTTTCGGTTTCTATCCGGCGTGGAAAGCGTCGAGGCTTAATCCCATCGAAGCGCTTCGGTATGAGTGAGGTGGAACGTATGAATAAAAACAAAGTAAGGCGGTCTGCTTCCGTCTTGGGTGCGGCGGTTGTTATAGCAGCATTGACCGTAAGCGGATGCATGGTCGGCCCGAATTATCATCCGCCTCAGACCACAGTCCCCACTGAGTGGGCAGGTGTAGCAATAACGCCGCCATACCAGCTGGTTGTGGCCACTGAGCAGCCAGCTGACCTCACGCAGTGGTGGCAAAAGTTCAAGGACCCGACCTTGACCGCGCTAGTAGAGGAAGCGATAAAAACAAACCTGGATCTGCAAATCGCCGAGGCGCAATTACGCCAGGCCCGTGCCTTACGGGGCGTGGTCGCCGGAGGTTTGTGGCCGTCAGTTACTGCCTCCGGCAGTTACCAGCTATTGCATAAGGGGGTCGAGCAAGATCTTTATCAAGCCGGTTTTGATGCCGTATGGGAACTCGACTTCTTCGGCGGCCAGCGTCGCAGCGTCGAAGCCGCCACTGCCAACATTCAGGCCGCACTCGAAGGCATCCGCGACGTTCAGGTCAGCCTCATCGCTGAAGTCGCGCTTAATTATATCCAACTCCGTGGTTACCAGCAGGAGATCGTGATTGCGCAAAACAACCTGAAATCCCAGCAGCACACCGCCGATATCACTCATAGACTATTGACCGTGGGCTTTGCCAGTGCGCTCGACGCCGCAAATGCCGACTCTAATGTCGCGACGACCGAGTCCCAAATCCCGGTTTTTGAAAGTGCAGCGCAGCAATCTATCTACTCATTAAGCGTGCTGCTAGCCCGGCCGCCCGCGGATTTGTTGAAACAGTTGTCGCCGACTGGCATCCTGCCCACTGTGCCAGCGCAAATCCCCGCAGGTTTACCGTCGGACCTGCTGCGCCATCGGTCCGATATCCGCGTGGCTGAGGCGCAACTGCATGCTGCTACAGCCAATATCGGCGTTGCTGTTTCTGACTTCTTTCCGAAGTTTTCACTGACCGGCACGTTGAACTGGAACAGTAATTTACTGCGCAAATGGTGGACCGAAGCAAACCTCTCGTCTACTGTTGGGCCATCGGTGACTTGGCCGATTTTCCAAGGCGGCGCGATTGCGGCTAACGTGCATTTGCAAGAGGCGCTGCGAGACCAGTCATTCATCACGTATCAAAAAACAGTCTTAGCAGCATTTCAGGACGTCGAGAACGCCCTTATTGCGTTTGGCAAGGAACAGCAACGCCGTAAAGCGCTGAATGAGGCTGTTATCGCCAACCGCAAGGCCGTAGACTTGTCATTGCAGCTTTATACTGAGGGCCAGACCGATTTTCTCAACGTTGTCACTGCCCAGCGGCTTCTTTACGCCTCCGAAGACGCACTGGTCCAGAGCGATCGCAGCATTGCAACCGATCTCATCGCCTTATACAAAGCTCTGGGCGGAGGCTGGGAATCCTTATCATCACTCTGTGCTGACCCTGACCTCAGCTCCGGCGAGCACTGTTGCCGTGACAAAATCCAATAACAAGTATTGCAATGCAATCATGCTGGCAACCGACATAAGGGTTCAATGCATAATCATAGACCTGTGACTTGGACAAGATACCTTGGCCTTTATCTCACTGATCTTCATATTATAAACTGTATCACGGATCGGTAGATTCTTAAGAATGCCCTCAAAAACACTGCATCCCGGGGCATACTACGAAGCAGTAGCCTCGTTTTTTCACTTTGGAGGAATCCGCCCTGCAACTTTGCTGATCTCCCACACTTCCGGTATCTCTCTGGCGTGATAGGAGGCGTCAGGTTATTTTCGTGCTTCCAGGCAGAAACCTTCATCGAGAAAGGGGTTCAAAAGGTGTGTCCAGGCATTGTCAGCCTGTTTTTCAGGCCCTTTTTGTTTGGCTCACGAATTAGCTAATACGCTTTAACACTGATTTTTACCTGATTTTTAAATCTGTTTTTTTGCATAGCACAGGGCGAAATTTATCGGGCAGCACACTTGATCTGACCGACTCTCAGTCCTCGTATTTTCTGGTATAAATGTAACCGAGAATAATCAGAGTAGCTCCCTGTGATTATAAGGGGGCCACATTGGACATGCGCTCAAATGTGGGGTCTAATAATCTTTAATGCACCAAATTCTCATATATCATCGGCGCGTCAGCCCCCAACGTCGGGA
>PLXX01000148.1 GCA_003153275.1 Nitrospiraceae bacterium | reverse complement strand
TAATACCAGCATTACGGAAAGCAAGTATTTTAGTGCGTTCAAAATCATGGTGTTGGCACCTGGAGGTTGCGAATAGCTATTCCGTCAGTGGTGCCAAAATCAGAGGTGATAGCTATACCCTGAGTACCAGGAGTTACTCCTACAACGGTATAGGTGGCTGTTAACCATACTCCAGTATTGGTTGTTTTTCCCCCAACAGGTGTGACAAGGGTTACAGTCCCACTGTCACAAGTAATAGTAGGCATGTTTGCAGGGCCGTAGCCAGTAAGACCATTATTGTCAAAATACGAAAATGACAGAGTACCATTAGTTACGGCTAGTCCCTGGCTGATGTTACCATCAGTATAATTTGATCCATCGTCACTACCGCCGAGAGCCATATACGCCGAGACGCCACCTAATGCGGGTGTGTTAGTCCAGCCTCCGTCATTATTACTCAGGTTCCCGTTATTCCACGTCCAGCCCTGAGAGTTGCCCCCCACTGTGCCAGTGGCGAAGGAGAAGAAACCAGGAGGAGGAGGAGGAGCTTTTGGCGATGTAGACATATTGCCAAAGGCAAGAGACATACTCTTGCTTCCGGGATTAATTCCCGTAGCGGCCCCTGATCTGGTAACGGAGTTCAAGGCCAAGAGTGCGCTGACACTGCCTGGTGCGACATTACCAACGCCAGCCCCGGCCGGGGCATGTAAGGCCAACGCTATACCGACACTGCTCGGAGCCGCATTACCCACACCATTCATTGACAGACTGCTTAATGCCAGCGCCATACTAAGGCTGCTGAGGGTTACACCCCCCGACCCCACCTGTGTGACCACGACAGAGTTCAGCGCCAAAGCCATACCAATACTCGCCAAAGCCCCGCTTGAACTGGAACTGGCAACAGGACTATTCAAGGCCAGCAACGTGGTTATGCTCCCAAGATCAAGTTCCTGTGCGTTGGCGGTTGTAGCAACGGATAGGATCATCGCAATACTGCCAAGGGTTACACCGGCTGAGCCAGTCTGTGAGGCAACGGGGGCATTACCAGACAGCGCCAACGCAATACTCGACAAGGCGACATTGTAAGATCCGAACTGCGATATAGAGGGCGCATTCAGGGCCAACGCCATATTGATGCCGCCCGTAGCCACACCGCCCGCGGCCGATAATCCGGGGTTGTTGAGAGCAAGCAGCATAGCCAGACTGCTAAGGGGCTGGCTGGTGGCGGCTTCGGATACCAAGGGGGAGTGGAGAGACAGCGACAAGCCTATAGAGGACATGCCACCTTTATGCGCCTGAGACTGCCCCCACTTGAACGACCAAGACCACGGGGACCATCCGGCAAGGGCAGTGCCGCAACAGAGTGCGAGTAGTGCTATTGTGGCGATGGTCAGTCTTTTCATATCATCTCCCGTATCCGACACGATTTTTCATAAGCGCAGCCAGTGCATCTACCACAAAAATCAGCTTTCCAGAACGCCCTGTTCTGAGCGTCTGCAATCTCCCTGAGGCTGTCTAGGCTGCCGGTATCCATGCGGCGCGTTCGTCCCAATTGTCAAGATACTTCTGATCGCCCGGGTGAGCTGCCACAATCTCAGCGTAATGCTGCTTGAGCTTCTGGTGCATGGCTTCAAGCAGGGTGTCGGTATCCATTCCATTTGCCCCAACAATTGTGATCGCCCCGACAATGCCATCATCGATTACTCCGAGAGCGCGTTGCAGAATCTTCGGCCCCCATGTGAGACCGTTGTTCACGCTGGTATCCATAACCTTAGCCGCTACCCGCTTGTCGAGCCGATCCCATGCAGTCATCCAGAAGTTTTGCTCGTAGAACTGAGCCACGGCATTTTGAAGCGTCAAATTCCCGGCAAGGAGCTTGTCAAGGTATGCTACCCAGCTCCTATAGGCCGTGGTGCCGTAAGCTGGTTGAGGGACCATGCCGGCCTTTGCGTTGTTGATGATCGGCCAACCTCGCCATTGAGGGAAGTTAGCGCGGGATACGCCGGCGTAGGTTTCGGCCCCACTGTCGGCGGGATCGTGTACCCAGCCGCCTTCTTTTTGCCTGATAAATGGCAGAGCATATTCAAAGTTGTCAGACATTTCGTATCTCCTTATGCCGGCATCCCCGGCACTCCCACTTGCTCCCGTGGCCCTTGGCTGGACTCCAATGTTCGCATACCCACATGGCATCAGTGTATGAACTTGATATTCACTGTAACCGACGATCCTGTGGTGTTCGTGACATGGTAATTGCTACCGTCATTCGTCACGGTTATGCCGGCGAGAGATCGCAAAACAGTTACATCGGTTGCTCCGGGGACAATGACATACGCTCCGCCTCCGCCAGGGGTAACAGGCTCAACGTATAAGATACCGCCAGCCACGAAATATTCAGAGTACGCCGCCCCGGATGTAATTACACTGGAGGGTAAATAATCAAGAATGTATTTATTAAAAGATGTGGCACTGAAAACGCCATATAATTGAATATTGGTACGTCCAAGTTCAAGTATATTGTCATACTCCAGCCTTGACGGTTCCGAGTATGTCTTATTGTTATTACTAAGATAGTGTACCTGAAAGTTGCTTGCCGCTAACTCAGGGAAGTTGTTTGACACATCCCAGCCGTGTCCTATTCCGAGTACGCCAGCGCCACCAGGGCCGTTGTTGGGATAATCTACCAGAACCGTTGACGGAGTGCTGTTAAATGTATTATGTGTAATTGCAAAGTAGTCGCCCCAAGTTTCAATGAGTCTTCCACCTGTAGGTATATTTGCATAAACCCCAGACATATTAAAGACAGAGTTGCCCGATGATGATGCTATCACGTTGGCGATCTCTTCTATGTAGCCGCCCGTCCAGGTCAAATTGGCACCTATCAACCGGACGCCTATTCCTGAAATCTGATTATTGCTTGTGTACCCTAAAAAGTAATTATACGTGTCCGGAGTTGCAACGCCGGAAAGGTCTACGATTGAGGACATAGAAGTTGACGTATTCATACTCTGAATCGTTGTTCCCGATGCGGTATTGCCACCGGATTGAATTAGGTTTAACCCTAGGAAGGCATAACTAAACGTACTATCTGTAAATGATAGGGAATTACTCTGAATGCCCTGATAAGCCACGCCACAATTCAGAAATGTAGTCTTATCAACTTTTACAATATCAGCTCTTTGTATATTAGCACAGATACCGTTAATGAAGTTGAAAAACTCTACTCCATTTAGGTTGATAGTTGACATTCGGTATGTGTCAGAGCTATAGCCGACATTCACACCGAGTCCGCCTTTAGCACTAGAAGTGCCTGTTAATGCAAAGTTTGTGAACTCAGAATTGGCTGCGGCAGCGCTACCTTGTGCAGCTACACTTTGAAGCTTAATAGCATAGTCACTTCCGGTATAATGCAACTCACTTCCAGAAACTACAGTAGTGGCTACAGATTGAAATCCAGCCACTGCCCCCTTAATCTTGATTCTTTGACTAGCAGTTAATGACGTGGAATAGGTATAAATTTTGTTGTCTAGCAAAACCTCCGAATTGGATGCAACTGCGCAATTCAGAGCCTTCTGAAGAGCGCCAGAATAATCGGTAATGTTGTTACCAAACCAGCGCGGGGATACGTTTTGAAGTCCGGCAACCGTCCCGCTGGTGCTAAAGTTCCCAAAAGCAAAATTTGCAGCGTCATTCAAGGTTATATTGGCTGTTGTTCCTTTGATAGAAGCGTTGCTTAAATTGCTGTTCACTGTGATATTATTGGCTCCGACACTTAGCGAACCGGGATATAAAAATTGTAAGGTTAGCGTCTGAGGTACTGTTAATGACGCGGTAACAGGATAATTTGCAGTGCGAATGGTTAAAGTAGTGGGAGTCGGCCCGATAGCCGTCACGGCGGCATTTAGGGACGCGTAATCGGAATCAAGTGCCTGGTACTGCCCGGAGGTCAGATAATCAACGATATTGATGTTATCCCGGTCATACTGAGTAACGCCTGCGGTATCCCTGATAACAATACGGTAAAGACCGTCACCGTAAAGCTGGCTTGTCGCGTTGGAATCCAGCGTATAGGGATTCGCGGCAACAGTCCCTTTTGCCCGGTCAAGCCAGATCGTTTGCAGGGTAGTCGTACCGGCTGCATAGAAATAGGCTTGGGCGCCTATAAGCGCCCCACCCGCTGAAGTCCTCACTTGAGAAAGCAGGAAGCTAAAAGGAGCCCCATACAGAGCGGCAAAAGAACTACCGCACGAGATGAGCAGAAAGCAAATAGATAGTATGAACCGGCGCATAAATGACCCCTTATTTTTTCTTATTGATCTTGGCAACGGCCTTCTTGTCGAGGGCTTTGTCTTTCTTTGACCCTTCCTTGTAACCCATTTTTTTGTCGATTGTATCATCTTTTTTTGAGCCTTCCCACTTGCCGAGCGTCATTTTTTTGGCTTTCATTGTCTTACCTCCCGATAAAGATTTTGGTATGCTGCCGGTCATAATCATGAGTTATTTCCTCAATGCTTGAACCATGTGCTGGGATGTAAATCCATTAAATCAAGCGCCCTCTGTGCTACCCAAATAAGCAGCCCGGAAATAATAATCCCAAGGAGCCTGAGTACATTTTTACGCTCATGAACCATTCTTGCTAAGTCCATCGCATCATCTGTAGTGAAGTTCAAAGAGCATTTTTGGTTTTCGGTTGATATCTGGATTGCATCGAAGATTAGCCGCATGTCGTGCTTTGTAAGTGCGTGCCGGCGGTTTCCTCCCCCTGCTGGCGCATCCGGGAGGGCGTCCAGAATCGCCTCCAGCCGGGCATTGAAACCCTCGCCGATCATTGCTTGACCCCTGCGTTGTATTTACAGCCAGCACAGAGATGTTTCAGTATGGCCGTTTCTTCCATCATTTCGTTGTGGCGTTCTACAGCACGGTCGTTTTCTTCCTGCCGCATGGCTATAGCTGCGTCGTGAGTCTCCAGGATCAAGGCCGCTTGCCTGGAGCTCTCTAACCGCGTTCCCTTCTGCAGGACCGCCAGAGCGATCAACTGAATGCATGTCTGGGAAAGCCAGTTCTGCCACTCGATGATTGAGTGGGGTAGCTGGAAATACAGGGGAATGATTGCAATCATGGCAAAACAGACAATGGCTGTATTTGTCCCAAGCGCGTCCGATACCCTGATAAAGAATCGATCGATCACATATTCTCCTATTCGGGGCGTTTTGCCCCTAAAGTATTATCGTAATAACTTGTTGGCCCTTTTGGCAGATGTAGAGGCGTCCGGATGCGAGACGGTTTTGGAGGTTCGGGAACAACCGGCGCGGTGGCAACAACCGGCGCAGGCGCACCGGGACGTTTGTAAAGTTCATTTGCCTTGTCAAACATACGCTTAATCCGGGTATCAGGATTATTGCCTATTTCCTTCGCGCTTTTTACTGCTAGCCCTATTGTCCCTTTTAAAACCGATAATGGATTACCAGAAGCCACCCCGCCGAGAATTTCCGGGATTGTATAGACATCGGAAAGGTCAAAGAATCCATTAGGGTTTGCCCTATTGTGGATAATGGCCCGATGAAGAACATCTTTTTCAATGGACTTGTAAGCCCCATAGGTTTTTTTGAGGGGAGCGACACTATCCCCACCGATAGAGTTCAACACCTTTTCCTGACCGTCCCGGAGATATTGAGCTATCCGGGCGTCAACTGTCCTGTTGGCCGTTCCGTTAGCATAGGCCGGCGCAAGAGTCTGGTTGATCTCCTGGATCATATCTTCGGCCTGCAAAGGAGAAACGGATGATCTTTTATCAAACCTATTTGCAAGACCTTCCAATTCAGTCCTTGCACCAGGGCGTAAATCATACTTTGGCTTTGCTGATTCAGCCATGAGAGCTTTTGAGAGCGGAGTCAAGGGGATAGTGGTCCCTGACTGTTCCGCGTCATTTAGGGACGATTCAACGCGTTGCCAGAGCAGTTTCTTCCCTTGGTCAATTGCTTGAGCAAATTCGTCAACTGTCTGCGGTAAGGAATGATCGACATCTTCCCCGGTGCCCGGATCTTTGAGTTGTAAATTACCAGCGTCGTTTTCATTGATGATCTGCTTTACCGCAGTCCGTGCATTATCGGCACCATCGGTCATCTGTGTATAGCTGTTCTTGCGTCCCTTGACTGTTGGCCTGATAGCATTAATACCATCATCTATAATCCCGTTAAGCTGGGATTGAGCCGCATCCTTGACGGTCGCCGCCGCGTCTTCATAAGCTTCTGAAGGTGATGTAATCAGCTTGCCAAGGGGAGTACTGTTTGCCATCTCGGAAAGAACAGGAGCAACTTTATTTCCTAGGTATGATACAGCTTTGCCGCCCAGGGTCATTGCGGCACCAGAGACCATATTCCCAACATCAGTGGAATTCTGTTTTGCTTGTGGAACTGAAGAATCAAATTGAGGTTGACCTTCATTTAAACCCAATGTTTCATTCAGTCTTGCCCCTGCTGCTAAACCGACCCCTGCACCGATCGGGCCGCCTAATGCCTCCCCGCCGACAAGCCCCGCACCTTCTATGCCTGTCCTTGCTATGGCCCGGCCAGCTCCCAACAGTCCGTAAAGGTTTGGATGCTTACCGGCCCATTCAGGAGTGTCGGGAAGAAGTGTAGGCGATTGAGTGGGCGCATTGTATTTATCTGTAGGGATTACGCCGGTTTTAATGGACTCTTGCGCCCCCGGCTGCTCGGGTGTCCCGGTATCCATGACCATATAGGTGTCGTTATCAGGCGCGGCAGTAGTCGACGGAGGTTGCGGGCCGGAAGGCGACATATACATATGGCTTTGCGCCGGTTGACCGCTGTCAACGATTGTATAGGTATCCCCAGGCATTATTGCACCTTCACCTTTTGTCCGTTCACTTTTTTATACACTCCATCCGAGCCCTTAACCGTGGCACCTTCAGGCACATTCGCCCACCCGTTGACTTGCTGCTGTCCCGGCATCGGATTCAAGCTGACTTGCGGAATTCCTCTGCTGAGTCGGTTAATTGTTCCCTCAAACTTATCGAGCTTCATTGAGGCCGTTTTTCTGTCGGGCGTGGTAGCGTTTGGCAGGGTTGCCGTAATTGCACTCCTCAGATCGTCAGAGCCTTGACCGGCACCTAGAACAGAGCGCATAGCCATTGCGTTTTCAGTAAGCTGCTGGAGGTCTGCAATATATTCCTGTTGTTTCGGGGTGAGTGTTGAGCCAATACCGCTTTGATAAAATGCAGATACCGCCGAATGGGGGTTATTGCTCCGCATGGCGACATTGAGCTGCGCCGCCTGTGCCGGGGTGAAATCTGCGTCAAGGTTAGAAAGAGATTTGCGCGTATTGGCAATAGTTCCCTTGATATCTTCTTGCAAGTTTGTCTGACTAAGAGCTTTAGCGCCGGCACCGGCAGGTAAGTACCGACCAGGAAATGCGCCATTTTGTTCAGATGTAATCATAACAGGGGCATTACGGTTTTGGGAGTCAAGGGCAGGATATAATCTGCCCGCGGCTATTGTCTTAGCCTGTACTGCATCTGAATGTTCAAAACCGCGCGCCTGCAAAACATCTGAATGACTCTGCGTTTTTATTTGCAAAGCGTCTGAATGTTCAAAACCCGCCTGCTGTCGTTCGTTGGCGTCGGTTTCTGTAATTGCTTTCTGTGCCAGCGTTGCAAAAGGTTCTACCGTCTTGACTGGGATATTGTTTTCAGCGGCATACTTGTAAAGCCCTGCAATATCTGAGGGCGTTTTCATGGGATTCTTACTGAGATAATCCATGATCTGCTGACCGCTGCCACCTAAATTCAACGGGATTTGAGATTGTTTATAAGCATCAGAAAGCGACACGCCCTGAAGTTGCAATGCTTTCATGGTTCCCTTGTCGATCAAGGAAACAGGCTGATCGCCATTTTTTAGAATTTCATAATCCGGCATATGGGCTATCGTCAAGTTTTCACCGGTTGCATCGTTTATGATCTTTAGTCCGGATGCTACATTTCCGCTAAGATCAACAGCACTCTTTGCCTGCTGCATTACCTGCGTTTTAAGCTGATTCGCTGCGTCCACATTTCCCACACTGTTGTAATAATCAATCTGCGCTTTCATCCTGTTTGGAGGTTGTGCCGGGGTCGTAGTGGTCTGTGTCTGCGTGGCTTGGACGTTGGTGTCGGGCTGGATAAGCGGCTGAGTCGCAGGGGCTTGCTGCGCCGTCTGTTGTGCGGACTGATCGGCCTGCATTGAGGCAAGTCTTTTATCTGATCCTGTTAAAGCTGCAAAACCGGGATTTGCTGCAACGTTCGCCCCCAACTTGCTTATGTCGCTGTTAGGGTTATTCCCGGTCAAGTTCATCGATGCGCCATTCTGCATCAACTGCAATGAGCTTGCGGCTTGCGGATCGGTTTGGGGGGGAGCTTGCGTCGTTACAGTCTGTGCCGGTGTCCCTTGAGCACCGGCTGCGGCCTGCCGCGCTCCCAGTGTATCACTATAGGTCATCTGTGCCTGGTTAGCTTTGATCGCACCAAGGGCGTTCTGCTGCCTCTGTGTCTGCAATTCCTCAAGGGCGGATTGACGCTGGATAGGTGCCATCAGGTTTTGGTTTGCTGCCTGCTGCCCTTGGTTATATGCTGTCCAGGGGTCTGCTCCGAGTTCATAAGCCATAAATCACCCCTTTAAATCGCAACACCTGCTGCGGAAGACGGAGGACCTACCTGTGATGGATCATTGTAAGTATAACCCGCACCCATTCCGCCGTTGCTTGAGCTATACGTCATCCCTGGATAACTATTATTGCCGCCGAGCCCACTGGAATTACTGATTGCAGTTCCCATATTCCCGGCCGCGCCCATCATAAGGTTCGATTCAGTATTCGCGCTGCCGGTTGCCAATGATCCCAAATTGCCAGCCGCCGACTGCAAAAGCCCTGACTGAGTATTCGCCCCGGATTGCAAATTAGAGTTCATGCTATTCACGCCGCTGCCAGTCATAGCAACGGCATTTGAACCGATGTTGGTAGCCGCAAGAAGCTGATTGAATCTGTTGGAGTAATCGCTTGCCGCTGTGCTGCTCGAAAGCTGTCCAAGCTGTTGTACGGCGTTTCCCTCAAGCCCTCTGGCTTGCATGTTGCTGTTGATTGATTTCGTCCCCTGCTGCATGGCGTACTGAGCAGAGGGGGATTGTTGCATGTTGTAACCACCGGAAAGCATCTGTTGTAACGATCCTACGTTATCGCTCCCGAGTTGTCTGTAAGGTGCTTCCTGACCCTGTACCAGATTGAAGTTGGCTTGCTGCTGATTTTGAGCGTTTTGCTGAGTCTGTGCCTGGGTAAGCGTGGCGTTGTTCTGCGCGTTAACCGCTGATTGTGTCCCACTTTTTGATATTTCGGACGACGCTATAGCCGCACCGCCCACAATCACCCCTGCGATAACTGCTCCGCAAAAATAACGTGGCTGTGGGATAAAAACCTTATCCATTGAGTTCCAAGGACATCTCATTTTGGCACCTCTACTTTGTAGCCGTTATACCATCCCTTTTCTATCCCTTCGCTTATGATCTGAGCAACCGGGAGGCTGTAGCATTTGCCGTCAAGAGCCATTGCTAAGGTTGGCCGGCGCGCGGAAAGCACATCAAGGTTATTGACGGTCGGCGCGGAACTAAGGGAAATCCCGCAATTGGTGTCTCTCATATACAGGCTATAAATGTTTGACGATTCAAAGTCGTTTGTGAAAACCGGCATCAAATCCCCAAAAACCTGTTTAAATTCATTAAAGAGTTGGCTAAGATATATCTTTTCACTTTCATCCTTCCAAAAACCAAACAAAGTGCGAATCCGAATATGGTTGTAAAGGTTCTTTGTGTCATCGTAGAACTTGCGGATATACTGTAATTCGTCAAGGCTTCCGATGCTGAATTGGATGCAGTTTGCCTTGATTCCGAGACGCTCAAGATTGCACAATGCCCCGTATTTGGCCGCGGCGATTTCACCATCATAGTTTTTGGGATGTTGCATTGAAAAGTCAGCATGAAGTACGTGATTCTGCACCATACCTATCGTTGCACATTCTTCCATGAAGCGAATGTCTGCAAACTTAAGCATGTTCGACATAGTTACAATCGGCCATCCAAGTTGTTTCATCCTTGATATGAAGTCGAAAAAGTCAGGCATGATAGTTGGTTCCCCACCAGAGGCAAGAAACGTGAAGCCCTGTAATTTCAAGTCAATCATCGCTCGATCATAGTATTCAGGCTTGCATATCTTAGTTTTAACGCCATTGGTATAACACCAACTACATGACATATTGCATTCTGGAGTTATCGGCACAAGAACTGCCTTATTCAATCCTCTCGTACCCGTATTATAGTGCTGCATTATCAACGAAGCATCAGGATCAACAAGCGCTTCAAAATCACCATGGACATCACAGGTCTTAGTCATCCATGCAGCCCCATCTCTGATAACGATATCGGCAGGAATTCGCTTGTAACATTCAGGGCAGATGGATAATGTTTGGATGAAGTTCATTTACACACCTGTAATAACTGGTTTATCAAGCGCATGGCCATTGATTGTGGTAGTCTTGTCAACTTTAGTATCAAGTCCAACTAACGTTGTAGTGATATTGAAAGCATCAGGATTAGAAGGCGCTCCCAAAAGAAGGTAAATCTTCTGAAACCAGCGGTCAATCTCGCGCCAATCGTAACCGGACCCATCAGGTAATAACCGAGGCGGTTTGGGTAAAAGCTGCTTTGTCGTGGCTTCTAGTACGCTCAATTTTTCAGCTCCTCAAATGATCCTTTGGCTGATACCAAAACCGCGTCAATCCCTGAAGGGATGCGAAACTCATACCGGCGAGTTCTGAATGTCCCTTGCCTGGTAAGGCGTTCAATTGATTCCCCCTGAAAATTCAACTCCGTGTAAGTTGACCATTCGTCCCGTCCGTCGTCCTGGTAACGCATAAGGAGCTTGGTTGAAGAATCCGATTTCAGCCCCGGTTTCCCTTTGATATAGAGTTGTTGGCATCGTTTACGATGATCTGTCGGCGCGGCCTGTCCTCCGCCAGATGCAACACTTACATCAAGCCAGCCAGTACGACGATAAGGGACCATCAAAGTACCAGCATCGTCATAAGCCGTCCGGGAGAGTTCGTAAATCTTGCCATCGATTCTGGATTGTACCAGGTGTTTATTCCACGCCTTGCAGAAGCACGAATGTTGCCCGATGAATCTGTCTCTTTCGTCGCCTTCTCCTGTGTAATATCCCCAGCGGCACCACACGTCATTTTTGTGATCGTAGGCCCATGTTTGGTTTGCAGAGGGAAAAGACAGAAGATAGATATTTACCCCACCGACAGTAATCAAATCCCCTATGGCATCTGAAACAGTTGGCATATCGGCAAGCAGGGCGGCAATAGGTTCAGAAACCACCATAGGAGCCCTTCCTTGCAAGGCCACAACTACGCGCTTCTTATCGAGTACACATAGAGCAAAGAGAGTATTCTTCGTCCTGCAGATCGAATATGGAGCTTCCAGCCCCACTTCCGCCTCTGCGCTTGGAATAGAGGAAAAGGGGGTGACGTAATCATTCTGCCAGACTTCCAGAGCTTCACCGCCCCAGACATAAATCTCTTCCCAACAAGTCCGGAGGGCTTTAATGTTATCGCCACGAGCCGTATTACGGAAAGGGTTGATCGTTGACGACCAAAAAGTATTGTCGAGAAGGCCAGTCACAAGATTTGTATCAGTAGCGACAAAGCGGGGGGTGCCTGGAATGTTGGCGACAAAATGGTCATCTATCCAATCAACGTGTGTTGCGGCTGGGGTATTTGCGTCGGTTGGTGATACAGTAGCTGCCCCGTTGATCGAATAGATCAATTTTCCGTTGGCGATGTAGAGGAACGGCGTACCGTCAAGTTGCTGACCATCGGAGAAGATGCAAGGGACGCCAATACTAGGCGCATCGCCCGTCATGTCATTTATGCTGCCGTCCTGATTAACGTCGTAAACCCTGCCCCCTGAAACTGCGATACACTTATTCGCGGCATCCCACCAGAATATTCCATCCCCAGGAGTGCCCGTCAGGGTGTCAGTAAAAGGCAAGAGTCCGGGCCTTCTCCGGGTAACGAATCCAACTCCTGGCACTGGCTCAAGATAGCAATCAAACATGTCCGTAGCAGACAGCGCCTCCGCTATTGCATCGGTATTGTAGAAAGGCTTTTCATTGATCGGAAGCGGGAACATTAGTAATCGCCTCCAGGTTGATACTGAGTTGGTGCAGGATCGCGGTCATAATCGAATACCGCTTGTTTGCCTAACAAGGCCCTTTGCTGTAAAAGCTGATAGTCTGCACTATTGCCTGGATATTCCCACCACAACCGCTCCGCCAGGCAAAAGGTTATGGGATCTTGCCATTCCTGTGGGACATCAAGGGTATCCGTGTCAACGGTTGGCACTTGAATAGGCCGGTCACAGTCACCTATCAGCACATCGGTTACCCCAGGAGCAGGCGCAGGCCAGACATACAGAATACCGTTGACCAACTGCGGATCGTAATACGCCTCCACAACCGTGCCAGTAACGGTCTTGTTGGGTTTCTGCATGTACTCTTGCCGCGATATTGGGTTGCCTTCTCTGCCAAGCTGAGTTTCGATCCCGGAACTATTGAGGCGTCGCAGGTTTTTGATTCTTGTGGGCCGGTCAACGGTAGTTGAAAGCTGCGGCCAGTATTGTGCTGTTCCACCAGGGCCGAGTTCGTAATAAATATGGTTTGCAATAAGGGTCTGTTGAAAAGGAGTAACAAGCCACAAGGACCCGTCAACTTGCCATTCTTTCAGCATGAGATTCAGAGCAAGCAGGGCGTCGTTGGTTTGTTCGGCGCGAGGCAATTTACCGGAGTCATAAGCGCCCACAATTCGCAACGCTCTGTTGAGCAGTAGCCCCCAAGTTATCTGATAAACTGTTTCGCTCATTCAACAAACTCCGGATCGGGTTCGGGCCGATAGTACGGCTTTGGTCGTTGGTCAGGCTTGGAAGCTAAGAAGTCCTGCGGGTGGCGGGGTTCATAGCACGTTTCACACACCATGTACCCCTGCCACTCTCTTTGCAGTTCTTCTCCCTTGAACTTAAAGCCGCACCGATCGCAGATTACATTCCACGACCCCCGCTTCAAAAAGTCCTTGGCAAACGTCTTACTCATTGCCGTTCCAAAACCGCCGACGTGCAGTTTGCAAACCCAGTAAAAGCTGAGGAATGATTGCCAAAGGAAACACCATGCTTCCGATGGAAGACAACCCGGCTATCGGTCCCGGTGTTCAAGAGTTTTTTGAATCCCACTACTGTCGGAGTGCTCAAGTTTTGGTACTTGCAACCCTGGGGGATATTTGTGACCCCCCACGCAACATCCCCCGACATGTCCACTATTTTACCTGCAACAGTCAGTTTCAGATCCTTGGCGGGGTCAGGAGCAAAACCCTGGATAGGCTGTAAACTGCTATCCCTGGTCATACTGCCAGCAATCGCAACGCCAGCGAGAGCAACAATAGCTATCGTTATGATGATGAGCTGTTTCATCGGTGATACCCCTTGATGATGATCGTTCCCGCTGCACCCTGCGATATGCCAAAGGTATCCATTGTGAGTTTGCCGGTACGCCCGTCCCCTGCGTTATTATGCCTTGCCTGTCCAGACTGCTTGAAGTTGATAAAGCCGTCATAGTTAGGGAGAGCGCAGGCCAGTGTCGGGGTGGTAGCATCCCAGTAGAGGTTTGCCGTGAACCCGTTCAATTCAAAGTCGATTGTCTCAATATCTAACTTTGTCGGCAGGCCCGTTAGGTTAGCGGGATCGAGAACAACTGCTTTGACTGCTTCTCCGGATCCGTCCCCAACGATGTCTATCAGGGCAGTGAAGTAGTACGGCTCGTTGATCGAAAAGGTGGTGATTATCTGATTCATAAGTCACCCCCTTATTGACGGAATTTGGAAGCAAGAATGTAGTCAACCGACAAGGTTTTAGCCGCGGATCCGCCGGTCTTGACGCCAAGCGTTACGGCGAGGGCAACAGCCGGGAAGCCACCAGCCGCAGCGATTGTGCCTACCTTGTTATCATTGACGTAGACGTTGATGTTGCCGAGAGTATCAACCCAAACCCCGAGAGTGATAAAGGTTGCGTTTGCCATTGTAGCAATTGAGGTCAACCCTGTGAGAGCGACTGAAGAGCCGATAGCATTGAACCCGAGGGCAGTTGATCCGCTGGCTTTGGTAAAGTAGAAGCCATCTGTGATATTTCCCCCGGTGAAGGGTGTGGTTATCAGATTTATCAACCCAGCAAAAAGTGCCGAGTTGGTTGCATCGGAAAGGGCTACGCGCGTCTCAAACCACATTTCATAACCAGCTACCGGATTGAATCCGGCAGTTACCGGAGTAATGACACTGGAATCCGCCGAGGTCGCGCCAGTTGTGAGCAGAAGGACGCCGCCATCACCGGCGGCCAAAGCAACAGAGCCGGAGTCCGCGTCGGTAGTAGTCCAGTCGCCGGCGGCATAGGTATGAAAGTCGTTGAACAGTATGCTGCATTTGGCTGGATCGGGGTACGGAAACTGAGAGAGGGCTTGTTCGCCTGTATAGGCTGTTGCTACACCTTTGCTAAACCGCGTGCGTGACATTGTTATCTCCTTTGCGCTTGTCATCGCGCCCCCATTTCTGAGGGCGCAAAGGGTTGATGTTATATGTGGCTTGGTTAAGGTCCCTGGACGCCGAAGAGGGAGCGGGGATCTCCATTAGTGAATGAAATCCTGAAGGTGCATTTGAATTTTGCATTGCCCGTATCGAAGTCATTGTCGGGCTTGATTTCGGGGGCACGGCGGTTGAAGCAGGTCATTCCTTTTCCGGCCAACACGTTAGTGCGGACAAACCATGTTTTTGCATCGGTCAAGAAGGGGTTGATAACTATCCCCTTCGGATAGGCACCGGAAGCCTTGAGGGCATTCAGGGCGTTATTGGCCGTGTTGTTCTGAAGCACGGAATTCAACACCCTGTTTGCTTCATACTCCAGTTCGGGGGGCAGAATGAGGCGTTCCGGCTTAAGGTTGATGAGTAGCCCCGCGTCATTTTTGTAGCGCTTGATCTGGATATTCGCGGTTTCAAGCGCTACTTCCGAGAAGTCGGCGGCAGTTGTGAGGGTATTGGAGAATGAAAGCCCCTTTGCCCCTGGATGCGCCGTGTTGATGAGGGAAACGCCGTCGCCGAATGTGGGGCCCCCTGAAAAGGCGTTGTTGTACATGTTGGCGGCCAAGGTCTCAATGGTCTGTGTGCAGGAAGTCGCCAGGGTCCGCCCGGCGTCTTTCGCCAGAATGTTCAATTCGGAAGGATACTGGTTATCCTCGATGGCCTCTTCGGTAATCATGTAGCCAAGGGCATAGGTCAGGTTGTAGGCACGGGTCGTTGCCCCTTGTTTCATATCGTCGTATTTGATACCAGACCCCTCCGGTTTCAACTGGGCAAAACCCAGCCCGGCAATGGCTACGAGTTCTTCGTAGTTCTTTTTCGAGGTCTCGACATCAAACATCTTGTCATACAGCTTTTCGTGTTGTTCGTAAGTTGCTCCCCAGAAGGCAAAAACGCCAGGCCAGAGACTTTTGGGAATTGCACCTGTGGTAATAAGTCCGCTCATTTATCAGCCCCCTTATACACCAGCCACGCCAGAAGAGGCGTAAGCATGGTTATTGATTTTGACCAACAGCCGGTTATACGTGGCGTTTGGAGTGTTGCCGACCGTTTGAGAGAATCCCAGGGATTTGAAGGCAAAGGTTGAAGTATTGGTGGTCAGGGTGCTTTGGTCGATCTGCATCCCTGATAAGCCGGTTGCTGCGGTGCCCCCATTAGTGGAAACCAGAGAGCACGTTTTCCCGGCATCGGCCAAGGCGACAGCAGCGCTTGCCTGGGCTTCGTAGATGGTATTGGGGTCCACCGTGGCGTAAATATAGGTTGTAGTAGAGGCTTTACGATACATCGCCGTGAGGTCGGTTCCATCCGGGACGACTCCGGACATGACGCCGACCAGCGGAACTTCACCAGCCGCTGCGCGGGCAACGGTCAGGAATCCGTTGGGATCAACCCCGCTGCCGACCAGCTTGAGAGCGTCGCCAGGGTAGATCGGGGTAGTATCGCCGACCAGAGTGGCGAACTTCGCCTGCTGCAAGTTCAGAGGAGCGCCGGTAAGCGTTCCTACCGCCTTGAAGCCGTTAATAATGTTGTTATTGGTACCCATTGTTATTCTCCTATTCCGGCTCTTCCACTACTCCCAATTGTTCACGCCCCCCAAACTCCGGGGCATAGACATTTGGACTGTTCGGGACGCCGAGAGCTTTTGTGATTTCCTCGTTGTTCTTGCGCTTGAAATCTTGGATTTCCTTATGCCGCTTTTTGCTGACTTCCATCAGGTAGTAAGTACATCCGCCACCCGCTGGCCGACTGATCCGAGTATCCATCGCGCGGCCTTCGGAAACATCGGTATTGGCAACAAATTCGTCCTTGGCAAAGGTATAACCATATCGCTGGTATATTTCCAGGTTGCCAGGGTTTGAAGGATCGTGTTTTACCCAGCGCCTGACATATCCTTTGCGCTCTGGGGCGTCAAGTGCATTTTCCTGCCCCGGCATGACGAATGATTGTTCGACTTCTCTTTTTTGCGCTGTACGCATGTTTATTTTCTCCCTTCGAAGGCGCCTGCGGCCATGAGTGATTCGATATAGGCTTTTTCCGTGGTAACGGGCTTGCCGTTGATAGTCTGCTTGAGCATGTCAGTCATCGCCTCTTTCTCAAAGGCGTTCATCTTGGCTTTCATCCCCTGCCATGGTTCCGAACGGCCAGCCGATGAATTAGGGCTTTCGACTGCCGCCGCTTCTGGCTTGCCCTTTTCCGGTTTTGCTTCCGCTGTGGTGAATTTTTCAGGAAAAGCTGCTTTGATCTTTGTTTCAACGTATTCCAAAACCTTTTTATCGCTTGCGGTCGGATGAAGTTTCGCGTAAACGGCATTCAGGGCGAAGGCGGCTTCCGTCATTTCAGGATCATCGCCAAACCATGAAGAATTACGCTCTTTGAAGTCCGCTATATCCGGGCGGTCAACGTCTACGACCGCTTCTCGTTCGATTTCCTTTATTTCCTTGTCAATCTGCCTGACTACCTCAACATTTCCCGCTTTGATAGCTGCCTCTTTGGCCGTTTCCATCTCTGAAATACGTTCCTTGACGTGTGTTTCAACCGTTTTCGCAAAATGCTTGGTGATACCGTCAACCGACTTCTTGAGTTCCTGCATGGTTTTCGTCTGATCGTGAAAACGCGTCGGCATTGACTCAAGGAAGGCTTCAGCATCAAGCGGCCCTCCTTCTTTCCATCCAACTGCCTTGGCGATCTTAACGATCTTTTCATCTACAACCGGGGCTTGTTCCCCTCCGAGTGCTGCTGCACTTTCTTGATTTGCGGATTCGGCGCTATTGCCTGTTTCTAATTCCATTGTGTTTCCTCTCTGCCGCTTTCGGCCTGTTTTTAAAGAAAAAGGGGCGCTCTTTTCAGAAACGCCCCATCTTAGGGATTGTGTTTGGAAAAACTATGTCGTTGTCTATGTGTCACCAAACGGAATGAATGTCAAGAAACTTTTGATATGACGTCATCCCAATTCATTATTCGATAGGTCTTGCCGGTTTCTTCATCCTTCCAAAACCGCCCCACATGCTCAGGGATAAGCACTCTGTCGCCCACGATGTACCACGGCGTAGGCCAGCCCTCTTTACAGTCGTACTTGTTCCAGAAGGCAAACTCGCCAACTTGGTCAACTGTGCCGAGAGTACAGGTGATTTCATCGGACTCTTTACGCTGCGATGTAATGATAATACCGCCAGCAGTTTTTTCTTCGACTACATCCAGCTCGATAATGACACGGCATCCGATTGCTACAGGCTTCATTCAAAATCCTTTCCGGCCCTATGGCCTGTTACATCATTGTTCCTGATTTTCCTTCTGCGGCAGACAGTTGGGAAGATCCAGTATGAGGTTGTATACCTTTAAGGCTTCCTGCATTCTGACCGTCCACATCGCCACCTCCTCCGCCGTTCCCTGGGGGAAGCAACCCTGCGACCAATCCGCTAATATCTGGTCCCGCATTTCCTCCAGAAACGTCATTACCTTGCGCGTCTGGCGATTTTTCAGCCACACCCGAAGTTCCTCCGTTTCCATCCGAAGTTCCACCATCTCCGCCATTTTGTTGACCTCCTTCTATCAGCAACCTGATTGCATCTGTCTGCTTTTGAAATTCATTATTGAGGTGATCAACTTGGGCTTGGAAAGCGTTGATATGCATCTGGACTTGTACGGAATCACTGTTGGCAAGGGCTAATTCTGCTTGGGCCTTGTTTAAGACACTCTGAGACTCCAAAACCGCCATTTTGTAGGATATTTCAAGTTCTTTGACCGCCAATTCGGCTGACTTGTTCCTGAGTGTTTCAAACGCAATGTGACCGTTCTGTTGCATTTCGGTGATTTTGGCTTGAATCATCAGCATTTTTGGGTCTGGGGGCTGTTGGTCGGGCACGAATAGCTTGATAAGCCTGTCGGGAACGCCAAGGACCTGATAAAAGTACTTCTTCACTGCCGGATTCTGCGGGTCGGCTTGGTAAATGGCTTGGGCGCGCGCCAGTCGGATAGCCTCGCTTGCCGCCGTGGGGTCCATAACCGGCTGAATATCGCAGTCGTCAAGGTCAAAGTCGAGCTGTACCAGTTTTCGAACACCTTTTTTTGCTTTGACAATCTCTTGACCGCCGATAGCAGAAATATGCTCAGTCAATCCCAGTTCTTTTAGGTCGTCAACCGATATATCGATGATTTTGATATATTCAATATCATCCATATACAAGAAATTGAGCCGGTAGAGCTTACGGAACTCGGATTCAAACGCACGATAAAGACGGACAAGCACAGATGAGAAGACCTTCAGACCTTGATCCAAGATTGCAAGGGTAGTTGTAGCCGGCACATTTGCTTGAGGCTCATCCCCCATCATGGTTTCCGAGACAGAGGCTAGTTTCATGCCATCATCCTTTAAAAGCTGAAGGAGAGACATCAAAACAGTGGAGGGCCCGGGAGTGGGGGGAATAAAAAGATTGTCCCGCAACGCTCCGCCAGTTGATTCTACGGGGATATACCGACCTGGAGCCGCCCTGAAATTACCTCCCGGAAGTTTTACCCCACGGCCGGCAAAGATCGGTGGAGAGTTCTGGTATGTGCCGGCATCGATCAACTGGTTTTGAACGGTATTGATTTCTTCGTTCAAGGGGCCGAGTAGACGGAAGAATCCCATCTTGTGAAACTTGCCATCAGGAGAGGGGAGGAATGGGAATTCTGTGATCGTGTGGGTTGGTTCTATCTTGGCAACTCTGTCGTCAATTTTGCTTATCGACTCTTCATCAAACCGGCAGTAAATACGCACAACAGAGCCTGATTCTTGGTGAACGGTGATGATGTACGGCTCTTTGTAGCCATCATCGTCAAGATCGTACCAACAGTCACACTCGAAAAACTTGTTCAGTTGGGTATCGTCAGTATTGAGCTTATCTTCGATATCAACCCATTTGACCTTGCCGCGGATGCGCTCGATTACTTTGTTTTTTGACCACTCAAACTCGTGTGTGACTCGTTCGGAGGATTCGAGGTCGGTTACGTCATTATGAACGATGATCTTCCGGGGAGAGCATGCAAGCGAGACATTTCTCCCAAGTGAAGGGTCGTAATATGTTTTCTTGTAGTACATGCCATAACCGGACATGGAAGAAAGAAGCTGGTCGGTGCCAGGCATCCATTCAGTCATCTGGGTTAGGCATTGGTAGGACATGGCGGTTGACACCCGCTTGGCCCGTTTTTCCTTCAAACCGGTAGCATCAGCCCCGGTCATATGGGTTTTGACTACGTCCCGGCCCCTGACAACTTCAGCCCCAGCTCGGGCAGCAAACTGCATCATGGCTACCGGCATTAATGGGTCTTTGATATTTGCCGCGTTCGGCCAAGGAAAGGACTTCTCTTCCTTAACCTGCATGGCAATCTTTTCGCCATTGTCGCAGGATTCAAGCCATTCGGAACGAGAGGTGCGGTCAACCTCTACAAGCTCAACGATATCAGCCCCAATAGCGTTAAGAGTCGTCAGTTCAAACTGATCGGCGATATTCAACTTACCGCAGTTGTCTTTCAACCATTTAATATCGCGCTTTTTGAGGTCTGGAATCATGTTTTTATGCTTTACACTCTTTTACTTGGTTGTGTCAAGAAATAACTCAATACCCTGTTGTGGCACATCTCCCGCCATAATCGCCCAACTCATCCCTAGCGTCTTCATCCTCTTCGTCTTCTGGACCAAAATAAAATGGTAGCGTCGGGTCGGCAAGAATATCATAAACATACGAGAGCATGTCTAGAATATCCACATGGAAAAATGGGAATTTATCACATTCCGACTTGATCCCGGCTATCGCATCATCCGGTAAATCGTCAACATAGTGGATTTTCCCGTTATTCAAAGGCCACGATAGGTTAGCCTCTATCTTGTAATTTTTAGAACGTCCGGCAGGAGAAAGAAGCATCATGTTCCCGCCAAATTTACCCTTTGTGTGGAGTTCCAAATATCGTTTAGTGGCTTCCAGTGCGTTCTTGATATGTTTCCATGCCGAGTCCGTTGAAACGCGCTCTATGCCAAGCATGGTTATCCTGCCGTTACGGATATACATCGTTACGGCGGCATCCTGTGCTTCATCAATCGACATTTCTCCAAAGATAATATCTTCGATGAAAATATCCGATAGGCCCATGTCGTCAAAGTAAGGATCAACCGAAATACAACCATGCGCCCACTTATCGTTACCAACTCCTGATTGAACCGACTTATCCCCAGCAGGGTCAACAATCATCAACTTGATTCGGCCTTTTGGTAAAGATCGCCGTGGAACAGCAACGAACCGCTCAAACTTCAACTTGATTTCGCTTGTCGGCGTTGGGTTACAAAGGATCTGAGTGTTGAACGAAGGGAGGTCAATCTTCTTTGAATCCAAGTAGCCTTGGGAGAAGAAAACAGGCTTGCCGGCAATCGTACCATCGTCTGTGCCCGGCTTCAGTCTCAGGTTATAAAGCGGATCACCGTTGACATCCTTCAAATCCCGCAGTTTAACAATCGTTCCGCAGTGTGAGTAATACGTTCCGATGATCTGCTCGGTCCCGCCATCACGCCCCAGATACCGTGACATCATCAACTTACGAAAGCATAACTCCATCTGATCCGGAGAAGAGGACATATCTTCTGTTTCAATATCATCATAAATCCGATGGTCATAATGGCCCCCGGTCGGCATCCCTTCCATCAAACCAAAAGCCTCAACAGTATGTTCCTTCATCGCTTGGTTCTTACGCTTGACCCGGATACCGTTTTGCACAGACCATTGGGTCTGATTCGTATTCTCATAACAGATTGAAGGAAACAACCACTTCATGAAGTCCGACTCCAGCATGTGCTTGACGGATTCAAGGAACTTCTCAGCGGACGATTTACGGAAGGAAAATATAGCAGTAGTGCATTCGGGGTTATTCAATATCCGCTCCAACGTCCCGGCAATGGTGATGCACGCCGATTTTCCATGCTCTCGCGCATGAACATCGATAGTGCCTGTTTGCTCCCCATCTTCCAACTCTCGGCATAGGTTGACGATATATGGCTTGTTGCCAGTAACACTGCCGGACTCCCACCCAGCCACAAAGTACGCCAGGAAGAATCGATCCTTCATGCAAAGAGACTGGAGAATCCCTCTGGCCTCTTTCGGGTGCTTGGCTATGTGCCGGAATATCTCGGGGTAGTCAAAACGATAATAGGCTTTCCATTTAAAATCAGGATGGTTTTCTACGTGGAAAGCTTCTTCAGGGATACCAAGGGAATGTTTGAAAACAGAAAGGTCCGCGTCATATTGTTGGCGGGAACAACATATTTCGGGGTGAGGCTGGAACGTTTGGAATAATGGAAGCATTAGATAGGCTCCCATCGAATAACACCATGACTCCAATGACTAAGACCATCAAAAGACTCCCATTCACTTTCTTCCGAGTTCCAAACACCTTCCTGAAAATCGCCATCACTGAAAAATGTCATGCATTTTTGGTTATTATCAGGATATCCATATATTTGAAAGAGAGGCAGCATTAAGCATCAACCCTTTTACCAAAAGGACGTACAAAATCTTTAGGCGGTCGGTTCTTCTCATAATCAATCCCGTTATTCTGGGAGCAGGTTATCAAATGGTAATACTCCTGCCCATTGACTTCATGCAAACACTCCCCGGAACATTCGGGGCAACCAAACCACTGCCGGCCAATCATCCGCGCGCCAACAGCTATAGGCATAGGCTTCATATCTGGACACTCCACAACAGGCAAGTGGTTTGCATCCTCCCCCACAACCTTTTCAGATTCAGACCTGATAATGGGCTTCATATCTTCACCCCCTGATCACTGGCTGCTGCTACACAGGCATTACGTACCCAAGCCGATAAAGACAGACGGTTCAAATGCGCCGCCTCCTGCAAAGCCTTCTTGTCCTTCTCGGATACCTTGAAAATAATCTGTGTTTCCATACTAACCCCTTTCGGTATTCGTTATTGGCTTACTGTCATCACCGATAACATACAATAACCGTAGAGTCAATATAATAAGCGTAAAGCGAATATCGGACTTTTAGGGAGAAATTACATCGTGCCAAAGAGGGGTTCCACTGGTGCTAGCGAAGCCTGACGATTGTTCCCCCCCCCGGTCATCAATTCCCGCCCCCGTTCCTGCTGGCCTCGCCGCGCTTACTCTGTCTGTGCCTGCTATGTGATGCCTATACAAGGAATCCAACTGGTTGTGTAAGTATGCGTTGTTGGTATAGATAATTACCATTATTGGTATAGATAATTACCATTATGTATACCAATAGTGTTAGGGGTTGAACCACTTACTGACATCGGCGGGCGTGACATCAGCGTTGAGATTGAGATTGAGAGACTGCCGCTTGTCACCATACTTCTTGAAATTCAGACACTTGGCTATGTCCATGCGGTATCTGGCTATCTGTTCGGCCTTACGCAGCCGGGCCATCGCCTCGCGGCCTTCGGTGTCCACATCTGCCAGGAGGATGAGGCTGTTATCGACCATTGAGTCAGCCCGATCCTCTTGCGCCTCTGTGACTACCAACAAAAACTCTGGAGAGAAGCGGCACCATGCTTTAAATGTCAGCCTATTAACTCCTGCATTATCGCACGCTTGCTGCTCTGTGCTGCCATCCCTTAGCGAGTCAATAATGATCTCGGCCTTATCGAGAGTGAACGCGCTGGTTCGTCCCTCGTTGCGTTTAGCGAGGTGTTCTGTGAGTTGACTAGCAATCTCATGGGGGAAATTGTTGCCGTTGCATCCATTGTATGTTGGTGCGGTGGTATCTATTTGTCGCGGTAGGCTCATATTTGATTATTTACTCTTGATTTTCGTGGGAGTCAACTAAAACCCAACCCCAGAGTCAGAGTCTCCCCCCTTACCATCGCTTGGGGTGCTGTGTATGATCTGTATTCCGTTGTTTTTTGTCATGTTGCGTGCTCTATAATTAATTATGTAAATCTTGCTTGACTTTGTTAATTGGCATGCTATTATCCGTGTATATCTAATTTATGGAGGTCCGTTATGTATGTGAAAAAAGAGCATAAATTGAAGACTGGCCCAAAACCTTCCGAGCGATCTAACCGAAAGATGTTTTTTATCCGTGTGTCTGACGCACTCCATGCCAAATTAATCAAAACGGATAAGGATGTTATTCGGAAAACCCTTGAATATGCGGTAGATAATAAAATAATGCTCACAGTAAAAGAATTGTATTGACAATGTTATTTTAATGGTTTATGATTGAATCATAGTTAGGAACAAACCACACAGGAGGCGGCAAATGAGAAATTTTACAGCACGGATTATAGCACCGATTTTGATGGTTACAGGTTTCCGGTTTTCAAAAACATGGCGCGTTGAAGATTCCGGCGTTAAACCGTGGATCTTCCGGCACATACTGAACACAACCCGCGCTAATCAGATTGCAGAGGGATATTAAAATGGAATGTCCGCACTGCGGGGGTGAAATATCCCCCGCAGGAACAAATCATAGTTGAGAACAAACCACACAGGAGGCCACACCATGAAACTCAGAATTACAATCAATGCGCACGATATTGAAATCACGAACGAACACGCCGCCAGCTCCCACGGCATCCCTGTCGCGGTGATCGATGGCAAGGCCTACGGTCCCGCTGACGAGCTGCCGATCTGGGATGAAATGGATAAGGAAGTCGGCTTTCATCTCCGCGAATCCGCAGCAATCACAGTAGCCGCTGCCATTTCTAAAATGGATGACTTGGAAGATGGATGGAAGAATTTTGCAAGAGCATTTTATCAATGAGAGGCGGACACCGCGAAGGGGCCGGACGAGCGCCCGTCCTGTCAGGGCGGGCGAGGATTGAAACTTGATCCCCCTGTTGAAACAGAGGTACTCTCCAATGATACAAATGCGGCTTGATATAGATATCGAAGTTGCGGCGACAATCGAAGNNGACAATCGAAGTTGCGGCGACAATCACCGAATCACAACTACGGCACATTTTTCTTCAACAACGGCAGTCGTTGCCACTGAATATCAAAATTATTATGGCCCAACGGCGAATTAGGCAATGGTATGAGGCGTATAACGGCAACGTATATTTATCGTTCAGCGGCGGCAGAGATAGCACATTCCTACTCTGGCTTGTCCGTGAGATATACCCGGAAGTCAAGGCTGTTTTTGTTGACACAGGCTTAGAGTTCCCAGAAATCCGCGCCTTTGTCCGCACCATCCCAAACGTGGTATGGCTTAAACCAAAACACACGTTTAAGGAGATTGTGCAGAGATGGGGTTATCCCGTAATCAGCAAAAAGGTTGCAATGTCTTTTGACCGCTACCGCAATACGAAAAGCGATGTTCAAAAAGCCTTGAGGCTTGCTCCGGGGACCAATCCGGTTACCGGGCGGCACCAAACAAAAGGGGTTATCCCTAAGAAATATCAATATCTTTTGGATGCGCCTTTCAAAATCAGCGATTATTGTTGTGAGGCACTGAAAAAACAGCCGTTAAGGCGATACGAGAGCAAAACCGGTAGTAAACCGTTTATCGGGACAATGGCAGAGGACAGCAAGCCACGCCAGGACGAGGTAATAAAAAACGGCTGCAATGCCTTCGAAGCTAAAAAGCCCGTGAGCCGCCCACTTTCTTTTTTCATCGAGGCCGATATTATCGAAGGATTGCGCCGGTTTAATATTGCATACAGCTCAATTTATGACATGGGGTATGATTGCACCGGCTGTATGCTATGTATGTTCGGGTTGCAAATGGAGATGAAAAAAGGGCGTAATCGCTTCTTGATGCTCAAAAAGACTCATCCGCGCATTCATCGGCTTGCACTGCCTGCGTTCGGGATCGACAAAGTTTTGGAATACCAAGGGATAGAATACAAATAGTTTTAACGCAATCCACGGGCGGAAGAGCGCCCACTAACTGAAATAGGAGGCTTATGGTTGGAGACATGTCGAATGCAACGAGTGCCACTATCTTGGACCGGGCGAAGGGAACATCCTACAGGCGATACGGGCGCACAATCAACGTTCATTATGCTTAATCAAACCACAGACAAGGGGAGGGTGATGAAATGACAGAAAAACAGAAGGCTCAAATTGATGCTATGTCGCAGTATGAACTTTGTTCGATGTGGAGATTTGCTAGATCTGGTGAGCCTCTTTTACAAGACGATACCGGCAAATACTTTGCAAAAGTGATGAAGGAAAAGGGGGGATTTACTCCTGAAATAAGCAAAAGCCTTGGATGGAATTAACCACTACCGTGCCCGGCGATCCGGGCATAGGGGGAAATATGAAAACCAAAATAATCAGAACGCAGGCGGATTTTGACGAGCTGGACCGTACAAAAATAATTAATTTTAACCTCGAAATCGAAATGTCAATGCTTGTATTTGAAGGCAATTTGTACGCCGGGGGCTACATCGACGCCAGGGGCAACATCGTCGCCGGGGGCTACATCGACGCCGGGGGCTACATCGACGCCGGGGGCTACAGTATCACTATGCAAGGATTTAAATATATAAAAATCGGTTCTTTCCGTGGCCTCTACAAACATATCGTAATGCCCCTCATAAAAGAAGATGGCTCGGAATTTATCCGGCTCGGTTGTTTTACTCGCTCAGTCCAGGATTGGGCTACGAATTTTTGGAACAATCCCCGTGAGTTCCCGAATAATGGTGACATGCCGAGCAAATTGCGTTGGCTGGCATACCAAACATGCCTCCGTTGGCTGGAAATCAACAGGGAGGGGGAGGAATGAAATTCACCCCGTTTGAATGGGTAATTTTCTCTGCGTTTTGCCTGATCGTTACTGCCGGTCTTTACTTGGCTTTGGTTGCGGTGATGATATGATATTTGAAAGGGCGCTGAAGATCGATC
>PLXX01000101.1 GCA_003153275.1 Nitrospiraceae bacterium | reverse complement strand
CTTTTTTCTGGATTGGAACCGACGGGGTTACTTACACTTTCACGGGAATTGTAAGTGCTGATGGGCTAAATATGTCTGGTGCATGGATTAATACCACAGGGCAAGCAGGGAGCTGGCGGGCAGTGAAGATGTGATGTAACGGCCAAAGAGGCAGGGAAAGAAGAGAGGGCGGAGAAAACCGGTTCACTGGCGACCGGAAGGAAGTCTTTTGTAAATGCCTGTCTGCTCTTCATATTGCTATGTCATCTCTCGAATGCGAGAGCGATATATTGGTGTGCAAAAATTGACTATGGCCCTGTCCTGAAATTATCTATATTTGGGGCAGGGTAACATATTCCCTACAACGGCAGCAAAAAAGGATGATATCAGCATTTATATTAATGGAATTGGCGCGGTCATTCCACTCAATACAGTTGTCGTAAAAAGTCGAGTCGACGGACAGTCAATGAAGGTACTATTTTGTGAAGGCCAGCTCGTCAATAGTGGAGATCTGCTGGCCAAAATAGACCACGTTCCTTCCAAGTCCAATCGTCAGCAGGGTTCCACGGGTTTACCCGTGGGTGAATGCGTCCCGGAGCGAAGCGAAGGCCTACCGGCGAAGCCGGTCAAGCGAAGCTTGCACTCCGTTAAAGTGCCACGGGCTTGCCCGTGGGTATCTACTTGCCCCAGGCAGATGGACAGATAGCCCGCGACCAAGCCTAGCTGATAATTGCCCAGCTTGACCGGCAGCGCTACCATGTGCTGTCGGAGCAGGATTCGAAGAACTCAGAGTTATTCCTTAAAAGTTGCAATTCGGATAAGAGTAAGGATTTAATGGATACGTTAAGGCTTCATTCGCAAAACGAAAAGAAACGTAGCACCTTCTTTAGGTTTGCAGTCTGCCCACATGCGTCCGCCGTGCTTTGCTACAATCCTTCTGGCGACCACAAGTCCTATACCGATTCCTGTAATTCCATGAGAGTTATTTAGTGTCTGTGTATAAACTCTCGATTTTCTGATTTTCGGGGATGTCCCGACCCGAGAGTTCTGATAGTTTTCCAGATTTTGTCCTTTGTCGTTCATGCTCGTGGCTTTTCCTGATATTTTTCATGATTTCGAGCGAGGATCTCCCTGGAGGCTCTTTTGCTGTCTATTAATCGGCCCGTGGTCATTCCATCTGAGTCTGCATTTTTGCAAGGAGTGCCCCTGTCATGACACGAATGTTGTAAACAATTACATTCCAGTAAACCTTTGCATCAAACCGTGCCCGTGTTTTCCATTCACACCGGAACAGTTCATAGCCCCTTTTGAGGTTGGATATCATAGCTTCAATCCCACTGCGCCATTTTTTCAGGCGCGTCTCCATGCTCTTGCTTCTGACAATATTTTGAAGCGATCCTTTTATCTTGTTGAACACAATATTAATGATTCCTTTTCCCTACGCTATCCGTGCATTGTCTGTTGATGCATAGACACCATCCGTAACAACATCCCGGGGCACCGTCCCGTAGTTTTCATTTATCCGGTCAATCACATCTCCATAAATTGCTGTATCGGCAGGGTTGTCGTCCAGTACCCGGCAATCAAGGATCAGGTTGCTCCTGCCGCCGGCAACGCTTACCTTATGCCCAAATTCAACCTCGCGGCTTCCCTTGACGATAATGTCCGTATGATCTTCAAATATCGAAAATATCTTCTCTTTGTTCGGCACCGATTCTCCGAGTATCTCATGACGCCATGTAATGTCATATACCTTCTCAGCCTTCGGTAACAGTGGTTCCTTGATAACGACTTGCGCTTCTATCCATTCGTCGAAGGTTGCCGGTAGTGTTGCCGTAAAGGCCCGCTCAGCTTGGTTTATACTGCTCCGGAATAGCTTCAGTTGTTTCTTGAATTCTTCTTCCCGCTTCTCTTTACCTTTGGTGTTGTTGATTTTGAAATGGTTCTTCTTCGCCTGCTTCCTGTAGCTGCGGGGCTTGATATCTACCCCGCTGGCCTTTAGTTTTTTCAAAAGACGATCTATTGTCTTCATGCAGTCCCACACCAGAGAGTTGTTCGTCGGATAATGTATATTTGTCTCCACTACGTACTGTCTGTCCTTATGCTTTTACAGTCCTCAAGCCCTTCTCCCATTGCTATCCTGTTGATCGCTATCATTACCTTATTCAGGGACTCAGCGCTTATCCTTGATATGTATTTCTGATACGCTTTAAAGGAAAACGGTTTCCGATCGTCAAGCTTGATGAACAGCGAACACATCCTTGAATCATGCTGCGCATACTCAAGCTCACGATAGGTAAGGTTCTTCATCTCTTTGTATATTCCCGCCCGCACTACCTGCTCAACGGTCGGCATGTCCTGTCTCCCCAAATTGCTGCTTGCTTCCCCCATCGTTATATCCTTCTTCACCATTTCGTATATCTCAGGATGCTGATTCAGTACTGTGTCCGTCACCGCCAACTCAGGGCTTAACGCCCACAGCTCTTTTTCAAATTGCAGTTTTAAATCATTCAGTAGTTTCATTGTGCTCTCCCACCTTTTTTGATTTCACTGCAATTTTATCATTTTTCCTTTCNNATAATTTATACACAGACTCTATTTAGTCTCTGAAAAGGGGCAAAAAGCTTATCAACATATTGCATATCGAATCCTATGCCATTGTCTTTAACATAGTGGGCGCTTTCATTTCCTTCAACAGAACCTTCTATCCTCGAAAATGCCCTCTATGCAAAACTACATCTGAAAGTGAACGAAGCTAAAACTATGGTAGGTCCGGTCTTTGGTCGGAAATTTCTGGGGTACTGCCTTCGGCGGTGGTCTGGGGATGCGGTCAAAATTGCGGTAGCTCCTAAAGCGATAGTTACGTTCAAACAACGCATAAGGCTAATTACCCAGCGTGCCGGTGGCCGTAGCATGAGCCAAGTAGTTGAACAAATGAGGGCATATCTGCCGGGATGGAAGTCTTACTTTCGTCTTGCTCAGACTCCATCTACGTTCAAAGACCTTGACTCATGGATGCGACACCAGCTCAGAGCAATCCAACTCAAACACTGGGGACGTGGTCATACAATTTACCGTAGGCTTCGCAGCCTCGGCGCAACTCACGAGTTGGCCTCTCTGATCAGCGGAGCGGATAGAACCTTAACAAAGTCCTTACGGTCGCCTACTTTGACAGCCTTGGCTTCCCTCGACTCTCATGACCTCAACTCTTCGAACCGCCCGGTGTGGACCCCCATGCCGGGTGGTGTGGGAGGGGCTCGCCCTTTGGGCGTCCCCTATTCTGATCAATACAGACCTTGACGAAGAAATCGCCGCAATTACCTGCAACCTCATGTTTCCCCAACAAGTGGACACCCCGAGTAAACACCCTATACGCGGAGCTTTCCGATAAAATGCTGAAACTCTGCTTTGACACTGCCTGCCTAATGGAGAAGCGGGAGTAATAATAAGCAAAATGCAAAGCGTCAGAATGCTCTATCAAATCAGTCGCATTTTTCAGTCTCTTTGCACATCCCCTTGTCGTCTGACGCGTTAAGAGTGTTAAAGAGAGTATCGTTCAGAATGGGCAATCTATTTGGTTCTGTTATGCCGGGAACTGTTTTTACTGCGGGTTTGGTTTTGTTGGCGAATAAATACTGACCAATCGCTTCCGTGCCAGTAAGAAATATTTTTTGATTTTGTCTGTTTACATATAGGGTCGGCACATGCTCAATTCCTATTTGTTTCAGAAAGCCTGAATACTCTCCAACAAGCACGTGGGTAATTCTGATTTTATGCGCGTCTACTTCCTTCATTAATTCCGTGCAGTATTTACATTCTTTGCTATAAAAGAGTATGAGTTCATCTTCCGGAAAAGTAACCGTACGTTCAGCTGGGAGGACCAGGTAAAAGAGAGCGAGGACCACGGCAAATGACAGAAATCCGGCAAGCACATTTGTCTCCCCATAAAGCAGCCTCAGCATGCCGAGAGTCAGAAAAATGCCCAACGTAATAAGACAAAAAAAACAGGCAGCATTAATACTAAATGCCTGATATCCTGCAAAATAACCCTCAGCCGCAAGCGAGACAACAAGAATAAGATTGATATATTTTTCAAACTCTGTCCTGTTGCGATAAAGCGTAAGAAATGAAAAAAATGACAATAGGGCACAGGTTACAAGCCCGATGAGTATAATTGAGATATCGCCAAAGCGTGCATGCTGGCTGACGACCCTGCAACCCTCTGTTTGGCATATGCTCCTGCCAAAAGATTGAAAAATCAACTCAACCAGGAAAAAAAATACGCCAAGGAGAGCGATTGAAAGGAAAACATTACCAATAATTTTGCGGTGTTGCTGCATCTAGCCCTCCCGGGTGTCAGTCGGTATTCAAATTGAGACCACGAGCATACAATCCTGCTCTGGTACTATAAGAATAACTTATTTTATTGTAATGCAGCCAGACCTCCTAATCCAGGTCAAACTTGCAAGCCGCTTTTGCTTTAAAAAAAGACAAATTGCTGTGTCTGTCAATGCTGTTGCAACTATCAAGCAGGATCGTGGAGCTTCCTGATTTGCCGGTGAAGCGTCGAGACCCTATATCTGTGATCCCGTGCCTTGATAATTCCCTCTTCACATGATACTATTTTTACGTAATGCAGAAACGGATTTTTGGCAACTATCAGTCATTCGGGCAGAGAATAGGTATGCTCTGCCTGATGGTCTTGGCAGTGACATCGCTCACCGGCTGTATCACCTTTCTGACACAGATCAACATAAGGGGAGACGGGAGCGGAACGATGGTGCAGACAATGACCATGAACCCGGAGCAGATAAAGAAATCGGTGGAAGGCATTGCAAGGCAGATAGGTGCATCAACTACAGAATCGAAAGAAGATTCAGAAAAGAAATCAGCTGAGGTTGCAAAGAAGGGTCCGTTCAAGGAGGACGATCTCAAGAGCAAGACCGCGGACCTGGGTGCAGGGGTGACGTTTGTAGCGGCTGAGAAGATTGACACTCAGACGGCCTCAGGGGTCCGCGTAACGTATGCGTTCAAGGACATAAATCAGCTGGCTGTCAATCCCAAGCCCGCTGCAGCGATGGGGACTGACGGCGCTGGAGCTTCTTCGCAGGACGCACTGAAGTTCCGGTTTGAGCGTCGTCCGGACGGCAATGCTCTTCTCAGGGTCCTTCTGCCCCGCCCCCAGGCGGAGAAGGCAAAAGAGCCGCCTTCAACACCACAGCCAGCTGCTGCAGGCGAGCCCGACCCGCAGATGGCCATGATGATAATGCAAATGCTTAAAGGTCTCCATATGGGCCTAGTCATTGATGTGGAGGGCAAGATTATCAGAACGAACAGTCCCTATGTCGATGGAACAAAAGTCACGCTGATGGATATTGACTTTGACCCGCTGCTGGCCGATGAGCAGGGTTTCAAAACCCTGAGTGGGAAGCTGGAAAAGGCCATGGGAGATGATCAGAAGACTGTTGAGGCCTTAAAGGGAATCAAGAGCCTCAAGATCACGACGGATCGGGAAATCTCGATCGAGTTTGCTCCGAAATAAGGCTTCCTTGCGTAGAATCTATCCGCCCGGAAAAAAGCTCAATAGTTCAAGCCATCTCTCATAACTGATGAATATGGGGTTTCTGGTGTTCCTTCCGGAATAGTAAGTATATAAGGATCGTGCCGAAAACCATCATGACAACGGGTCCCCACCACATGCCGAATTCCTTGTCGATACCGCGGAACATCTCAGGGAAAAGGCCTAGCGACACTCCCATGGACGCCACGCAGTACCCGAGTTTTGCACTCTCCTTAATCTGCATTGCCCGGACAGCATAGAGGGCAAGAACAGGGGCAACAATGACGTAGCTGTTTATTTCTGTCATCGGGTTGAAGATCATGAGATAGGTCGTGGTCAGTCCCAGCAGCAGCACTGCCCGCTCAGGTTCTTGCCTCTTTGCTGCGCCGAGAATCCAGACAATCATAATGCCCATGCCTGCCCCGATATTCATGCGTAGCGAGGCTTTTTCTGAAAGGCCTGTGCCAAGCCTTCTGAAAAGTTCGTTCAACGTGGCGAAGTGACGATCATTAACCGATAATTCAACCAGGTGTTTCATGTATTGCTGATACTGCGAAACGATATAGGAAGGATCGGAAAAGAGAAATACAAAAGCCAAGAAAACAACCAGCCCCAATGCAAGCCGCCAGATCAGAGGCCGGTATATGATCGCCGCCAGAAACATCATCACTAGGCCGATGGCCCCTTTCATCGCAAGCGCCCCAAGTAAATACAGTGTTGCCAGCCACCATTGGGACGCAGCCAGGCTCGCCGCTGCCAGAGTAGTAAGGGCCCCGAAAAAAACATTTGCCTGGCCGTTACGCATGGCATTGAGGCTTGGCGCAAGTGCAATCAATGTCGCTTGCAGGAACAAGCGGTTGTTCTGGGGGCCTTGAAAGAGGTTTATGATTTTCCACAGCCCCCAGACAAGCAGTCCGGTTGAAACCACACGCCAGAGAATATCTCCAACAGGAGAGGGGAGGACATGAAATGGAATAAAGAGAAAAATGAACTGTGGGGGATAATGGAACGAATATTCGCTATAGAGAGGTTTTCCTGCAAGCCATTTTGTGACTGCCTCATGATAGACAGGGGTTACCGTATGTTTCAGGGGTGTCAGGCACACCTGAAGGCCGATGACGAGGACCGCTGCGACCCAGATTCCAACAGCCCCTCTCATGTACTGGTCACTTGCTAACTCTGATTTGCTCAGTGATTTATTCATGGCTTGACAGGCCGGGAGTCAGCCAGAAAACCCCGTGCAAAGTCAGCATGTGTGGTAAATCGAGCCTGTTGCTTGAGCCAGGTCAGATATTTTTCAAGCTTTATCAGCATATGCTCTCCGCTCGGATACTTCACAAAGCTCGGGAGCTGCCAGGGGGTCAAGTCAGAGAATTCCCAGGAATGGAAGAAAATATTCAGATACCCATCGCTTCTCAGCGTCCACCGCGACATTTTCCTGTATAACCACTCCGGACTGTTCTTGAAACTGAGCCAGAACAGCGGGTAGCGGATTACCGGACTGCAGGAAATTGGCAGGTTCACAAGACCGGCTGAGATATGCGGCAACCGAGGCTTAAAGAAATTCATGTAACGACCGGGAAGATAAATAGGGTTTTCAGAAGAATTATACAGATATCCAGCTGCCTTTACCTCTGCGCTGTCGACTTTGCCAAGCCGGGGTTTGCGAAAACCGCATACCTCCCTGCCGCTTAATGTCTCGAGTGCGAGACGGGAGGTGGAAAAGTCATCCGAGTGCAATCCCGAATGGCTGACTCCGTGAGAGGCCAGTTCGTGCCTGTCGATGATCCGCTGCATAAGGTCAGGCTGGTTTTTTGCAAAAAAAACTGTGGTAAAACAGGTTACGGTGATGTCGAGTGAATCCAGCAGATCAAGAACTTTTTTAAGCCCGGCACCTGAAACCTGGATTTTGGTCTCGGGGTCCATCACCTGTCCGTATTCTTCGGGAATATCAAATTCCTCTACGTCCAGACTCAGTAGCATGTTCCTAGTCATAATACTTCCGGAAATCCTTCCAGCGAATGAGCAGTAGGTTGTAAAACATAATGACGGAATCACGTATGAGTTTTAACTTGCCTTTCTTATAGGAGTGGAGCTTGCTGACTGTGGCATGAATTTCCCTGATGCTGAATCCGCATTTCTGAGCTATGTAGAGTATCTCAGTGTCAAACCCGAAACCGTCAATACTGCTTTTTGAGAAGATGTGACGTGCTGCCTGGAGGCGAAACCCTTTGAGGCCCGCCTGCGTATCCTGAAAGGGCAGATGCAGCATCCGTCTGACGAGCCAGTTATATGTCTCCCCGAGTATGTATCGTCTCAGGCTCGGTCTTTTTATACTGGCATCCTGAAATTTTCTGGAGCCGATAACCACCGGACTGTCCTGGAGCGCCTCGGCGAGAAGTGCCAGATGGTCCAGAGAATAAGCCAGGTCGCCGTCCATAAAACAGAGCATATCGGCCTCTACCATTTCAAAGCCGACCCTTACGGCATGCCCCTTGCCGCGATTTTGGGAGCATCTGAAAAATGCAATGTTTTTCAGATGATGTCTGTTTATCACCTGCGCCAATATGTCCGAGGTCCCGTCATAAGAGCCGTCGTCAATAAAAAGAAAATAATAATGAGGAAAGTGAACAGCGTACTCTGCAACAGAGTCGACGACCGCCTCGATGGCATCTCTCTCGTTAAATACCGGTAATATTACTGCTGCAGAGTGTATATCCGACATATAAATAACGTGGTTTGCTGACGGGACAGACCGTGGTGAACGTTCTTGTCCATGACCTCCCTGATTTTCGAATAATGCACAGCAGTTCTGCTGCCGGTAGAATAAGTATATAAACTTTTGCTTTGCGTTTGCCACAATAATGACTACAACTGGTGTCCGCCCGGGTGCTGAGCAACCGAGTAACCCGATAGCCGGCTGAGACGGTACCGACGCATGATCACTGTCATCCTTCAGCTGTCTTTTTCTTCGTTTTCTTCATACATCGCCATCCTGATACATTCATGGACGGCTTCTTCAAACGAGTTTTCTTTACGCTGAAGGCTGTTCAGTTCGAGGGTCATACGCTTTAAGAAAAGCAGCTCTTTGTCTGATATGACAATTGATAATTCCACAAGTTCTTCCCGCAGTATTGAATTGCCCCGACTATTATATCCGAAAATCTTCTTGATAACACACACATCGAGGATGAAAATTACAGAAAAGCGATCTCTGGCTTGACAGCGTAGTCCTGTTAGTTTGAAAATATAAGATAGCGATATGATGGAACGAGGTGAAAGAGTGAAGCGTTGGAGTATTCCTGCAGTGGTGATATGCTTGTTGTGTGCGGGTGGTTGTGCGTCCATTCCTAAGGAGAGCAGTATGCAGCAGGCGACAGCCCATTACCGGATGGGGGTCTCAGCGTTGAATGAAAATAAGATCCAGCAGGCGTTTGTTGAATTTCATAAAGCACTTGAGTTGAATCCGAATGACCGCGAGGTGCTCAACGCCCTCGGCATTGTCCATATGATGCATCTGGATGACAATCCGAAAGCGATTGAATATTTTGAAAAGGCGGTCAAGGTGGCCCCTGACTATTCCGAGGCATACAATAACCTGGGCTATGCCCATGAAAAAGCCGGCAATTTTGATACCGCGGTGGTCTACTATAAAAAAGCGATATCAAATCCGCTCTATGCCACTGCCGAGAAGGCCTACTTTAATCTTGGCAATGCCTATTATCGGCTTAGACGGTATGAAGTCGCTCTCACGGCGTTTAAGAGTGTGCTGAACAGGGAGCCGAACGTCAGCGTCGCATATATGCGCATGGCCCTCTGTTACAATGCGCTTGGTAAATATGGTGAGGCGTCAACGGCCATGGCCCAGGCTCTCAAGCTCGATCCTGCCTATAATGGGAGCAGGGACAAGGCCATCGAGGACCTTACTCTGAAGAAGCTCAAGGCTGCAGGTCCTGATGAAAATGATATCAGGGACTACATTGAAATTCTGAAATACTAACTGCTATGAAAAAGGTCGCCGCTTTTATTATTGTTCTTATCCTTTTTTCCTGCAGCCCGAAAGAGGAAATCAGGACGCCTGTCGTCATACCGCCGACCCCGCGCGAAATTTCTCCGGTGGTTGTGCCCGTGCCTCCTGTTGTAGTGCCCCCTGTCATGCATAAGGAACAGATACGCTGCGATGACAATACACGGGATGCCTTCAATCGCTGCGGGATCGATGTCCTGCCTTTTCTGCGTCCACTTTTCTACGATGTCGATAACGATGGAAAACAGGAGATGATCGCCGGGTCAAAGGATGGGACTCTGCGGCTGTACAGAAACATAGGATCGCCAGGCGCTGCGCGGTGGGAGCTTGTTCCCCGATACTTCGAGGGTATTACTGCCGGGGCGTTCGCAGCCCCTGCTATAGCGGACATCGATAATGACGGCAAGCCGGAGGTGCTGGTTGGAACAGGAGGCTTTTCGTCAGACTCGGGCCGAGTCATCATCTATCATAATGAGGGAACGCTCAAAAGTCCTGTTTGGCAGAAGGTCGAGCACGTTGATATCCGGGTGGGAAACGATGCCGCCCCGGTCTTTTTTGATGTTGATGGAGACGGCAAACCTGATCTTGTCGTCGGCAACTCCATCGGCAGACTTACCCTGTTCAGAAACAGATCAGACAGCCGTGGCATCCGGTTCGAGAAGGATGCTCAGTTCTTTGCCGGGGTGGCCTTGGGTATGTATGCTGTTCCGTCTGTTGCGGTACATGGCAACAAACTTATTATCATAGCCGGAAATAGCGAGGGAAGGTTGTTCAAGGTTGAGCGCGAGCGTCGCGCAAAAACCGCATGGCATGTCCGGAAGATGAAAATAACCCTGCCGAACTTCGCTGCCCCGACGCTTATAGCGACTGAAGACCCGGCAATAAACGACTTGGTTATTGCCGACGGTGACGGACAGCTTTATTATTTCAGAAATCGACAGAAGAATTATAATGTGTGGGAAGAGGTCCCTGATTATTTCAGCGGCAGGGTTCTTGCCGGGCCGGCCTGTGCCCCATCGATGGTAGATCGTGAGGGGAGACAGTTCTTGGTGACAGGAAATATCAATGGAAGAATGAAGTTTTTTGAGCATGATGCCATGTCAGGAAAGCTCCCTTGGAAGGAACGCGGAGATTATTTTGGCGAGATAAAGCTCAATGGCTATGCAAGAGGTGTCATGACCACCTGGCAGGGTAAGGATTTATTGATAACAGGCCAGCAGGATGGTCTGCTCAGGGCATTTGTCGATACCGGGGGCAGAGAAAAACCGAGATGGAAGGAACTGCATTCTTTTTTCAAGGGGATCCCATTGATGATGCATCCGGCCCCAGCGGTTTTTGATCTTGACGGGGACGGCAAGTGGGACTTGATTCTTGGCGATGTTAACGGCAAAGTGAGGGGGTTCAGGTATTCGGTTGGACCATCAGGCATGCCGCAATGGGAGGAGATGGGTGAGATCTTCAGAAATGTCTATGTCGGACGATTTTCCACTCCGGTAGTATTTGAGGACGGAGGGAAGCTCTTTCTTCTTGCCGGTCAGCAGAACGGGAAGATACGGGTATTTTCAGCGGAGAGAAGCGGTCAAAATCCACCCATATTTGTGAAGTATGAAGACTTGGTGGGTGTCGGGCTCGATGACCACAGTTCACCCTCTGCTCTTGCCCATAACGGGGTTATTACATTAGCCGTGGGTAATTACAACGGCGGCCTCAGATATTTTGCCTGCAAAAGGGAGCAGGTTGAGATAAAAAGCAATTAACAATCACTCTGATCCACTGTCGACTTTTGTTTGAGTAGCGCGACAATAGTATGTACGCTCTTTCCCAGTCTGATACAGTCCGGATCTCTGCTGCTGAATCCGCTTACGTGCCGTTCTCACGCTGTTCTTTCGATTTCGTGTTGAATTATGGATGAGCTTTCAGGCATGACCTCATAAAGAGCTTTATTGCATAATCAATAAATAATGAAACTTAACTCCATGGCAGATAACGAGGAACATAAAGAGGCAAAAATAAACATTCCTGTCACCGGTATGTCATGCACTGTCTGTGCAGGGCATATTGAAGAGGCCCTCCGGGCCACAAACGGTGTCAACAACGCATCAGTGAATTTTGCGGCGGAAAAAGCTATTGTTGCCTATGATCCCTCGCTTGTATCAATCGCCGATCTGTCAGCTGTCATTAAAGAGCAGGGCTACGGCGTCAAGACCTCGACAATCCAGCTGCCTATCACGGGGATATCGTGTGCTGCCTGCGTTTCGAATATTGAACAGACGCTGCGTTCACACGATGGAGTTCTCTCGGCTTTGGTGAATTTCGGGACCGAGAAGGCGACTATCGAATACTTCCCTTCGCTGGCCGGTATCCGGGATTTCAGGAAGGCTGTCAGAGACGCAGGTTATGATATTGTCGAGGCTGAAAAAGGTGAGGATGTCGTTGAGAAGGAGCAGTCCGAGCGTGAAGGGGCGTACCGGCAGCTGAAGGCAAAGGTTGTCTCCGGGGCCGCACTTGCTGTCCCGCTGATGGTCCTTATGCAGTGGCACCATATCGGGCTGTCGCGGATAGTCGATCTTCCCATGCAGACGAACTTTATTATCCAGCTTCTGCTGGCGACGCCGGTACAGTTCTGGATCGGCCGTCAGTTTTATGCCGGGGCTTTTGCTGCCGCCCGACACGGGACAACGAACATGAATACCCTCATAGCGGTCGGTACTTCTTCAGCATATCTCTATAGCATTGTGGCCACTTTTTTCCCCCGAGTCTTCGAGATCAAGGGGTACTCTGCTGAAGTTTATTTCGACACGTCCGCGACAATCATCGTCCTGATTCTCCTCGGCAGACTGTTTGAGGCCAGGGCGAAGGGCCAGACCTCGGAGGCTATCAAGAAACTTATCGGCCTGCAGCCTAAAACAGCAAAAGTGCTGAGAGGAGATATTGAAGTGGATATACCGGTTGGTGATGTCGAGATTGGTGATCTTCTGATAGTGAGACCCGGCGAGAAGATTCCGGTTGACGGAATTATCAGAGAGGGCTATTCGTCGATCGATGAATCAATGGTAACCGGTGAGTCGATGCCGATAGAGAAGCAGGCAGGCGATATGGTTATCGGAGCAACGATCAATAAAACCGGCGCGTTCAGGTTTGAGGCAATGAAGGTGGGCCGGGATACGGTGCTGGCCCATATCATCGATATGGTACAGACGGCCCAGGGATCAAAGCCTCCGATAGCGCGCCTGGCAGATCTCATTGCCTCATATTTTGTTCCGGCGGTGATGGGGATCGCGACAATTACATTTTTCGTCTGGTATGTCTTTGGCCCGACGCCATCTTCCAACTATGCAATTTTGAATTTTATCGCGGTACTCATCATCGCCTGTCCATGCTCACTTGGGCTGGCGACGCCGACCTCGATAATGGTCGGTACCGGAAAGGGGGCTGAATACGGGGTGTTGATCAGGAGTGGCGATGCACTCGAGATCGCCCATAAAATAACCACGGTCATCTTTGACAAGACCGGCACGCTGACAAAAGGGCGGCCTGAAGTGACCGACATTATACCAAGCGGTTTTTCTGAGGAAGAAATTCTCATGTGTGCAGCTTCTGCTGAGAAAGGATCTGAGCACCCGCTCGGCGAGGCGATTGTAAAGAAGGCCCGCGAGAGAGGTATCGTGGCGAAAGAGGCCGGAAAATTCTATTCAATCCCGGGGCATGGCATCAGTGCGGAACTAGACGGACGGAACATACTCCTTGGAAATGAGAAGCTGATGTCCATGAAAAAAGTGAACGTGGATATTCTGAATCCCGATGCCGTGAGAATTGCGGAGCAGGGGAAAACACCGATGTTCATCAGCATCAATGGGAAGGCAGCAGGAATCATCGCTGTCGCCGACACCCTGAAAGAGGAATCAATTGCCGCCGTGAGGTTGCTTCAGGCCCTTGGGCTCGAAGTCGTCATGCTGACGGGTGATAATCGCAGGACAGGGGAAGCGATTGCGAAGCAGGCTGGAATCAACCGCGTGCTCGCGGAGGTGTTGCCTGAGGAGAAGGCAGAGAATGTCAGAAGGCTGCAAGCTGAATCAAAGGTTGTTGCCATGGTCGGTGACGGCATTAACGATGCACCGGCGCTTGCCCAGGCTGATGTCGGTATTGCGATCGGCACGGGGGCAGACGTTGCGATGGAGGCTGCTGACATTACGCTGATCAGCGGGGACATCAGGGGTGTGGCAACCGCTATAGCGCTTTCAAAGGCAACCATGCGGAATATTAAACAGAACCTCTTCTGGGCATTTGCCTACAACATAATTTTGATCCCGGTAGCCGCCGGCGTCCTTTTCCCTTTTTTTGCCATATTGCTTAACCCGATGCTTGCCGCAGGCGCCATGGGTATTTCATCGGTCACTGTCGTGACAAACGCCCTGCGGCTGAAGAGATTCAGGCCGGCCTGAATCCTGATGAAATAATAGGCTCTTGACTAACCTCGCTTCATCAGGTATTACATACATATGTCCCGCAAACTGATGATCCTGACTGCAAACCTGTTCCTCCTGTCAATAGGACTGTTCAATACCGGTTGCAAGACGCCAGGCAGTCATGATGCCGGGGCTGCTCCTTTTATCGAGATCGAGGCCATTGTCTTATCGGCTTCCGGAGGGGAGATGACGCTTTCGACGACGCTCCCTGAAGACATAGCGGGGATGACTCAGCCTTCTATAAAGGAGATTGCGGACCAGATCGTGCTGCGCGGTCTGTTGCTTGAAGGCCTTCCAACGCATGTGAACAACCTGCCGGTAACTATAAAAAGTGTCCGAGGCCGTCAGCTGACAATCAGTGGCAAAGGGATAAAGGCCCTCAGGCCCGGAAATGTGATCAGCCTGTCGGTGCCTCGGAAGACGATTGTCATCATGGACCTTGAAGTAGTGCGGGGGAGAGACCGAAAGGCAGGAAAGGTCATGCTTGAAGAGTTGAAATCCGCTCTCATCGAAACAGGTCAGTTCGTCTTCATAGAGAGGTCTAAATTGGCTGCTGTGTCCGGTCAAGCCGAACCCGGCATGCGCGGGCTTACTGATGGATCACCCGAAAAGATGGCTGGAAAACTTCCTGGCGCTGACCTCGTATTGACAGGTACCCTGGTTGAAATCAGCGGGGAATGGAATGTTGATCTCCGGCTGGTCAACGCAAGGACCGGACAGACCCATGCCACCATCACCATGCATACTGCGGGATTTACTCCTGACGCAATGAGGGAGCCGGAGTCGGCAGTCCAGAAGAGGGGAGACGCTTCGCGGCAGTAAATGAGATAGGTTTACCGGCTACGTGATTTTTTCAGCACGGCATTTTCTTTGGCTTTTTCCATCACCTGCGCCAAGGGAACACAGTTCTTTTTTGCAAGCTTGCGGCAATCTTCATATTCCGGTGTGGCCTTTGCAATGTTGCCGCTCCGCGCAATCTTTATCCCCACAGTCCCGTATCCGGTTTCAACATTTCTGATCTCGCGCTCCATGATTGTCCTGGCCGTCTCATACCATCTGATCCCGATACTGGTGGTTTCACGAAGAATTATTTCTGTCATTACGGGCAGTTCATTCCTGCTGCAGATGACGCTCAACTTTGCAGCCGGACGCATCTTCTTCATCATGATTTGGGTCAGCCAGACATCAAGCGCACCTGCATCAAAAAGACGTTCTGAGACATATTCATAGATCTGCGGGTTCATGTCGTCAATATTTGTCTCGATCACCACAACGGTATCCTGCCCGGCCACATGACTGGTATCTCCGATAATAATCCTTAATACATTTGGCATTGATGCGGGATCTTTTCCTCCGGCGCCGATGCCTGTTGTATCAGGAGCAAAAGCCGGGATGCTGCCGAACCCGTGAGCCAGTGTCCTGATGAGCCCGGCACCTGTTGGTGTTGTTTTTTCAAAAGGATCTCCGGAGGAATAGACCGGGATTCCCTTCAGCAGCTCTGCTGTTGCCGGAGCAGGGACGGGAAGTATCCCGTGTGAGGTTTTGACTGTTCCGCTGCCGAGATTGATCGGTGAGGCATACACTTCCTTAATCCCGAGTATTTCGAGCCCGATGAGAGTGCCGAAGATATCGACAACGCAATCGACCGCGCCTAATTCATGCAGATGGATCTCACCGGGCGGCTCACCGTGGACCTTTGCCTCTGCCTCGAATATGGACGTGAAAACCGAGAGACCTTTTTTCTTTATTGAAGGTGAAAGTGTAGATCTCTTCACTATATTTTGGATGTGATCCCATCTCCGTTCACCGGAATGTTTTTTATCGATCACCACATCGACTTTTGTTGCAGCGATACCGCACCTTTTGACCTTGTCTGACATCAGTTTGTAGCCCTGGATCGGGATCTTTTTCAGTTCTTTTGCAAGAGCTCCAAGCGGTACGCCGGCATCCACCAGCGCCCCAAGGCACATGTCCCCGCTTATACCGGAAAAGCAGTCGAACCAGGCGATCTTCATGAAGTTATTTTATATGAGATCCCGGTGAAAAGGGAAAGATAGTTGAGTGAAAAAATAATTGTTAAATTGTAATACTCAGGATTATTATAGAGAAAATTAGAATTCCAGTGCCTGGAGGTCATTCATGTCATTCAATATCACTGCCTGCATTGTTCATGTTGCCGGCTTTTCAGGTTCAGGCAAGACGATGCTTATTGAAAAGGCCCTGCCTGAACTCAAGAGGCAGGGCCTTTATGTCGGTGTGCTGAAGCATACGCACCATAATCTCTCGATCGATACAGTGCGTAAGGACACCGACAGGTTCTTCTGGGCAGGAGCTGACTATGTTTCCATACAAGATGATATCCAGATATTCAGCCGGTTTCTGCATGTAGAGGGAGATGTTCAGGATGCCCTGTCGAAGTTCCCTCACGGGCTTGATCTCATTATTGTAGAAGGGTATAAAGGCGCTGATCTCCCGGGAGTCTGGCTTGTGAATAACGGAGAGGGCGAAGACCGCCACAATGCAGAGTCTCGTCTTTATCTCTATCGAAACAATCCTGATTATTTTGATACATTTCTGGAATTCATTGCTTCAGAACTTGCTCGGCATCAGGCGGAAAGGCCTGTAGTATCCGGTCTTCTTATCGGCGGAAAGAGCAGCCGCATGGGCAGGCCCAAGACAATGCTTGAAATCAACAGAGGGACACTGGTCGAGCATATGCTCAGGACTCTGTCGCGCACATCTCAAAAAACCATACTGCTCGGTTCTGCTGAATTGCCGGCGACGCTCTGTACTTCTGACCGGCTTCCGGATGCTGCTGATGGCGAAGGTCCCCTAACGGGCCTGCTGAGCGCCTTCCGGTGGGCGCCGCGGAATACGTGGATTATTTCTGCTGTGGACATGCCTTTTATGGATGAAGAGGCCTGGCAGTGGCTGTTGAGCCAGAGAAAGCCTGGTGTATGGGCGGTCGTGCCGCGAAAAGAAGGATCAGAGACGATTGAGGCGACCGGCGCGTGTTATGAGCCTATGATCTTTGATTATGTTGAATCAATTGCGCGGAAAGGCGTTTCGAGATTACAGTCGGTTGGCAATCATCCGAAGGTATCAAAGCCGGTCATCCCGAAGAATCTGGAGAAGGCGTGGAGAAATGTTAATACCCGTGAAGAGTGGGAAAAGGCGACTGCAGTTCTTAATGGGTAAAACTTCTTTTTTATACTTTACGATCGGCAGTGAAAAATCACCTTTGAGTGTCTACTTGTCTTTTTCTTCTTCATTGACTTTGATTTTGGAAGGTATGATAAACTCTATCCATGAAACACATAATCGATGTCATTATTATGGTGCTGATTTACTCCCATGACATAGCAACTGCTTTTGTGGCTGTCAGTGCGCTGACGATCTGGGCCCTCTCGAAGAGATACCCTAGCTCCGGGGATGCAGACGTTGAGCGATACTACATTCGTATATACACGAGCATCACCACTGTGATGAGGTTTGCCCTCTGCTGGGTCGTGGTAGCCGGGCTGCCGCGGATTATGTATTGTAAGGAATATGAATCACTGGAGCTTGCCGGGGACCTGCAGGGTATAGCTGTTGTTATGAGCTGTTTGGTCATAATCGGACTGTTCTGCTCAGGGCTTTATGCCTGGTATCAGTTGGCAAAAAAAATAAATGTCAAGAGGATGAAGCATACTTTGTCATAGTATGACGGGACTTCGTTGACGCTGCAGAATCAGAACCATTAAAATAGAACAGTACCCGGAAATGTGGGACGTTTTAACAGAAGTGTAATGTAAATGGGAGGTATTATGAACGGGATGAAAACAGTGATACTGATGACGCTTCTGACGCTTCTTCTCGTCTGGGGAGGGGCGGCAATCGGCGGACAGTCAGGTATGTTTATGGCACTGATGATGGCAGGCGTCATGAATTTTGTTTCGTACTTTTTCAGCGATAAGATCGTCCTTGCCATGTACCGGGCACGGCAGGTAGATGAAGCCGAGGCTCCGGTTCTGTATCGCATCGTGCGCAGGTTAAGCCAGAAGGCCGGAATCCCGATGCCGAAGGTCTATATCATTCCCGATGAATCACCCAATGCCTTTGCAACCGGTCGAAATCCCAGTCATGCGGCTGTCGCAGCGACTGAAGGTATCATGAGACTGCTGAGTGAAGAGGAACTGGCAGGGGTTATGGCACATGAACTGACGCACGTAATACACCGGGACATTCTGATTGGGACGGTTGCCGCGACCATTGCAGGAGCCATAAGCTATCTTGGCCATATGGCCCTGTTTATGGGCGGCAAGCATAATGACGACGAAGGAGGAAGCCCGATTGCGGGCATCGCGATGATGATTCTTGCTCCCATCGCTGCCATGCTCATCCAGATGGCCATTTCCCGGTCTCGGGAATATTCTGCCGATGAAGGGGGTGCCCGTCTGCTGGGAAATCCGATGCCCCTTGCGGGCGCATTGCGGAAGCTGGAACAGGGGTCACATATGATCCCGATGGATGCTACTCCGGCGACTGCCCATATGATGATTGTCAGCCCTTTTAGCGGCGGCGCCATGATGAAACTTTTCAGTACCCACCCGCCGATGGAAGAAAGGATTGCCCGTCTTCAGGCGATGAGGCTGAACGGCTAGGCTCTTTTTTGGGGGAGGATTCATGAGCGAAGTTATTACAGCTACAAATATACACGAACTGAAGCTGGTAAGGAAGGGGAAGGTCCGTGATGTCTACGAGATCGACGAATATCTTCTGATCATCGCCACCGACAGGGTTTCTGCCTTTGATGTTGTGCTGCCGAACGGCATAGCAGGGAAGGGAAAGATTCTGACGCAGATATCTCTTTACTGGTTCGATCAGATGAAGGAGATCATCCCGAACCATATTGTTGCGACCGCGGTCAGGGACTATCCTGCCCTCCTTCACAAATATGATAATGTGCTGAGCGGCAGAAGCATGCTGGTCAAAAAAGCAAGGCCTATGCCGGTTGAATGCATAGTGCGGGGATATCTTTCGGGGTCCGGGTGGAAGGAATATAAGACCAGGGGTTCGGTCTGCGGGATTGAACTCCCGTCGGGCCTGGTAGAATCGTCGAGGCTGAAAGAACCGATTTTTACGCCGAGCACCAAGGCTGATGAGGGCCATGATGTCAATATAGGTTTTGACGAGATGCGGTCGCTTGTCGGCGATGATATGGCATTGCAGCTGAGGGACGCTAGCCTGGGGATATACAAACGGGCCAGGGAGATGGCGGAGAAGAAGGGAATCATCATCGCCGATACCAAGTTCGAATTCGGTCTGTATGACAACAAGCTGATACTGATCGACGAGGTTCTGACTCCCGATTCATCCCGGTTCTGGTCGAAGAAGACCTATCAGCCGGGCAGAGCACAGGACAGTTACGACAAACAGATCATCAGGGATTATCTCCTGACTCTCGACTGGGACCAGACCTATCCGGGACCGATACTCCCCGATGCCATAGTCAAAAAGTCTTTGGAGCGGTACAAAGAGATCTGTAACATTATCACCGGCTGATTATAGCTCCCCTGCCTTACTTCCCCTTTTTATTTTCCGTGAGTAAGCCGATATATTTATTGATCGGGTGGGACCGCCGGAGAAAAGGGACCGACAGTTTTCTCCGGTTGCCGAGCCTTGCGAGCTCTTGATGTATGTCCTTGTTGTCCAGGTCGTTTTTAAGGCCGTGGTAAAAAACTGCGACCGCCTCCTGTTTCTTGTTCGCCTTCAGATAGGCCCTGCCCAGGTTAAGGTAGAATACCGGGTAAAAGAAGTCACTGCCAAAGGGGATCGTTTCGTCCAGTCGCTTGATTGCTTTCAGACAGATCGCTACCCCCTCCCCGGGCTTGTTATTAACAATTGCCATCAGACATCCGTAATAGGACAGTAAAAAGGGATCGTCGGGAAATTTTTGCAGCGCATCCCCGAGCAGTGCGAGTGCATCCTTCCCGGCTCCTTTTTTAAGGAGACCCTGGACCTCTTCAAAGAAGTGTGATTTCTGCTTCTGCTTTGACGCTTGCCCCTTGATAAAAAAATCGGTTGTTGACTTATGCTGATTTTCCATCATCGACAGGAGTTTTTTATCGAACTCCCTGAGCTTAAGGAGATGAGAATAGTCAGAGTCCCGGAAAAAAACTATTTCGCCGCTGAGGTAGATCCGCGTAGCTATAGTGCAGGTCTTTTTACCGAGGTTTTCAGTCTGGACGTGGTACTTTAAATTGTCGATGATGATAGAGTTGCTGAACGAAGGGGAATGCCGTGAAACGACCTTGACGAGTGACTTTGCGGCCACCCGGGCTACCCGCGCATGCCTGGGACCTTCATGATCTGTCCGTTGAGGAAGACGAGATATGTATCCCTGAGATGCTACGTGCTAACGTTCTTTTCTCCTGCCATGTAGTTCTCATTATTGTATCAAAATAGTAGCATCTGCTGACGAGAATTACAACGTGGGAGCCGATAGCTGCCAGACTGCTACTCAACAACATAACCGGATATAAGAAAATCATCTCCGAATTTTTTTATGGTTGTCCGGGTGATACGGTATGCATTGGCCAGTCTTCTGAATGAACGACCACCTACCGGAGGAAACAATCCGGTTCCTCCGATGATCTTCGGTGCTATGAAAAACATGACCTTGTCCACTATGCCGCTGTCAAGGGAAGAGGCGTTCAGCGATGAACCACCTTCGATCAGGACAGACAGGACTCCTTTTTTTCCCAGATCTTTCATCAGCCCGGCGAGGTCCGCCCGATCTCGCTCATGCTCGATCAAGGTGACACCTTTTTCCCTGAGCAGCGCCTTCTTTTTTTGATGACCCAGTTTTCGTGTAACGATTATCGTTTCCGGCGGGATGTCCAGCACCTTGGCATCGGGGCTGATGTCGAGCCCTGGATCGATGATGATTCGGCGCGGACTTTTATATCCTGCAATCTGACAGGTGAGGCTGGGGTCGTCCGCCTTTACCGTGCCTATTGCGCTCATGATTGCATCTACGCCGCCCCTCAGCCGATGGACCTCTCTGCGTGCCTTTTCGCCAGTTATCCACTTTGATTCACCCGCAGGTGTTGCTATCTTGCCATCCAGTGTCATGGCTGTTTTCAGGATGACGAAAGGCCGGCCGGTTGCAATATGTTTGATATAGTATTCATTCAGTGTTTCCGCCCTATCTTCGTGTATTCCGGAGACAACCTCGATGCCGGCTTTGCGGAGTTCAGAGATCCCTTTTCCAGCAACCTTTGGATTTGGATCTTCCATCGAAATGACGACCTTGCTAATGCCGGATGCAATAATCTTTTCCGTGCAGGGAGGAGTCCGTTTGTCCCGGTGACAGCAGGGCTCCAGGCTGATATAGAGTGTAGCGCCGCGGGCCAATTCTCCGGCCTTTTCAAGAGCTATAGCCTCTGCGTGCGGTGTACCAGCTTTCTTGTGGTAGCCTCTGGTGATAACCTCTCCGTTCCGGACAACCAGGGCACCCACCATAGGGTTGGGACTTGTCCTGCCGTAGGCCCGCGCGGCCAGTGACAGGGTTCTCCTGATCAGATATTCATCAGTCATGACGATACAGGATACCATAAAATCCTTTACTTATCATACAGTTGTAACTACAATTTATGTAGGGCAGCGGGACAACAGCATATGCGCTCATACTCGGCCTCATGCAGTTGCTAAGTCGGATCTGCGAGTCATCCAGACTGAAAGCGTTGTGATGAATCCGTTTGCATGCAGTTCTCCCGGCATTTCGGTCGATTTGATGGCGGATCAGGGAAGATGCGTATGACTGGATTACTTGAGAGTACCGCATTCAATC
>PLXX01000012.1 GCA_003153275.1 Nitrospiraceae bacterium | reverse complement strand
TGTTACGTATAGCAGGGTGAACTCATGAAAAACCGTCCCTTTCAGTGCATGTTTTTTCGGTAACATGCATTATGAGTCAACGATCCTCTTTGTTCACTCCTCTCGGTAACATTTTTTAAGAGTCAATTCGCCTTTTTAATAATACTTGACAGATTTACTAAACTATTTTAAATTTATATATGCTTAGGTTATCGACAAAAGGGCAATATGGTGTCCGTGCGATGTTCGAAATCGCCAGAAATTGCGATAAAGGTCCGGTTACCATCAAAGAGATATCAGAGAGACAGGACGTTTCGGTTGCCTATCTTGAGCAGATCCTCAATCAGCTCCGTAAGTCAGGCATAATCAACAGCGTCAAGGGGCCTGGCGGGGGATATGTTCTGAACAAGGCTGCGGCCAAGATAAGCATAGGAGAGATCCTGCGCGAACTGGAGGGCCCGGTGGCGATCACTTCATGCCTTGACCCAAAGGAGGGCTGCATGCGGATTGAGGGGTGTGTGACCCATCTGCTCTGGAAATCATTAGGTGAAAATATAGAGCTGTTTCTGAACAGTATGACACTCGAAGATCTGCTAGAGGGCAACGAGTTTCTCGCGCTGAAAGGCAGGGAGGGCAATAAAACTGTGCGGGCTGGGGTGCGGGCAAAGGCCCGGATGGCAGTATGAAATTTGTCGAGAACGTTAAGCCCGATGTAACAACAGACATCGTCTATATGATGTGTCCGATGCATCTGCTAAAACTTGAGGAGCAGATGAAGGAGCTTGAGCCCGGACAGATTCTCGAGATCATGACTGACTACGACGGCGCACTTGAAGATATACCCGCGTGGTGCACCAAGACCGGCAATGAATTCCTCGGCATCGATGAGACTCCGAATTTTTTTAAATTTTATATAAAAAAGCATGCGAGGTGAGTATGAAAAAATACTATTTTGACCATGTAGCAACAAATCCGCTCGACCCGGTTGTGCTCGACGCTATGATGCCATATTTCAAGGAGGAGTTCGGCAACCCTCTGAGCGTCTATGAATACGGCATGAAGGCCAAGAACGCTATTGAAGAAGCACGTGAAAAAGTCGCCGGACTCGTCAATGCCAAAGCAGCCGAGATTGTTTTTACAGCCAGCGGCGCCGAGGCGAACAATTTTGCCCTGCGCGGTATTGCCCTTGCCCGGCAGAACGAGGGCAAACATATTATTGTATCCCGGATGGAACACCATTCCATCCTGAACTCAGCCAGGTTTCTCGAAAAGAGCGGATTCGTGGTCACGTATCTGCCGGTGGATAAAATGGGGTTCGTTGATCCCGATATGGTCAGGAAGTCGATTATCAAGGAAACGATTCTGATATCGGTGACCCACGCCAGCAGTGAAGTCGGGACGATCGAACCGATCAAGGAGATCGTCAAGGTTGCGAAGGAGCATAATATTATTGTTCATACTGATGCCGTTGCATCAACCGGCAATATGCCGGTCGATGTGCAGGACCTTGGGGTTGATCTCTTGACGATGGCAGCGCATCAGTTCTACGGCCCGAAAGGCGCAGGGGCCCTTTATGTGAAACAGGGTATGCGCATTGTACCTCTTATCTATGGCGGTATCCAGGAATCAGGGAGAAGGGCAGGGACCGAGAATGTGCCGGCGATCGTGGGCATGGGCAAGGCAGCAGAGATTGCAAAGACGGAGCTCGACAGGAGAATGGCATACCTTATGCCGCTGCGGGACAGGATTATCGATGAAGTGTTAAAAACCCCGAATGTCATTCTCACGGGCGGCCGGGCGAACCGGTTGCCGGGTCATGCCAGTTTCTGCGTTGAATTTATTGAGGGTGAGGCCATGCTTATGCTTCTGGCGGCAAAGGGTATTTATTCTGCCAGCGGTTCCGCCTGCTCGTCAAAGGCGCTGAAGTCTTCTCCGGTGCTGCTAGCAATGGGTATCCCAACAGGGCTAGCGCAGGGGTCGATTGTCTTCAGTATGGGCATGGGGAATGCGGTTGACGATATCGAACACCTGGTGACCGAATTTCCCGCAGTGATAAAGAGACTCAGGGAGATCTCCCCCTTTGCGCAGGGATGGGGAGAGCATGAAGAAGGTGGGACCTGCACGATCAAATAGCAATACTGCCGGGAAGCTTGTTGACTGAAAACAGATGTTACAGAGGTTTACCGGTCAGTAAACGTGGATCCAGAATGAGGTCGAGTTCGTCTGGTGGAATATCAGTTATTTCTGCAGCAATGGCCTTGATACTCCGCCCTTCAGAAGAAGCCCGTTGTGCTATAATGACCGCCTTGTCATAACCTACGAGAGGTGACAGTGAGGTGACGAGCATTCCGCTACGTTCCACACATTCTGCGATATGCTTCCTGTTCACGCTAAACCCTGCCACTGCCTTGTCTGCCAGAAGTCGGGCGGCATGGGAAAGTATCGTTATTGACTGAAGCAGATTGTGGGCAATGACCGGTAGCATGATATTGATCTCAAAACTGCCGTGTTGACATCCCACTGTAATTGCGGAATCATTGCCTATGACCTGAGCACATACCATAGTCACCGACTCACAGATGACCGGGTTAATCTTGCCGGGCATGATGCTTGACCCGGGCTGGACAGCCGGAAGCGATATCTCCGAAAGACCGGCAGCAGGGCCGCTGTTCATGAGACGAAGGTCATTGCATATTTTGATAAGTGACAGGGCTGCAATTTTAGCGTGGCAGCTCAATTCTGCCACGGTATCAGGCGCGGCCTGAGCTGCAAAGTGATTGTCAGTCTCCTCAATAGGTAATCCCGTAGCTGCAGCAAGCAATACAGCCATGCGCCTTCCGAATTCAGGATGAGCATTGATGCCAGTTCCCACTGCAGTTCCTCCAATGGCTATTCTGGCCAGCCTCGGAAAGCAGGATTCGATCCGCTGGATGCTTTGCATCACCTGATGAGCCCATCCGTTAATCTCCTGGCTCATGCGTATTGGCACAGCATCCATGAGATGGGTACGTCCGGTCTTTACAACATCCTCAAGATCATGCTCACGGATCTTTAAAGTTTCATGGAGATGGCGCAGTGCAGGCAAGAGGGCATCTTTAGCAAGAATAAAAGCGCTGATATGGATCGCAGTCGGCATGACATCATTCGTCGACTGACCTCTGTTGACATGGTCATTGGGATGAATAGTTTTCGAACCCGGTTCCCCCCCAAGCAGCTGGATAGCCCTGTTGGCAATAACCTCATTAACATTCATATTGGTGGATGTTCCGGAGCCCGACTGGAATACGTCAACAGGAAACTGCTCATCCCACGTTCCGGATATGACTTCATCCGCAGCCGTTATGATCGCAGCTGCCTTCCCGGGATCGAGCAGACCCAGGTCGGTATGTACCTGGGCAGCGGCTTTTTTTATCAAGCCGAGACTGAGAATAAACACCCGTGGAAATCGGATGCCACTGATCGGAAAGTTATCAATGGCGCGTTGCGTCTGAGCTCC
>PLXX01000152.1 GCA_003153275.1 Nitrospiraceae bacterium | reverse complement strand
TGGGAATAAAGTTCAAAGAAGTCATAGAGAATGAGCTCAGGAAATTGCGGACACTTATAAAGTAACCAGCGCAAGGCAGTCTGCATGATAAGGCCAACCTGAATAAAGCGGTGATAGGCATCGAACTTTCTTCTGACAGCCACGCAGTATGCATCGGACCTTCGGTGGAGGTACTGATCCCCTGAAGCCTTATGGATAGGAGTCATAGCCTTCATCCANNTGTTTGAAAGAGACCTCGATCTTAAAGCGGAGACCGTACAAAGCAATAATTATCGATAGGTGGTAAAGAGATATCCGTTGACATCAGAATACGCCGTCCCCTGGTTGGGTGGATCACGGCGACGAAGCGCACCATGATGCCGATTCTCTTGATCAAAAGATCAGCGCAGCAAAACCGCAGGAGCACATTTGTTTCGCCATAGACTGGACTTTGAGCCTCCTGCATAGCATCAGGATTGTCAAAGAGAGTTCTGAGCTTAACCTTTTTCCCATATAGGGGGGCGGCCCTTCTTTTTTTGGCCTGAAGGAGCATCAGCAGGCATATAGGCAACGGCATTCATTCTCACCAGAGAGACAAGGTGATTACCCTTCTTCAGCAGAGGAGTCATAACCTTCCGAGCGCAATAATACGCGTCAGCGATAAAATAAAGCGAGGGAAGCCCCAGAGAGTCGATAAGAGAAAGCATCTTATCCAGAAGAGTCGCCGCATCCCTGTTGGAAAAGACACGCCCCTCATGGATACGACTTGCAAGAGGGACGGCAAAGACACTTTGCAAAGCTCCGACCAGGATCGCCACCGCCTGGCAGGAGTCTCCCATAATATACTCCGGCTTTGTATTGGAATTTGATTCCTGATGAAGCAGTTTAACGCCGGGCATCTTCCTTCCTGATTTTGGGATTTTCAAACAGTCGCCGACAATCAGCAGACGACCGTTTTTTTAAGGACGCCCGGGGAAGATCGTCATAACCGAATTAACCCAGCGACGGGCAAGCTCCCCGCAAACAGGCTTTGGGATACACGCTCGCGGGGGCATTCCTTTCGTATGTGGTGCCTTTGATATCGGCAATTCTGTCAATGGTGGTGTTCATGGCACGAGATGGCCATTCTGTTGCCGTCCCGCAGGTGGTGATTTTCGGAACATTATTCGTAATCAGCCTTGGTATGACTGGATATCTTGCAAGAGAGGAACTACATCAAGATATTAAGGTAGATGAATTTCTTTTAAAGCCTTTTTCACTGGAGACTATAGCTACAGCAATTAATAATATAATTCCTATTACAGCGACTCAGGGTAATGACGGCAGCAATGCATCCCGATATCGACCATTGCTCTGAGTTTATACTATAGTAAATCTAAAGGGGGTAACTATGCCTACATGTGCATGTGGTTGTGGGGAGAAAGATGCAGGTAGAAAATTTAAGACAGGTCATGACCAGAGATTGAGGTCGCACCTTGAACAAGAAGTTGGAGGACTACTCAACCTGAAAGAATTAGTGAATTCCTCCTACTCATATAGCAATGGTGAAATCCCCTTGGAGAAGTTTAGAGCTAAACTGGCGGAGATCTTTAGAGGATAGCTCTCCCATCTCGAGAAAAGGGGACTTGTCCCTATTTATCTAAGAACTGCCCATGATTGAACTATCCTGCGACCTTAATTGTAAACCCGTTAAATATTCGAAGGTATGTATCCGATCCTGAGACAGCCCCAGTGTTTTTTCATGACCATTATAGGATAGGAGATATCGACCACGAGTTCGCCGCCGGCCTCAATCGGCCTTCTGAAGGCCTGGCCGATGATGCCAGTGGAATGAGCGCCGCGCTGGGACACCGTGTCTTTCATGATCACACCCGCCCGGTCGGACTTGACGTGCGTCGGCATAAATCCCTTGCGGTCCATTATGACGACGTAAATAATTCTCCTGTTCGCCGAGGACCACTCCTTTAGCTTTGGAAGGATTACGCTGCTGAAATATACTGTAGCCCTGTTCCTATGCTTGATCCCATCATCTGAAAGATATTGTTCGTCAAAAAGATCTTCCGTCTTGATCTGCCCTCCAGCGACGTCAGCGACAAGCTTTTCCTGAAATTCCCGGGCTGTAGCAATAAGGAGACTTTCAATAGTCCGGTCTACCTCATTGAGGTTGAATGCGCAAAGTTGTGAGTAGATGTCCATAGCGCTCTGGGCCACAGCATCCCCTGACTTGGCGATGCGTTCTGCAACCTCACGAGCGTTGTTAGAGTGGGTCGAAACTGCATCCATGCTTGAGGAAACTTCCCCGGCGATCCGTGCCGCTTTCAAAGCGATCTGCCGAAGCGACTCCTCCGTAGCCTGGGCCTTCCCAATACTTTCCGCCACAACGGAAAGAGTATCCTCCATATTCACAAGCGAGTCATCCGCCTTTTTCTCGATCTGTTTGAGAGTGCCGGCAATCTCCTCGATATATTGTGCTGTCCTGTCCGAAAGTTTTTTGAGCTCTGCGGCTACGACCGCAAATCCCCTTCCCTTATCTCCCGCGTTTGCTGCCTCGATTGCGGCGTTCAGTGCAAGAAGATGCGTCCTATCCGCGAGATCGTCAAGGACATCGATGAAACCCGCGATCTCGCTAGCTCCCTTGGACAAAGCCTTGTTCGTTTCAGCCCAGGATGATATTCTCAAGGACAGCTTTTTGATTCTTTCCAGTGACGAATCGGTCCTCCGGAGGGAATCGGAGGCGCTCGAACTTGCATCTGCGTGGCCAGCATTGATCTTCCTCGCAATCTCGGCCACAGCAGTCGTCATTTCGTTCATGGACGCCGAAACCTGAGTGGAAAGGTTTTTCGTCTGATCAGCCGCGTTAACCATCTCGGAGGCATCTTTTTTCACAGCGTCAGATATTCGGATCTGCTCTAGGCCCTGATCGAACAGGTAGTTAAGGGCAGCGCCGACTTCGCTCAAAAGATCGTTTACGTCGGACGTTGTCTTCTCCTGTCCGGGTGCGACGATTCCCTTTAGGCGAAGTTCGAGGTCAGGCCTTCCGTGAATCTGTTCCGGGTGTTCCGCTTGGTTCATTTCTTTTCTCCTCAACATGCGCTTATACTAACCAAATCATCTGGCCAAAGTAAAATAATCTGAGGAAGAGAATTGGGGTCTATCCGAGAGTGCCAAAGAGTTAAGTAGTTAATTTTATAGGGATTATGTTTCAGTTGAGGACTCCATCTGATAGTGTGTTGGGACTCATAATCCAACAGGTGGAGGCTATCAATTGACGGGTAAAAAAGTACTGGAGCGATTGCTTCGGATGAAGGGCTTTCGCATCACATGGTTTCAGATGCACGAGAGGAAGCGAGAGGTAAGTATAGGAGTCGAGCCGCATAAGACTGGATGTCGTTGTCCTCATTGTGACAGGCGGTGTGAAATCGTCACTATTCTCCCTGAGGACAGGATCTGGCGTGATGTGGTACTCTGCGGTCTGCAGGTATTTTTCTTTTACCGACCGAAGGAGCTTCTGTGTCCTACCCATGGGCGAGTACAGGAGAATATTCCTTAGGCAGAGGCTTATGCGCGCATCACATACCGGCTTGAATATATCATATTGATGTATTGTCAGTTGATGACCCAAAAGGCGGCAGCAGAGTTGTTGCATATTGCTAAATCGACGTTATCGGATCTGTTGCACCGCATGATTGGGCGATTACGAGACGGTTACCGCATAAGGGGGCTGCGCAGTGTTGGGGTTGACGAGATAACCTATTGTAAAGGTCGGAAATTCGGGCTGATCGCGGCAAGTACGGGATACAATTTACCCTTCGATTCATAATGACCGGTACGCCGATCGGTCAACCCCTGCCGGTCGAGAATCCGGCCAATGGTACGTAACGAGGGAACCGGGGTGATTCCCATTTCTTCCAACTCCCAGCAAATAGCCTGATCACCACAAAAGAGTCTCCGATTGTAGAGATTGAGTCTTGTTATTTTTACTATCTCCTCAATCTCGGTCGGCGTATGCAGTGCATGGCTATGAGGCCTCCGCGATTGACTTATGAACCATGTTGGTTCTTCCTCAAGATAACGGTCAACCCATTTGTAAAGCCAGGCCCTTGAGCGACCAAGCGAGGCACAAATAGCATCAGGACTCTCACCTTCAAAAAATTGTTCACGGCCCATCGCCGTTGTTGCCGCTCAACATCACTTCCCATGAATACCTCCTGATCTGGAATTTTGTATTCATGAGTATTGAGGTTATGCGGTAGCTAAAAAATGATGTAGTCCACGATGTATTGGCAGCTTTTCTTGTCTACGATGTATTGGCAGTTAACAAATAGTTTAAGGAGGAATACCTTGTCCCGAAGTCATCGACCGATAGCCTGATACCCATATCTTTCAATTTCCTCAATGTCAGGATATTCTCATCAACATCCTGCATGATAATGCTCTCGGTAATTTCCAACTCGAGGTTGGTCGGGTCAAGGCCTGTATTTTCCAGAATGACTGCGATCCTGTCCGCCAGGTCCTGGCTGCGGAATTGCCTGGCCGAAAGGTTGACTGAAATATTTAAATGACCATTCCTGCAGCCTTGGAAGTCCTTATTCAGCCTGCGTGCCTCAGATAGGATCCAATGCCCGAATGGGATAATCAGTCCCGTATCCTCGGCCGCAGGGATAAACCTTGAAGGAGGTACGTCTCCCAACTCGGGATGTGTCCATCGGACCAGGGCCTCAAGCCCGATGATCTTTTCTTCCGAGACCTCTATCTGCGGCTGAAAAAAAAAAGAGTGAATTCGTGATTAGTGAGGGCGTGCCGGAGTTTTGACTCCAGGTCGATCTTGTCGGGGATCATGAGGTTCATCTCTGCGGTAAAAAACTGGAAATTATTCTTGCCTTGCTCTTTGCGGAATATATCGCAGTGTCGGCGTTTTTCAGAAGTGTCTCCGGATCAGATGCGTTCAATGGGAATAGGTGATACCGAGGCTTGCAGATATGAAAATTTCATGTCCACCGAGTAAAAGAAGCTCTGCGAAGCAAGCAAGAAAGTGCTGTGTCACCCGGGCTGCAAAAATGGTGGCGAAGTAACATACCAGCGCCTTATTCGATATGGAAAGATCTGAAGGCCCATGTTGCAGAGAAAGAGCCAGATGATTTTATTTTCCACACATGAGGACGAGAGCACCTTCGGGTCGGGCAGCCTATACAAAATCTGGCGGAAGGCCTGTGCAGATGCAAAAGTGAAGTACATGCCAGTTTATCAGACATCCCGGCATTCAATGGCGTCACAGGTCGTGGCAGATGCCAAAAAGAAGGCACTCGAAGAGACACAGGATAGCTTAGGGCATTTCAATAAGACAACAGCGAAGAAGCATTATATTATGGATTAATCCTCACCGAACGGCCACCAAACCAAAAAAGAACCCCTTGAAATTAAATATTCATTTAATTCAAGGGGTTTATTGGTCGGGGCGACCCGATTTGAACGGGCGGCCTCTCGCACCCCAAGCGAGTGCGCTACCAGGCTGCGCTACGCCCCGATTTTAGCTGATTATTCGCTGATGATTCACTGAATCTGGCTAAGAATATCCTGAAGCTTTTTTCTGACTAAACCAATCGCATCCTCACGCTGCCTTGATGCCTTCGGCTTGTTTTCGGAAATCGTCCTGACATCTACTAGTTTTGTTCCAGTCTCGCCGAACCGCTTTCTGACTCCTTCAATCGTATACCGCTCCTGGTAAAGCATCTTCTTTACCTGCAGGATCAGTTCAAGTTCTTTCTTTGTATAAACACGCTGGCCGGATTTATTCTTTCGCGGCTTCAGAAACGGAAATTCCGTTTCCCAATACCTCAAGACATACGATTCTATACCGGTAATCCTGCTGACCTCGCCTATCTTATAAAAAAGCTTGTCCGGAAGCGGCAGCGCAGGCCTCGGATTGTCAACAGCATGATTATGCATCAAGCTTCTCCAGCTCTTTTTTCAGCTGGTTGCTTACCCGGAATGTTATCACTCTTCGGGGCGCAATTTCAAGGTCCTCTCCGGTCTTGGGATTTCTTCCTCTCCTCGCCAGCTTCTTTCTGATATTAAATGTTCCGAATCCTGATATCTTTATCGATTCTCCCTCAACAAAGGTCTGCTTCATAGTATCAAAGAGGTACTCAACAATGTCCTGAGCCTCTTTCTTGGAAAGCCCAACCTTCTCGAAGATTGTGTCAACAATATCGGCTTTTGTCATTTTAATATCTCCAAAAAGAATTTTCTTAATTATATTAAGGAGATAGACTCTTGTCAAGGATAAAGTGCTTTAAGAATAACATATTCTGTTTATATTCTTGCCATGCCGTATTAACTTTAGTATCATGATACAGTACTGGATTCATTATTTTATCCGAAATCCGTTGCAGGCATAGGGGCTTCTGCTGATCAGCGCAAGGTCGGCTATGCTCTTCTCTACAATCTCATCAGATTTTCATACCAGGGGCCCTCTATCCGGTCAATTCGAAAGCTGACGAGATACTCGGACTGAAGTCCTACGGCAGTCTGTCCGCAATTCCTGGTGAGGTGGATCTGGCCGTCATAAAATTGAGGCGGTACTCGGAAAGATCCGCATTCGGAAACAGAAGAAAGTCCTCAAGACGAGGGAAATAATAGAAAAAGAGTTTGATATAAAAAGACTCTTGAAGATATTGAATATAACGTAGTATGGTAAATCGTCAAGCCCGCATATAACTGTTCGGCGGGAATCGTTACAATCAAGTGTTATTGACGGACATATGAAAAGTCGTCACTTTAGGCAGAAGAAAGGAAGGATAACCCACAATGGAAGATTTAAAAACCTCAGAAACCTGGAGGGTATTCAGGATACAGTCNNAAGCTCGGCAAGGCGCACTCGGTCGGCCTCAATATCGACCTGCCAACCGAACAGGCATCGAACTCCTATAATGATATCAGCCTGCATTTCAGATATTTTTTTATCCGCAAGCTGATGTTCATCAAGTATGCCATGGCCTTTATTGTTTTTCCCGGCGGCTTCGGAACAATGGATGAATTTTTTGAAGCGCTCACCCTCGCGCAGACCCAGCGCATTCAGACTTTTCCAATCATCCTGTATGGTTCTGAATACTGGAAAGGCCTCATCGAATGGATGAAACATACGCTGGTGCCGCTCGGAACAATCGAGAATGCAGACTTTTCGCTCTTCTCCCTCGTCGATACCCCCGAAGAAGTGCTCTTCATGATTAATGAGCATTACCGTATCTTCGGCAGCATCATGCCTCCGCATAAAAAACGGCAGCAACAATAGCAGCTGCCGGCAGAGAGTCTCCTTAGAGCTTCCCCAGCTTTTTTGCAAGAGCTGTCGTCTCATTGAGGAGCGTTTCAACTTCATCGAGTCCGGCACTCCAGAACGTACTGTCAGCGATGGTAATGCCGAGCTTTCCGAAGATATTCTGCGGCGAATCGGAAAGTCCTGCTGCAAGAAAATCCTTGACCCTGCTGATAAACAACGGATCTTTTTTAACCGAATGCTGCAGAGACTTTGATATCAAAAGACCTCCGGCATATGAGTAGACGTAAAAAAAATACCGTATATGACTCCAATAGACCCACCAGAATTGAGAACCCTTTGACTGCTCAACCGCATCACCCATATAGGCGGCCATATGCTTTTGAAAAAGACTGCCAATCTCATCCTTTGAGAGGTATCCCTTCTGTCTGAACAACTGATGCAGTTCTCGTTCGAACCGGTAACAGGCGACCTGTCTGAATATGGTCGAGACGTCATCGTTCAGCTTCATCATCATAATCGGTAACCGCACGCGATCGTCCGAATGCTTCAGAATCTCCTGCAGGACAAAATCTTCCATAAACGTACTGGCAACCTCTGCCGTAGACGTCGGGGTGCCAAAATAAAGTGCATGCTGATGCCCCCTGACAAGTTCGTTATTAATGCCATGCCCGAGTTCATGAGCAATGGTCAGCACATCACGAAGTGTATCCGTGTGGTTCAGCAGGATGTAGGTCGGTTGCGAGGCCATATGATGAACGCAAAAAGCCCCGCCTGCCTTGCCTTTCCCCGGGCAGACATCTATCTGCCGGTTTGTGACAAAGCGCTGAACTATCGTTGAAAACTCATGGTCAAGGTCCGCCATTACCTTTCCCACTAGCGTTAGAGATTTCTGGTAGGGATACTTTGCGTTGACATCTCCATATTCCAGGTTCCGTTCGTGGTATGCCAGCCGTTTTACGTTCAGCAGCCGTGCCTTCAGACGGTAAAACCTGGCAGGGATGTCAAAACGCTCTGAGACTGAAGTGATAAGCGCGTCGACAACCTCAGTCCCGATGTCATCGCTGATATGCCGGGAGTGGTCAGGCCGTTTAAAGCCCCTGAGTTCATCGTCAACCTTCTTGTGGGCTAGCACCGAGTTCATCTCAGCTTCGGCAATATCACTATGCTGTTCCATAATATCGTTAAAGGCTGCCGCAGCCACGTCCCTGATCCTCTTCTTATTGTGACTCGACAGCGTTGCTATTTCCGCTAGCGACCGGACGCCGCTCCTGCCGTTTTCGAGTAGGACCTCCCGCTCCTCTTTTGCAAGAAATCCTGCGGTCATTCTCGTCCAGTTTGCATAGGACGTTGCCGACGTGAGATTCAGGACCTTTTCTTCGGGCTCGCTCAAAAGATATGCAGACTGGGCAAAAATCCTCTCAAAAAAATGCCGATAAGGGCGGAGACCTTCATACGTCAGAAATTGTTTTTGTCGTCCCTTCGCGATTTTGGCAATTCTGAGATGAAAAAATTGGATATCGTTTTCAATCTTCCGGCTGGATTCCTCGATCCGGTTAAGCCGGGCCCTGAGCGTTGTATTATTCATGTCCTGCTGTGTTCTTAACCAGAAATAATACCCCGCATCACCATCAGTGCCATACGTTTTCTTCCATCTCTCGTATGCAACAAGAGCTGTTTTCATCACAGCCGGATCGCGCAGAAAGTCAGTCCTGTCCTTCCACATATTGATGAACCGGTAGCTGTTACGCTCGACTTTCCTGATGTTCTCTTCAATACGCGGATCGTCATCTGAACTGAACAAAGCAGACAGATTCCAGACCGTAGCGTCCTGCTTTTTTTGTTTATCGGTTTTCATCATACCTGCTTTCCTGTTCATCAGTCGTTATGAGACACTTTGATCCTGATATTTTGCCTTCCTCGTCCCCTCATATAGTTCGTACTCAAGCAGCCGACACTCTATGTCAGCATTAAAGAAAGGTAATCTCCTCTTCGGCCTGAGTCCTACTTTTTTCGAAAGGGCCGAATTGCCGGTAAAAATATATCCGGTATATCCCCTGCACCGTTGCTTGAAGAAATCGCCGATTGCCGCATAGGTGTGCTCTAATGCCTCCTCGCTTCCCATCCGTTCCCCATACTCGGGATTCAGTAAAACGATTCCGCCATGACCCGGCAGATCAGTATCTGTAAAATCGCAGACGTCAAAGGTAATACAGTCTGCAACGCCTGCAGCCCGCGCATTATTTCCCGCTGCATCAACCGCCTCAGGATTATTATCGCTTGCCATGATACTGATCGCAAGCTGCGGGAGCACTGTCTTCTCTGCGTCGAGACGCATCGTCTCCCATACCGCTGCGCTATAGCCAAGGTAGTGCATGAAACTGAAATTGTGCCTCAGCAACCCCGGCGCCTTTCCGAGAGCTATCAGCGCCGCCTCAATCGCCAGAGTCCCGCTTCCGCACATAGGGTTAACGAAATCTGTGCTGCCCTGCCACCCGGTTGCCATGATAACGGCAGCCGCGAGGGTCTCCTGCATCGGAGCCCTTAGTGGGATCTTACGGTATCCCCGCTTCGACAACGGTTCGCCGGATGTATCAAGGTAGACAATACAGGAACTGTCTTTCCAATAAAGATAGACGACACAACGTCCGCGGTCCGGACCTGAGTCAGGCCTTCTGCCGCAGACATTGAGTATCCGGTCAACAATAGCGTCCTTGCATTTGACGTTTGCGTAGCGAGAATCAGTGATAGACGGGGTATCAACGCTTGAGGTGACGGAAAGATAGCCGTCTTCAGATATATATTCTTCCCAATGCATATGAAAAAGTTCCTTGTAAAGATCATCAGCATTACGCGCATGAAACTCCTTCAGGAGCAGCAGTACACGGTGACCCGTCCGCAGAAAAAGGTTGAGCCGCATCGCATCATTCAGGTCCCCGTGAGTCACCACGCTCGCAACCGTTTCGGCTACGACTGGAAACCCCAGGGAATGCAGTTCCTGTTTCAGGTAAGGGGTAATTCCCTTGGCACACGTAATGACTATCGAATTTGTTTCCATAGAATATTATAGACAAACGTGCAAAACAATAGTAGAAATGACCCTCATTGATTTATAATAAAAAATACAGGACATTCCGGCATTAAATTTATTATAGGGAGTTATGATATGAAAAATTGTACTATGAAGAAATTGGTCTGTGGTTTCGTTATCACTTTGCTGCTGGCATCGGCCCAAATAGGATATGCGGAGACAGTGAAAACGCCCATCGCAAAAGCACCAAAGGAGCAGGAGCAGTTATCACCTGCAGCAGTAGCACTGACCGGAAAGGTTTTGCAAACGATGAACAGCGGTGGCTATACCTATGTCGAGATCGATAACAAAGGAACAAAGATCTGGGTTGCAATTTCTGAGGCCGAGATAACCAAAGGAGAGACGGTATCATTCGAACCCGGCGCTGTGATGGAAAACTTCAAGAGCAAGTCGCTTAATCGCACCTTTGACAAGATTATATTCAGCGGAGGGCTCTTGACACCACAGTCAGCCGCTGCAGCTGCTGCAGAACCCAAACCGACTGGAAGCAAGGACAAGGTCGTGACGACAAAGGAAAAAATAAAAGTCAAAAAGGCGACTACGGCAAACTCCTATTCTATCGCGGAACTGTATAAAAACAGGGCCGAATTGGACAACAAAACCGTCACGGTAAGGGGAAAGGTTGTCAAGGTTTCGCCCGATATCATGCAACGCAACTGGATCCACCTTCAGGATGGTACCGGTGATGCTCAAAAAGGCACACATAATCTGGTCCTTACGTCAACCGCAGAATACATTCCTGCAACAGGCGATATTGTAACCGCCACCGGTACTTTTGTTAAGGACAGAGACTTTGGTGCCGGTTATAAGTATGATGCTATCATTGAAAATACAACATTTGTAAAAAAATAAACCTGCTGGCGGTCGACATAACTCCATACAAAAGGCCGGCTGAAGAGCCGGCCTTTTGTATGGGTACGCTTTCTGTCTATACCGCAAACGTCCTGGTCTATTTAGCTGACTCCTTTGTCGACGATTCCTTCACAGCGATGAGTTCGACCTCGAACACCAGAACGGCATTCGGCCCTATAGTCCCAGGACCTTTTTCACCGTACGCGAGATTTGACGGGAGAACTATCTGCCATTTGGCACCTTCCTTCATCAACTGAAGTGCCTCCGTCCAGCCGGGAATAACACCATTGACCGGAAATGTTGCCGATTGACCGCGCTTATATGAGCTGTCGAATTCAGTGCCATTGATCAGAGTCCCCCGGTAATTCACTATAACCGTATCTGATGCCTGCGGCGATTTTCCGGTACCTTCGGTAATGACTTTATACTGCAGTCCACTGGGAAGAACTTTCACGCCTTCCTTTGTCTTGTTCTCGGCAAGGAATGCCTCGCCTTCCTTTTTATTCTTTTCACCCTGCACTTTCGCCGCCTCCGCCTGCTTTGCCATAAACTGCTGCTTATACGCATTCATTATGTCAGTGCTCTCTTTTTCGCTCAGCAGCAATTTATTGCCACTGAAAACATCCTTCATTCCCTTTACAAGGACATCTGCATCAACATCAATCCCCTGCTTTTTCATATTATTGCCGATGTCAGTCCCGATGACATAGCTCACCTTGTCCTTCTGTGTCTTCAGTATCCCCGGATCTTCGGCAAAAGCAGACCCCGCAAGCAATGCAACCCCCACTACTACAGAACATACAATTTTCATACTCTCTCCTTTCTCTGTCTTTGCATGTATAATGCTTAAGCATATCGTTTATTTTAGACACTAAGTCCGTCTCAATGCAACTTTTCGAAGCCCACCCTCACCTGCGGTCTCAGGGAGGAATGAATCAAGAGCAACCTCAGAACAAACCATACATTCGAGTTAAAAATCGGTAATCAAGCCCTGCGCGTTTTCTTCTGCAGATTGAGCAGTTGCTTTGTTTCTTGCCGTTCTTTTGAGGCACCCGCCGTATCCATGCTGTATAATAATATAGCATGGGCTATGGGTAGTGAGAAATGATAAAGAACGTTATAATACTCGGGGCCGGGGCCTCAGGCCTCATGTGCGCCATTGAAGCAGCCGGAAGAAATCGATCGGTTGTTATCATCGATCATATGAAGCAGATGGGTAACAAAATCAGGGTCTCCGGAGGCGGTCGGTGCAACTTTACGAATCTTCATGTATCAGCGGAAAACTATTGTTCGTTCAACAGCCATTTCTGCAGGTCAGCACTTGCCCGGTTCACGCCTGCTGACTTTATGGCAATCCTCGACCGGCAGGGGATACGATACCGGGAAAAATCAGAGGGCCAGTTATTCTGCTTAAGGACATCGGAGGACATACTGTCAATGCTGAAGTGTGAGACAGAGAGACTCGGGGTTGATTTTTCGCTTCAGACCTCTGTTCTGAAAATGAGAAAAAAAGGTGAGTTTTTTGAAGTATTGACCAACAAAGGCGGTTTTATGGCCGAATCTCTCGTCGTTGCCACAGGAGGACTGTCATACCCGGCGCTCGGGTCCACCAATCTCGGATATGAGATTGCCCGTGAGTTTGGATTAAAGATCACACGACTGAGACCGGGACTGGTCCCCCTGACGTTCGACAAAAATATAGCCCGCCAGTTCTGTGCTCTCAGCGGAACATCACTGAATGTGGAGATCTCCTGCAACGGTATGCATGCAGTCGGAGGAATGCTTTTTACCCATACGGGACTAAGCGGCCCGGCTATTCTGCAAGCTTCACTCTACTGGGAGGAGGGCAACAGCATTACAATCAATCTGCTGCCCGGAATTGATTTTCAGGAATTTCTCACTGACCACAGTCAATCACGGGCACAGTTTGCAACCGTGTTATCCTCGTTCCTGCCAAAGCGGCTCGCCCAGCGCTGGACAGAACTGAAGGATATCGCGTGGCCGATCTGTCAATTCAGCACACGGCAGATTGAACATATCTCTCACGATGTGCATAACTGGAAGATACGACCGGTTGCAACAGAAGGTTTTCAAAAGGCCGAAGTTACTCTCGGAGGCATAGATACCAGAGAGCTTTCCTCTAAAACCATGGAGACAAACAAAATACCGGGACTCTATTTCATCGGCGAAGTTATTGATGTCACCGGGCAACTCGGCGGCTATAATCTGCAATGGGCCTGGTCTTCGGGGTATGCCGCGGGCCAACATGCGTAACCCAGCCCAGCCGCTGGAGGTCCAGCGACAGATCATTCTTGCCTCAGCCTCTCCCCGGCGAAAAGATCTCTTGGCCCAGATCGGGCTGCGCTTCACCGTTGTTCCCAGTGATTATGAAGAGGACATGACTTTGCAGCTGAGTCCCCGCAGACTTGCCTGCTTTCTTTCGTCAAAGAAGGCTGAAGATGTAGCTGTGCGGCATCGGCGCGCTCTGGTTATTGCAGCGGACACATTTATCTGCTGCAAGGGGAAACTGCTTGGCAAACCAGCCACTCCTCAGGAGGCAAAAAAGATGCTGCACATCCTGAGCAACCGCTCTCATCAGGTGATTACGGGCTTTACGATCATCGATGCTGCATCAGGCATCATGGTCTCTAGATCAGTCGCAACCCGGGTATTTTTAAAAAAACTCACCGCAAGGGACATTAACGCCTATGTCGCCTCGGGTGAGCCGATGGACAAAGCAGGCGCTTACGCGATACAGGGGTTCGGCGCGGTTCTTATCAAAAAAATAGAAGGTGATTATTTCAATGTCATCGGCCTGCCGCTCAATGCGCTGGCATCCGAACTGAGGAGATTCGGTATAAATACACTACAGCCAAAAACAGTTGATACCCTGGTGTAATGCCTCAGCGGAATGACATCATCAGTTCATACACTCCTGCATCAGAGGTTTTTTCTATGCGGAAGCCCATCTTTTCAAAAAGCTTCAGCATCTTTTTGTTGTCGATCAAGACCGCAGCGCTAAAGCCGTGCAGACCGTTCTTTTTTGCCAGGTAGGTAAGATACTCAAGAAGCTCGGTACCGATCCCCACACCCTGAACGTCGTCGACAACCACAAAGGCCACTTCTGCCGTATGGGACTGCTTATCAATAAAGTACTGCCCCATGCCGACAATCAACTCTTTATCAGCCTCCTTCCTTATGGCCAGGATAACCATTTCCCTGGAATAATCAATCACGACAAACTGCTGGAGCCGCGCATGGGGCATATCCGTACGGGTTGAGATGAACCGGTGGTACATGCAATCGCTAGAGAGTGAATAGAAAAAATCTTTCAGAAGGTGCTCATCACTGATCTTCACCGGCCGCAGGACAATATTCATTCCTGTCTTTGTTGTCCTGAACACTTCGAGGTCTTCGGGGTAATCACCCTTTTCACCCGGAATGAATGCCTGATCACGGTAGATAAGCGCAAGTTTCCGTGCCTCTTCAATTAGCCAACTTCGAAACTTCGGGTGAGCAATAGCAATCATGTCCATGGCGCGTTCCCGGACGTTTTTGCCGTGCAGATAGGCAATTCCATATTCGGTCACGACATAATGAAGATCACCCCTTGTCAACGTTATGCCGGAGCCCTCCTGCATGAAAGGCACAATCCGCGAGACTGTGCCATCCTCTGCAGTAGACTGGATAGCAAGAATGGTCTTGCCTCCTTCAGAAAGGATGGCCCCGCGCATGAAATCAGCCTGGCCGCCGATTCCGCTGAAAAAATATTTGCCGATCGACTCGGCAGTCGCCTGCCCGGTCAGGTCGATCTCCAGTGCACTGTTGATGGCGGTAAAATTTCTGATACGCGCAATGACCAACGGGTTGTTCGTATAGTCAACGGGTCTGAATTCAATTGATGGATTATCATGGATAAACAAATAAGTCTCTTTTTTCCCCATGCAAAAGGAGGCGATCGTCTTGTTGAGGTTTAGGTTCTTGCGGGTATTGTCGATGACTCCCTTTCTGATGAGGTCTACAATACCATCGGTAAGCAGTTCAGTATGGACGCCGAGGTGCTTTTTATACTCAAGATGTGACAATATGGCGTTGGGTAGGCTGCCGTAGCCAACCTGGATAGTATCCCCGTCCTGAATAACCTGGGCAACAAACTGACCGATCTTCTGAATAATGTCGTCAGGAACATGGGTTTCGAATTCAAGAAGGTCCTCCTCCCAGGGCAGGATAAAATGAACATTGTCGACATGAATAAAAGTGTCGCCGTGCACGCGCGGCATACGAGGATTTATCTGGGCAATGACCATACGGGCACTTTCCGTCGCTGCCTTAACAATATCGACGCTGATGCCAAGACTCATATACCCGTGCGCATCAGGCAGCGAAGTCTGGATAAGTGCGACATCGACCGGCACACGGCGTGATCGCAACAGTCCCGGCACCGCAGACAAAAAAACAGGGGTATAGTCGGCGAGTCCTTTATTGACAGATTCCCGCGTGGTTTTTCCAATAAAAAATGAGTTATACCGGAAATTATCCCGGTACTTCTCGTCAGCATACGGTGTCACACCCAAGTTCCACACCTGGAGCACTTCGGTATCGACAAAGGCCTTCGGATGTGTCTGCAGATACCTGATAAGCGCTCCGACGAGATACTGAGGTTCACCGCACCCCGTGCCGATAAAAATATGGTCACCCGGATGAATATGGCTGAATATATTGTCTTCAGCAACCGCTTTGTCTGCGTAGAGCTTCCTGATCTCCGACAGCGCTGAATTTTCAGTTTTCACAGGCATATGCGGCTTTTCCCGGCGACCGCATGGCGCAGCACATAAACACAAACGAATGGCAAATCGTATACATCGTAATTGTATATTACTATAATAAGTTCAGGTAAATGAAGAGTTTCGAGAACTGCAGCAGGCGAATCAAGCGGATATCTTATGAGGAAGTATGACTGTGAAGATAGTCCCGCCTGCCCCTGAATCAGCACTGCCTGAGTCAACACGGATGCTGCCGCCGTGGGACACCACGACTTTATGAACAATTGAGAGGCCGAGCCCGGTGCCCTTCTCTTTTGTTGTAAAAAACGGGAGGAAGATCTTGTTCTGGAGTTCCTGCGGTATGCCGTGTCCTGTATCAGATACTGTAATAACAATATCGGTGGGGCTGCTGCTGATGCTCACCGTCAGGGTCCCCCCCTCCGGCATCGATTCGACGGCGTTCTGAAGAAGATTGCAGAACGTCTGCCTCAGCAATATCTCGTCCGCCCTTATATGCAGCAGGGGTTCCAGATGTCTCACAATGGCAACACCTTCCGCAGAACTCTCGACTGCGCTGAGGCACCCCTCCATCAGAGCACGGAGATCAACATCCGACATGACCAGATCTGTCGGCTTTGCAAAGGAAAGAAAGTCAGTAATGATCCTGTCCATAACCGACACCTCGTTTGAGATACGTTCGACTGCAGGCAGCAGCGATGGTTCTATTTTCTTCGATAAAATCTTCGTATATCCTGATATGACCCCCAATGGATTCCTGAGTTCATGGGCTATGCCAGCGGACATCTCCCCCAGGTTCGACAGACGTTCCCTTAGTTCCATCTGTGACTGGAAGGCCTTTAGCTCCGTCATGTCGGTAAATACAAGGATCTGACCGATGACCGTCCCGAAGCTGTCCTTGAGAGGGGACATGTTCAGCCCCAGCCAGATCCTTTTGCCACTGCTGCTTATATACCCGGCATCAATCCTTTTGATCGTCTGCCTTCTGGCAACGAGTTCACGAATCGGACTGTTGAAAATTCTGTCATATCCCTTACCAGCGACATCAGATTCGCGCAGTTCCAGTATTCTTTCGGCCGCAGCGTTCATTTTGGTGATAAAGAGATTCTGATCAAAACTTACCACGCCGCTTGGGACGCTCTGTAGTATATCCTCATTGTAGATTTCTATTTCTGATGCGCGCTCCTCAGCGCGTTTTCTGAGTATCTCGAGTTCCCGCTCTTTTTCCTTCAGGCGGGAAACCACATCATGAAAGGTATCAACAACAAAACCGACTTCCGTCACCGCCGTGTCTTTTTCTTCGTTTTTTTTCAGCCGGAGGGTATGGACCACACGCAGAATATAGCCCAGAATCAGTAGCAATACAAGGAAGGAGAGCGAGATAAAGATGAGAGTGGGATGGTTCACGAGTTCATCCCGGACCACACATCTTTCCAGGCATCTTTAATATGTCGACAGATACCAAAGCATAATCTCCTGGGCAAGAAAAAGCGTTACGAGCGTCCCAAGCGCAAGAAATGGCCCGAACGGTACCTTTGCCTTTCTTCCTTTACCCTTGAAAACCATCAAAAAAATGCCGATAACAGAGCCTGTCATGCTTCCAATAAACGTCGTCAGAAGCACCGCCTTCCATCCCATCAGAGCTCCGACCATCGCCATCATTTTAATGTCCCCTCCCCCCATACCGCCGCGACTGAGGACTGCGACCAGATAAAAGAAGCCTCCCCCGGCAAGGAATCCGATGAACGACGACGTAAAGCCAAGGGGGTCCGCCCTCAAAAAAGGGTCCGGCAGGAGCAGCGAACCGGCCACCAGTCCAAGGGGAATACCGGTCAGCGTAATGCGATCGGGAATGATCTGAAAGTCAATATCGATAAACGTAATGACGATCAGCGACGAAACAAGGACCGCGTAAAACAGGGAAGGCCATCCAACCCCGAATCTCCAGAGTACCGCGCAATAGAGCACGGCATTGAGCGCCTCAACCAAGGGATATCGGAACGAAATTCCTGCGGAGCATTTCCTGCATTTACCGCCGAGAATAAGATAACTGAGAACCGGAATATTGTCCCACGGATGGATCGGGGTGCTGCATGNNACCATTTCCTTTTCAATTCTCTCTATCTCGGCAAGGGCTTCAACAATCACTCTGTCCTTCAGCAGGTTTTTTTCGGTCTGATCTTTCAATTCATATACACGGGTTCCCAGTGTGGTGAGCAGCTCATTTTTTTTCCGCTCTATATCGTCTGACTTGAACAGCAGTTTGATAACAGCGATCTCGATATTGAGTCTCTCCGACAACACACCTGAAAACCACCGTATCCTGTCGATGCCCTGCAGAAAGTCTGTCCTGAGTTTCCTCAGCATAACGCCTCCTATTCCTGTATTGGCGGGATCTCTTTCTTCAGACCCTCCTTCTTGAGACCGGTTTCCAGTGCCTTGTCAGTCTCCTCCAGCCTAATCTTCGAGTATTCCGTATCGCTGATAATATCGATGTCCCAACCGGTCAGCTTCATGGCAAGCCTTACGTTCTGTCCCTTCTTCCCTATTGCAAGGGCAAGCTGTTGGTCGTTGACGACAACCATAGCGGTTTTTGTCTCATCATTGATGCCGATCTTGTCGATCTGGGCCGGGCTCAACGCTCGAGAAATAAGCATCCGCGTATCTTCGGTCCAAGGGATAATATCGATGCGCTCTCCTCTGAGTTCCCTGACTATCGTCTGGACCCTAGTACCCTTCATGCCAACGCAGGACCCGACGGGATCTATTGCGCTATCCTTTGAAAACACTGCTATTTTGGTACGTTCCCCGGGCTCCCGCACAATATTTCTGATCTGCACAAGTCCTTCATTGATCTCAGGGACCTCCATCTTGAATAGGCCTGCTACAAATTCAGGCGCAGTCCTCGATACAAGAATCTCCGGACCTTTTGCGCTGATCCTGACATCCGTCACAATGGCCTTGGCCGTATCGCCCCTCTTGAGGTTTTCATTCGGCAGTGTCTCTTTTATCGGCAGCATTGCTTCAGCCTTGCCGAGATTGAGAAAGTACGCCCCCTTCTCGCGCCGCATCACCACGCCAGTGACGATCTGCCCGGCCTTGTCCTTGAAATCATTGAAGATAACATCCCGCTCCGCCTCGCGCACGCGCTGAAAAATTACCTGTTTAGCGGTCTGCGCTGCAATCCGGCCGAGATCGTGAAGGTCAAGCGGAAATTCCACGGTGTCACCTTCCTTCTTATCCGGAGAGATCTTCTCAGCATCGCTGAGCGATATCTCCTCTGAGGGGTTCTGAACCACCGCAACAACGGTTTTTGCCTCATAAAGAATTATTGTGCATTTTTGACGGTCGATACTCAGAAAAATATTCGTTCTGCCACCATATTTTTTCCTCATGGCTGAGAGGAGCGCTGATTCAAGGGCTTCAATCAGGATTTCCTTGGATATTCCCTTTTCCCTGCTGATCTGATCTATAACGTGACAGAGTTCTTTACTCATCATAGTTCTATCTCCAAACGTGCTTTCGAGATTTGTCCAAGAGGTATACTCACCTCTTTACTGCCCTCCACCGACACGACGACGGTATGCTCACTTACAGCCTGTATTCGCCCGACGACGACATTCTCGCCATCGATCTTCTCCCTGGTGACAATGCGTGCTAGCTTACCAACGCCCCAGAGGAAATCCTTCCGCGTCTTCAGCGGCCTGTCAAGTCCCGGGGAGGAGACCTCGAGGACATACCTGGTCCTAATCGGGTCCTCGACGTCAAGAACTGCAGACAACGCCCTGCTGAAATGCGTGCAATCTTCAAGCGTCACGCCTCCGGGCTTATCGATAAAGATCTTTACCACTGTTCTGCGAGCATTTCCAGCCAGTTCGATATCAACAATACCAACACTCAACTGCCCGGCTACCGGACGCGCAAGTTCATTTATATGTTCTTTGATCGCTGCCATATTCTTAAATTCTATAAAAAAAAAAGTGGGCTGGCCCACTCTTCATCGCGTAAAGCTTCATTCAGGTATTTACTACTTTAGCAGAAAAAAGAGAAAAAAATCAATAACTTTCTCGTACCGAATCGCGTTGTATCTTCCCTGAATGTGGTATAATGTCAGGCAATGAATTTCAGCGATAACGGATGCTCCCTGTGAAGTCACCGAAGAAAAAGCTATTGCTCATGAAGGGCAATGTGGCGCTTGCCGAAGCGGCCCTTCATGCCGGCTGCCGGTTTTATGCCGGCTATCCCATAACCCCGCAGAATGAAATACCTGAGTATATGTCGCGCAAAATGCCATCAACTGGCGGAACATTTATTCAGGCAGAAAGTGAATTGGCGTCGATCAATATGGTCTTTGGCGCTGCTGCCGCCGGCATTCGTGCCATGACCTCATCCAGCGGTCCCGGGATAAGCCTGATGCAGGAAGGCATATCGTTCCTCGCCGGAGCCGAACTCCCTTCAGTCATTGTCAATATCCAGAGGGGCGGTCCCGGACTCGGAAATATTACCGCAAGCCAGGGTGACTATTTTCAGGCGGTCAAGGGGGGCGGTCATGGTGATTACCGGTGCATGGTATACTCGCCTTTTAACGTTCAGGAGATGTGGGACCTGACCATACGCGCCTTTGATAAAGCCGATCAATACCGGACTCCGGTCGTCATCCTCGGCGATGGAGTGATAGGGCAGCTGATGGAACCGTTTTCTCCGGTGCCCTATAAGCCGCATATGGGGCAAAAGCTCCCTGACAAGGACTGGGTCCTCACCGGGTGCAAAAAAAGAGCACCCAGGGTCATTAAGACCCTCTACATGGGGCAGGGAGAACTCGAATCAAAAAACCTTGCACTCGCTGAAAAATACGATGTCATGCGTCGCCATGAAGTGTTATACGATACACACTATTTGAATGATGCTGAAATGGTCGTCGTTGCCTTCGGCATCGCTGCGCGTATCAGCCTCTCAGCTATCAAGGAACTCAGGGCTGTGGGCATGAAGGTGGGACTCTTCAGACCGATCTCCCTGTTCCCCTTCCCGGACAAGGCGCTCTCCAGGATTGCAGACCGGAGCAAGGCGATAATGGTCGTGGAGATGAACGCTGGACAGATGGTTGACGATGTCAGACTGGCAGTCAATGGCGCGTCATCCGTTCTTTTTTACGGCAGACCTGGTGGAGTCATCTTCACGCCTGAAGATGTCTCTCGCAAAATTCGACAAGCATACAAAAAGCATACCAGATAGCCGCATTAGTGATATACTTACCGTAGATGATCAGGATACTTATTGCAGACGATCATACGATTGTGAGGGAAGGACTGAAGCAGATCCTTGCTGAAACGACGGATATGATCGCCGCCTCTGAAGCCGTTAATGGCCTCGACGTCATCGACAAGGCATCAAAGCAGAACTTTGACGTTGTGCTCCTCGACATCTCGATGCCCGGGAGAAACGGCCTGGATGTGCTGAAACAGCTGAGGATGGAGCATCCCCACCTCCCGGTGCTGATTCTGAGCATGTATTCCGAAGAGCAGTATGCGATGAGGGCGCTTAGAGCCGGCGCCGCCGGATATCTGACAAAGGACAGCGCCTCTGAAGAACTGATACTGGCGATCAGGAAGATTTCCTCCGGCAAGAAATATCTCGGCCCGTCGCTCGCAGAAAAACTTGCAGTCTATCTTGAGCACGGAGAGGACAAACCTCTCCATGAAGCTCTCTCAGACCGCGAACATCAGGTAATGTGCATGATAGCCTCAGGCAAGGCGGTGAAGGAAATCGGGGAGGAGCTGAACCTGAGCGTTAAAACGATCAGCACCTACCGGGCACGCATACTTGACAAAATGCGGATGAAGACTAATGCCGCACTTACCCATTACGTTATTCAGAACCAGCTGATTGAATAAGATATTCCCTGACTGCAAACATCACGCTACTCCTTCAGGCGCTTTGCTTCATCCCACAAGACGTCCATCTCGTCAAGGGTCATGTCCTTAAGACTTCTGTCCTGCTTTTTTGCCGTCATTTCCATATAGTGAAACCGGGAAATAAATTTACCGATCGTCTTTCTAAGGGCCTCTTCAGGATTGAGACCGATATGCCTCGCAATATTAACCAGAGTAAAGAGTACATCGCCGAGCTCATCCTCAATCTCTTTAATGTTCTTTCCGTTGATAGCGGTTCTGAACTCATCTATCTCTTCGTCAAGTTTGTCGAAAATAGCGTCCTGATGCGTCCAGTCAAAGCCAACCTTTGATGCCCGGGACTGAAGTTTATGTGCCTGTTGCAACGCCGGCAGGGTTTTCGGCACACCTTCAAGAAGCGAATCGCGCTGTTTCCCCTCCAACTTCTTGTGCTCATCCCACTTTATCAGCACCTCAGCTGCAGTCCTGACATCTGCATCTCCAAAAACATGCGGATGACGGCTGATCATTTTTTCTGCTATTTTTTCGATAACGTCAGCCAGCGTAAATTCACCCAGCTCAGAGGCCAGCTGACACTGAAAAATTACCTGAAAAAGCAGATCGCCGAGTTCTTCCCTGATGGCGGTAGGATTCCGTTCATCGATCGCCTCGAGCACCTCGTATGCCTCCTCGATAATAAACGGTTTGAGGGATTCCCGCGTCTGCTCCCTGTCCCACGGGCAGCCCTCCGCGCTGCGCAGGGCCGCCATAATTCTGATCAATTCCTCAATATGCATCTGGATGTATATTAGGAATTGGCCCCTGTATTGTCAAACAATCACACTCAGCAAGGGTATCAAGAAGATGCCTTTACTATGTCATACTATCTCCGTAATGAATTGCGCACTCTACATCCATATTCCGTTTTGTGTCAGGAAATGCCTGTACTGTGATTTTATCTCGGTCCCATTTACCGAAGAGATGGCACGGGGCTATATCCGAGCCCTGTGCATTGAGCTTACGCTCAGACAAGATCTGGCAACCCCTCTCGACACCGTTTATATTGGCGGGGGGACCCCTTCACTGTTGGGCACGACACTATTGTTCGGATTGTTCAACTGCATCTCCGATACCTGCATAATATCATCTCAAGCAGAGATAACAGTTGAAGCAAATCCCGGCACGGTTGACAGCAATACCCTTGGCGTGCTCTTGTCGCGGGGAGTAAACAGGTTGAGCATCGGAGTCCAGTCATTTCAGGACAACGAACTGAAAACCCTCGGCAGAATACATACCGCCGATGAGGCAGTGCACGCGATTGCAGCAGTAACATCATCAGGCTTCTCCAATATTTCGCTTGACCTGATGTATGGTATACCGTGCCAGAGCATGTCATCATGGAAGGATTCACTTTCAAAGGCGGTACGTTCTGCGCCGGCCCATATTTCGGCCTATGAACTGACCCCCGAGAAAAATACGCCCCTGTATGGTCTCCTTTCCTCAGGCAGACTGGATCTGCTGGATGAGGACCTTATTATTGATATGTACCATTATGCAATAGACTTCCTCGGTGCACATGGCTACGGTCATTATGAGGTTTCAAATTTCGCCCTGCCCGGTCAGGCGTGCCGTCATAACCTGAATTACTGGAACAGGGGGGAGTATGCAGGCGTCGGCGCGGGTGCCCACTCATTTATTGATAGCAGCCGGTTTTACAACACAGGAGATGTAACAGAGTATGTAGCTGAACTGAGTGGCGGACGTCTGACGAAGACTCAGGAGAAGACACTGACACCCGGTGAAGCGATAGAGGAATATATCTTTCTCGGGCTGAGAAAAACAATAGGCATCTGCCTGTCGGATCCACTGCTGTCAAAGGTTGATATTACTGCGGCATCCCGAAATCTCGCCCGTCAGGGCTATCTAAAAATAGACGGTGACTACCTGCACCTGACCAGGCAGGGGATGCTCGTTTCAAATATGGTGATAATAAAACTTCTTCAGGCTTTGAATCTGTAGACTGCTATCCCTTCAGTTTCCTGATGAGCCAGGCCATGTTCGTACCGAGGTCCCGAAAGGTCTTCATGCCCTCCTCGTCATTCAGGATCTCGCCGGGATTTCTCCCCAGTCCGACGTTCCAGTATGAGGATCCGGGAACAATCATATTGCCGATGCCAAAGAAAAGATTAATATTCTGGTACACATTGACCGCCCCGGCCCTTCGTGCTGCAACAACCGCAGCCCCGACCTTCCGCGAAAATAGATTGCCATTCGCCCGCGAGACAAGACCTGCGCGGTCTATCAGCGCCTTTACCTCGGTGGAGACATTGGCAAAGTAGGTCGGCGAACCAATAATAATTCCGTCGGCCTGCATCATCTTTTCGACAAAACCGTTGAGATCGTCCTTCTGTATACAGCGGTTGTCCTTGGTCTCAAAGCATTTGAAACAGGCCCTGCATCCCCGGATGTTTGAGCTGCCGAGTTGCAGTAGTTCAGTTGTTATTCCCTCTTTCTCGATCTCGGCAAAAACTGTTTTGATTGCCTGACATGTGTTGCCCTCTTTCCGTGGACTTCCATTTAATCCTATTACGTGCATACCTGTCTCCTCATGTATAAAGATATTTCACTATAACACAAACACTGATACCTTGAACGTTATGCCTTGCCGCCGCGGTGGACCAGCCTGCCGAGATCTACGCCTATAGTCGATGCCGCGTGCCTCCATCGGTCGCCTACCGGGAGATTGAATATCACGGCGGTATCCAGTGGTGCAACCAGCCAGCTGTCCATGATCAGCTCCTCCTCCAGCTGGTTGGCTGACCATCCGGCAAAGCCCAGCGCAAAGAAGTATTGTTTCGGCCCTTTCCCTGCAGCAATATCGTGCAGGACTTCCTTCGAGGCGGTCACGGCAATATTTCTGCCGATCTTCAGAGCGCCATACTTTCGATCAAAAGGTTGATAGATGACATACCCCTGTTCCGGCCTGACAGGACCGCCAAAATGTATTGGCATGTCCACTGACGTTTCCTTGATATCAAAGGCCTTCAGCAGGGGAATAAAACTGTTCATCAGGATGCGGTTGAGAATGATGCCGAAGGCCCCCTCCTTTGAATGTTCACATACCAGTATGACGCAATGCCGGAAATTGGTGTCTTCGAGTCCTGGAACGGCTATCAGCAGCTTTCCTGAGAGATTGTGCATGTCCATATGTATAAAACATAGCACCGTTTACTTGCAATGTATAGGTGCCATGGATTAATATTTTTTGACCATGGACAACTCTTCCCTCGCCCAATTTGTTGACACGCATTGCCATCTGGAGATGGGACAATTCGACCAGGACCGTGATGAAATGATCAGGCGTGCGGTCGCTGCAGGTATCGGGACAATGATCACCGTTGGATCCGACCTGGAGGGTGCTGCGAAGGCGATCGGCATCACTGAACAATACGAGAACATCTTCTCCTCAGTTGGCGTCCATCCTCATGAGGCCAGCAAATGCGACGAAAGTGTCTATCAGAGCCTCCGCTCACTGGTGTCTCACAAAAAGGTCGTAGCCATCGGTGAGACCGGACTTGATTATCACTATGACCACTCGCCGCGAGAGATCCAGAAAGACGTCTTCAGAAAGCATCTGCAACTGGCGTCAGATGTCAATCTTCCCGTGATCATTCACTGCCGGGAGGCTTGGGACGACACTATCGACATTTTAAAGGAAATAGGGGTTTCGCGGGGGGTAATGCACTGTTTTTCGGGGGACAGAAAAATGGCTGCAGAGGTCATATCGCTAGGATATCATCTGTCAATTGCTGGACCGGTTACCTTCAAAAAATCGGCTGATCTCAGTGAAGTTGCCCGACTTGTTCCCGATGAATACCTGCTGCTCGAGACCGATGCTCCATATCTATCGCCCGAACCATACAGAGGCAAGAGAAACGAGCCTGCGCATCTGGTACATACTGCCCGCCACATCGCAGAACTGCGTACCATAAGACTGGAAGACCTAGCACGTATCACCTCACTGAACGCCAAACGGCTTTTCGGGATCGGACGGATCAGCGAAAAAGCCGAAATAGCATATAAGATCCGTAACAGCCTGTATCTGAACATTACGAACCGCTGCACCAATGCCTGCACCTTTTGCGTGAAATTTCAGACCGATTACGTCAAGGGGCATAAACTTCGGCTCGACCGTGAACCATCCGAGGCTGAGGTCCGCGAGGCGATAGATGATCCGACGCGGTATGCTGAAATCGTCTTCTGCGGCTACGGAGAGCCACTGAGCCGTCTCGATCTGGTCAAGGGGATCTCCTTGTGGGTTAAGCAGCAGCATGGCAGGGTCCGGGTGAATACCAATGGCCAGGCAAATCTCATTCACAAAAGAAGTATCATTGGTGAACTGAAGGGCCTCGTCGACAGCATCTCAATCAGCCTTGATGCACACGATGAGGAGACGTATACCCGCATATGCAGACCGGTCTTCCCGAATGCGTTTCATGAAGTGCTCCAGTTTATCAGGGAAACAAAGGACGTTATCCCTGAGGTCAGAATTACGGTCGTCGCGCTGGAAGGTGTCGATATAGAAAAATGCAGGTCGATAGCTGGTGACCTGGGTGTGGGCTTTACGGTAAGAACACTCGACGTCGTGGGATAAGGCCTATCACCCCTACAAGAAATTTGTCATCGTAGCCTCGATTCAAAAAAAGAGGTCACTGCGGAAAATGGGGTCGTACCCTCTGAACCGTCCGACAGGAGCTTCCATCTCAAAGCTCCTGCAGCAAGCTCATCGTCCCCTATGATAAAGACAAATCCCGCGCCAAGGCGATCAGCCTTTCTCATCTGGCTCTTGAGCGATGCGGTGTAGTCTCCGGTCTCAACCCATATCCTGCGGTTTCTGAGAGTATCGGCAATACCAAGGCCCCGCTGGAGTGCCCGCTCGCCCAGAACGGCAATATACAGGGCCGGTGCCCGCACAGGAGCCGGGCATGTCTGCTTCATGAGTTCTATAATCCTCTCCATACCGATAGCAAAACCAACAGCGGGAACATCAGGACCACCGCATTCCTTAACCAGCCGGTCATAGCGGCCGCCGGCAGCAACGGCATTCTGGGCGCCCAGATTTGCGCTCGTCACCTCAAAGGCGGTTCGAGTGTAATAATCAAGACCACGGACCATCTCATGATTTACCGTATAGGGAATTTCAAGGTGGGAAAGCAAAAGCTGAAGTGTGTTGAAGTGGTCACTGCAGTCTGAACAAAGATGATCTACCACGTGGGGCGCTCCCTGACGCACACCGGCACACCCGTCTACCTTACAATCAAGAATCCTCAACGGGTTGGTCAAATACCGGCGCCGACAGTCAGAACAGAGGTCAGTCTGCCGGTCGCCTAGAAACCCTCTAAGAATCTCAATATATCCCGGCCTGCACGTTGGACAGCCTATCGAATTAATCTGGACATTGAGTCCGGTAAGACCAAGCCTCGCGAGAAAATGGCAAAGCATTGAAATCACCTCGGCATCAAGGACGGGAGAGGCCGAGCCGAACGCCTCAACGCCTATCTGATAAAACTGCCTGTATCTCCCCGACTGGGGCCGCTCATATCTGAACATTGGCCCGGCATAATAGTATTTCTGGGGAGAAGGAAGGGTATGAAGCTGGTTTTCGATATAGCAGCGGACAACGGACGCGGTGCCTTCAGGCCTGAGCGAAATACTCCTGCCGCCCTTGTCCTCAAAAGTATACATCTCCTTTTCGACAATGTCCGTTCCTTCACCTATACCCCGGGTAAAAAGGTTGGTTGCCTCGGCTATCGGTGTCCTGATCTCGTTAAACCCGTACGAAGAAAAAAGCTCTGCCGCCGTTCTCTCAACCTGCTGCCATAGATAAATGTCCGGCGGCAGGACATCGCGCATACCCTTCAGAGCCCTGTATTTTTCTGATGAACTCACTCAGCCGGACCTTCTTCTCTGCCCTCGGCTTCACGGTAGACATCAAACTCGAGCATTCTCGTATGGTTCTCGATAAGACGCTTCAACTCTTCTTTGAAATGACGTCGCACACCCTTAAGGTCGACGATATCCTCATGGATTTTTATGACCTTTTCCTGTGCGTCCTTAATAAGACTGTCTGCCTTGAGCTCGGCCTCTTTTATGAGTAGTTCAGCCTCTTTTCTGGCATTACTTTTATAATCCTCAACCATCTGCTGGGCCGTCACCAGTGTTTCACGGAGGGTAGCCTCCATATCCTTGTATTCTTTGATATGGTTGTCTGACCGCTGCACGTTTTCTTTCAGGTTGGCGTTTTCTCTCAGAAGTTCTTCCATCTCCTCACGGATAATCTCCAGAAAGGCGTAGACCTCTTCAACGTCGAACCCCCTGAATTTTACCGGGAAATTCTTCTGTTGGATATCAAGCGGCGTAATTCTCATACGTATCCTCCTCCAAATCTGTAACCAATTTGTATCAATGACCTAATCAGAACATACTGAACAAGTATAATAGCAAGTATAACGATTAAGGGGGAAATATCAAGCGGGCCAAGCCTAAAGCCGATGAGGCGCCGGACAGGTCTCAGCACAGGCTCGGTCACAGTGCGGAGAAATCTGACAATCGGATTATACGGATCCGGGTTGACCCAGCTGATAAGGGACGCAATTATGATGATCCATTTGTAGGCCTCAAGGAGTATGTCCGCGACACGCGCAACCCCCATTAGAAAATTCCCCAGGACAAACATTACGAAGTCCTCCCGAGCTCCACGGCCCTTTTCTCTGCCGACTCAAGGGCACTCAGGACGACACCATACAGGTCTCTCTCTGCAAAGGTCTTCAGTCCTGCTTCTGTCGTACCGCCAGGGGAGGTGACCATCTTCCGCAGTTTTTCAGGTGGCATACCGGCTTCAAGCATTTTTGCCGTTCCTATGAAGGTTTGGACAGCAAGCTCTGAAGCATTGCTGCCGCTTAACCCCATTTTTTCGCCGCTGGCCGCCATGGCCTCGACAAACAGGGCGAAAAAAGCAGGCCCGCTGCCAGATACTGCTGTTACTGCATTCATCAGACGTTCGGGGAGGGTAATCACTTTGCCCACAGACATCAGGATGCTCCTGACAGTATCAAGTTCTCTTCCGTTGAAGCAGTCGCAGAGGGAAATTACGGACATCCCCTCCTGCACCAAGGCCGGCGTGTTCGGCATCACCCGGATCAGTTTATCCGTCCTAAGCTTCGATCCGAGATATGAAAGCGTTATGCCTGCAGCAATAGAGACAACGGTCTTTGAATTATCGACAAGGTCTTTTATCTCGTCAAGCACCTTGTCCATGATCTGGGGTTTAACCGCCAGTATAATAATATTGCACGCGGAGACAACCTCGGTATTCGATGCAGTGGTTTTAACCCCATAATTCTTTTCGAGCTGAGATCTGCGCTCTGCAGACGGTTCAGAAACAATAATTTCTTCCTCGACCTTGCCGCCCTGCCCCATTCGTATACCTTTAATCAATGCCTCGGCCATATTCCCGCCACCTATAAAACCTGTCATGCTGCCTCCTTCCTGCGTTCTCCGAAGAGTGCGGTCCCCACCCGGACAATCGTGGCGCCCTCCTCTATTGCAATCTCGAAATCATTGGACATGCCCATAGACAGTTCCTTCATCACAAAGCCCCTGGCCTCAATATTTTCCCTCAGATCCCTGAGTTCACTGAAGTACGGTCTCGTCTTCTCCGGATCAACAAAAAACGGCGGGATGGTCATTAAACCTTCGACCTGCAGATTCTTCATCCAATCAGCCGCTTCGAGCAGATTGATGACCTTATCCTTCCCCATGCCATGCTTGCTCTCCTCTCTGGCAAGATTCACCTCAACAAGCACCCGCTGAATCTTGCCTGATCTGGTTGCCTGTTCATTTACCAGTGAGGCCAGCTCCACGGAATCGATTGAATGTATGAGATCAAACAGTTCAACAGCTGTCTTTACCTTATTTTTTTGCAGATGACCGATACAATGCCATGTCAGAGATTCAACACCGGTCATCTCACGAACAACCGGTATCTTTTCCCTGGCAATTTGGACTCGGCTTTCACCGAATTCCCTCAGTCCGTTATCAATTGCATCAACGACTCTTCCCGCAGACACCTCTTTTGTCACGGCAACCAGGCGCACTGCCGTCAGATCTCTGGCGGCTTTAATCGCGGCTCTCGCCATTCGCGTGTAGACAGTTTTTATTGCATCAAAGAGGTCTGTGTCAGCCATTTTTTATGCCTGTATTATGAACCATACGCCAAAAAAAAACAGGAATATTCCGAAGGCGTAAAGCATAAAGCGATAACCCGGTTCACTGATCAAGGTCTGCCCCCTGGAGACCATCAGGGAGATCACACTGTACCATGAAAGATCGGCCAATATATGACCAATAAAAAAGGCAATTACCCCCGCCATACCAAATGTCATGGCGCTCATGAGATACCCGAGTCCCACCGTCACCCATCAGACAATCCAGGACGGATTCGAGATGCTGCCGAGTATCCCGATAACCAGACGTAGTGAGTCCGAATGGAGAAAGGCAGGCAGGAGAAGAGATTTGGCAGAGTCATGCCTGCCTTCTGACTCGCCTGTCATAATGATGAGCCGCCCCTTCTCTACATTCTTCAGCAGTCGGGATAGAAGTGCGGCGCATGCAATGCTCAGTTAACAGTGGGTTTGTTTATTCGGGCTCCCATAAACCCGCCTATTCCTGCTAACGAGTCATTCACGTTTCCGCAAGCCTCCCTACGATCCCGGACAGTNNAGTCCGGTTCTGACCTTGGCTTTTCGTCCGAGTGCCTTCCCAGATAAGGCGAAGCTTAAGTGCTGGCACACATGCACCCCTTCCTTACTGGTTTACATCCCGGTTTAGTCCCAACTTCGAGATGCGACATACTTCCAGCACTGTGTCTGGATGCCCATCTGGAACCGCCAAGTGCCCAGAGTCCCTTTGCCCGGTCGACGGTGTTACCTCCGCCGGAGTGGTGTATTGCACCCTTGGAAGGACGTTACTCCTTCGTCATCGCTCATACGGACTCATGATCGCGGTAGGGATGCCGATTTCTCGGCACCCCCCGCACAGATCCGTACGCGAGGAATTACCTCATACGGCTCCTACCTTGGATAGTGACGGCATCCGCTCTTACCGAATTACCGTATATCGTCCAGCGTACTTGACACATTTTATTCCGGCACTGAGTCCAGAATGTGTTTTGCTGAACTACGCTCCCCTCGGTCATCGGCCTTTCCTCCGAAACCTCCGCCACGGCATGTGGACCACACCGTTTTGTTCGGCCCCTTCTTCGGTGTAGAGTCGGAAGAGGTCGGCCTTACAGCCTCCCTCTGTCCGCTCGAACAAACGGATCGTACAGTTTTCCCGTAATCCGCTTTCCCTCAACTGATTGCATCGCTACGATCTTTTGCTGATGTCGGGTATTAACTGAATAAGATTAACCAGCCCGTAGTGGCTATAGAGAACCCTATCGGGATATTTGCGCCATCCGCAGTTACGCCAGCGTTTAAGCTGATGCGACCACAGACGCCGCACTATCCATTTTCTCAGACGACTGAACAGCTTGCGGACATGTGCCTTGCGGTAGTATATTCCCCATCCTCGTATAATAGGATTTATCCCATCGATAATCTCCTTGAGGGCAAGGGGAACTTTGCGCTTGGTTTTAAGCCGTATCTGGTCCATAAATCGTCTGATGGACTGCTCTTTAGGAACAGCATACAGTCCTTGAGCATTGGGCTTTTTGGAGAGTTTGCTTGCTGGCAACTTGAGGCCCTTGCCTCTCTTGAGCTTGTAGCCCAAAAATTCAAAGCCCATTGTAATGTGAACTATCCTTGTCTTCTCAGGGTGAAGCGTCAGTCCCAGTTCTGTCAGGATTTCGGTCGCTTCCTTTAGTGCCTGTTGTGCCTCCGCGCGCGTTCGGCAAAGCACCAGCCAATCATCCGCAAACCTCGTGAGCTTGTGTCCTCGTCTAGTCATTTCGTTATCGAAAGGAGTCAAATAGATATTACTGAGCAAGGGGCTTATTACTCCCCCTTATCAGAAGTAAATGCTGCAACTGCTCAATATGTAAGCAATTGTCCTCCATTTACTTCTGATAATACGGCAGCCCAAAGTATTTATGGGAGATTTCAATACCGATCTCAGTGGATATTTTGGAGGAATGCCGATGAACAGCCTGCCTTTGCAAGATTTAATCGCTCGTCTGGAAAAAGAATTGTACCGTCTCCATTACACCGAAGGGACAGTAAAGTACTATCGCTTGATGTGGAGACGTATTGTCATGTTTTTCGAAAACGAAGGAGTTGACCACTTTACAGAAGAAGTGGGTATTCGTTTTCTGGACAAGCAGTATAACTTTTTCGAATTAGAGAAAGCTGGAGAGCTGAAGCAATCGATAATTAACGCTTTTAGAGTTATCCGGATGCTCGGTGATTTCCAGCAGCATGGCAGCATTCTGCGCAGGTACTACAAACAGAAAGAGCTGTTGCATAACGATGAATTCAAGGAAATACTGCAGTATTATGTAACCCATTGCCATCAGAAAGAATACTCCAGAGTAACACAAAATCACTACATGGGCATTTCCGAAAAGTTTCTGAGTTACTTGGAATCACAAGAGATTGTTTTTTGTTCAGATATTACCGCCAAACATGTATTCGGCTATATCAACACTTTGTTGGGGTACAGCTATAAGACTGTAGAATTGCATCTTTGTGCATTGCGCTCGTTTTTGCGCTATCTCCACGTTAACGATCTTCATCCACAGGACCTGGCAGAAACTATACCGGCCATCAAGGCCAGAAAGCAAAACCGCATTCCTTCGGTATGGACTCCGGAGCATGTCGCCACGTTGTTTGATGCCATAGACAGAGGCAATCCAGCGGGAAAAAGGGATTATGCAATGATCCTTCTGGTTGCACGGTTGGGCCTCCGGACGATGGATATCAAGCATCTGAAATTGGACAACCTGAAATGGCCTGAGAATCGTATCGAATTAATACAGTCGAAAACATCCGGCGTGCTGAGCCTCCCGCTTCTTCCAGATGTCGGCTGGGCGATCATTGATTATCTGAAAAATGGACGTCCAAAGGTGGATTGTCCCTTCGTTTTTTTGCGTCACCTGGCACCTCTGGAACCATTCTCGGATGAAGATAGACTGCATCAGATCGTGGTCAAATATATGAAACTAGCCAAAATTCCGATTTCTTCTCAGAAAAAGAAAGGCATGCATTCCCTGCGGCACACGCTGGCAAGCAGGTTGCTTGAAGAGAACACGCCCTTGTCCGTTATTTCCGACATATTAGGACATATCAGTCCGGATTCAACGGCTGTCTATCTTAAGGTGAACGTAGACATGCTGCGTGAATGCGCGCTGAACCCCGAGGGGGTGTTCGAGTCATGACCGAATTTGTATATAACAGTCCATTTAAGGAATTTATCCAGGAAGTGATTTATCAAAAACGTTCACTGGGATACAAGTATGACAGTTGTGCTCGGGTACTTTACAATTTTGATCAGTTCTGTCTGGCATATGGCTGTACTGAACCGGTCCTATCCAAAGAACTCGTCCAGGCGTGGAGTCAGAAACGCCCGAATGAAGCTCAAGCGACTTTACGAAACAGGGCAGGTGTCGTCAGGCAACTGGCCATGTATATGAATCACCTCGGTGTGCAAGCTTATGTACTTCCCCAAAATACTCTCCAGAAGGAGCCAAGATATATTCCCTACATTTTCAGCAATGATGAGCTTGCAGAGTTTTTCAAACAAGTGGATGCCTGTCATTACTGTGCCGAAGTTCCGCACAGACATTGGATCATGCCGCTACTGTTCCGTACATTGTATGGCTGTGGGTTGCGCATTTCGGAGGCGCTTCATCTCAAAGTGCAGGATGTGGATCTGCACGCCGGAGTACTGACGATTATGGATGGAAAATTCAACAAGGACAGGCTGGTTCCTCTGTCCAAAGAACTCCTTCATCGATGTCCGGCCTATATGAAGCGGGTACATTTGTTTTCTGATTCTAACGCTTATTTCTTTCCCTCTCCGAACGGACAAGCGATAACTAAAGGGAATGTCTATAAAAATTTCAGGAAATTCCTTTGGAAAGCCCGGATTTCTCATGGCGGATGGGGAAAAGGGCCGCGGCTGCATGATTTTCGCCATACATTTACCGTGCATTGCCTGAGACACTGGGTGCTGGAAGGAAAGGATTTAACAGCATATCTGCCTGTTCTTAAAACGTACCTGGGCCATCATTCCTTTAGAGATACATCCCAATACTTGAGGCTGACTGCTGACCTCTATCCGGATATAACGGCAAAGGTGGAACATGCCTTCGGC
>PLXX01000039.1 GCA_003153275.1 Nitrospiraceae bacterium | reverse complement strand
AAACCCTGTTCTAAGACGCAGGCCCATGACCAGGACATTTGTGGTAACGATGTTTGTTTAACGTTATAATATAAATCTGAGGAATTTGGAAAAAGATATGGTAAAAACAATATATTGGTCAGGCGGCAAGGTTATGATGCTCGACCAGACCCGTCTGCCGATTGATGTCAACTATATCGAGTGCGCCGATTACCACAAGGTAGCAGAAGGTATTAAGAAATTATGGATACGCGGGGCTCCGGCGATCGGTATAGCAGCGTCGATGGGCATCGCCCTTGCCGCTCAGAATATCGAGGCCTCGGACGGCGATGAGTTCATAAAAAAGCTTGAGCCTGCCTTTGCTGAACTTCTGGCAACCCGGCCGACGGCAGTCAATATTCAATGGGCCGTCAACAGGTTCAGGGCATTCATTGTCCGCCACAAAAAAGAAAGTATCACCATTCTCAAAACCAAGCTCATCGAAGAGGCCCGGCTGGTCCTCGATGAAGATATAGAGATTAATAAGGCGATCGGTTTCTGGGGAGCACAGCTCATCAAAAGCGGCGACACGATCCTTACCCATTGCAATGCAGGATCTCTTGCTACCGGCGGATATGGGACAGCGACTGCACCGATGCGTGCCGCCCGCGAGCAGGGCAAACAGATCAGCGTTATTGCCGATGAGACCAGACCGGTGCTCCAGGGCGCCCGACTGACAGCCTGGGAACTTATGGAAGACGGTATCCCTGTAACACTGATCTGCGATAACACCGCCGGCGTACTTATGCAAAAGGGTGAGATCAGCCTTGCCTTAGTCGGCACGGACCGAACCGTCCTGAACGGAGACGTGGCCAACAAAATCGGGACCTATTCGGTCGCGGTCCTCTGTAAAGAACACGGCATCCCCTTTTATGTGGCAGCCCCGATGAGCAGTATAGACTTTTCGATCCCTTCAGGAGATCAGATCCCGATCGAAGAGCGCAGTTCTGAAGAGGTGACCCATATCTTCGGGACCTGCAGGATTGCCCCTGAGGGAGTCAAAGTGCGGAACTTGGCTTTCGACGTCACCCCGGCAAAATATGTCACGGCAATTATCACCGAACAGGGGATATTCAGGCCATCTGATCTGAAGAAACTGGCAGACCCTTCCACAGACATAAGCAGACTAAGGATAGAGATTAAACCGTGATGGAGAGTCTGGCATGACAGTAGCACCGATACCGGCCCCGGATCATTCCCTGGAGTTGCAGCGGGTTTTCGACCTGTATGAACCGAGGATCCGACTCGTCGAGCAAAAGATCCGGGAACTCTTCAGCAACAGGGCCCCGATCATCCCCCTGATCGGAAACCACATCATCTCCAGCGGAGGGAAAAGGCTGAGACCTCTCTTTCATCTTTTGAGCGCTGACCTCGCGGGTTACCGGGGAGATGCTGATATTGAGATAGCCGGTATTATAGAATCGATCCATACTGCATCACTCCTGCACGACGATGTTGTAGACACAGCGGATGTCAGAAGGGGAAAACCGACAGCCAATTCGATATGGGGCAATCAGGTGGTTGTCCTGGTCGGCGATTTCCTTTATTCCAACGCACTCAGGGCAGCTGTTCTCCTGAAAAACCAGCGGATCATGGAAACACTCTCCGAGGCGACAACTAGAATGACCGAAGGAGAACTGCTGCAGCTCAACCGCATCGGCGATGTCGATATCACCGAGGCGGAATATATGGAAATCATAGCCGCAAAAACCGGAGCGCTCATCTCTGCCGCCTGCCGAACAGGAGCAATTCTCGGGAGCCTGCCGAAAGACAGGGAGAACGCGCTGGCTGATTTCGGCATGAAGACCGGGGTTGTCTTCCAGATGGCGGACGATATCCTCGATTATATGGCCAATGAAGGCGAACTCGGCAAAAAACTCGGCAAAGACCTTGAAGAAGGAAAGATAACCCTCCCGCTGCTCCACCTGTTGCAAGCAGCCGGGGGGCAGGAGGTCAACGAAATCAGGGAAATCATCAATGCAGATTTTTCAGAAAAGGGCATCAAACGGATTCTCCTGCTCCTCAGGAAATACCAGTCAATAGAGGCGTCCTTTGAAAAGGCATCTTCCCTGGTTGCCGAGGCCCGGGAGCAGCTCTCTCTGTTCCCCGGTTCCAGGGCAAAAGAGGCACTGCTCACCATCGCCTCCTATTCTCTCCAGCGGGGCAAATAGTGCACCGGCTCGTTGAAATTGCCAGGGAGACTGTCGAGAAATATGTGAGGAGTGGTGTGGTCATATCACCACCGGAAGATATCCCGTCCGAGTTTCTTCAAAAAGCAGGGGTCTTTGTATGTCTGAAAAAAAATGGTGCACTGAGGGGATGCATAGGGACTTTTTCCCCTTGTACCGAACATATCGTTCAGGAGACGATCGCAAATGCAGTCTCTGCTGCAACCCGCGATCCGCGTTTCAGCCCCATCACCCCTGGCGAACTGGCTGACCTGGTTTACTCCGTCGATGTGCTCTCCCCTCCGGAAAGGGTCCTTGACGTTCGGGACCTTGACCCGAAAAAATACGGCATCATCTTGCAAAGCGGGCAAAGACGGGGGCTCCTGTTGCCGGATCTCGAAGGCGTTGACACCGTCGGGGAACAGATGCGGATAACCAGGATGAAGGCCGGGATATCTCCTTCCGAACCGGTAGACATTTACCGGTTTATGGTCACACGCTATTCGTAGTTATTGGGGAGACGCCAATGAAAACCTGGAGCATCTTTTTGAAAGATCGGGACAGAAAACAGGCACTCCTCTGGTTCTTGATACTCTGTGCACTCATACTGGTGGTAGGGATAGAGGGCTATTATATCTATAGCCTGCGCGATACAATAGAAAAGCAGTCTGAAGAACTTAATCATACCAGCATGCAGATCCAGACCCTGCGGCAGGAGAGAATCTCTCTTGAAGAGGAGTTGCGACTGATTAAGAAGATGGCAGGAGAACAGAATGATGGAAATTCCACTCAGCGGCAATACTAGAACATCGAGTCTGGTCAGGATTCTCGTCTTCCTCCACAGGCAGAGAAAGACCGGGACCCTCTCACTCATGACGCCGTCCTGGACAAAGAAGCTTTTTGTTCACACCGGCGATGTTATTTTTGCCGCGTCAACGTATGAAGATGACAGACTCGGTGAAATGCTCCTGAAGGCAGAGAAGATATCGGTCGAACAGTATGACAGGTCCGTAGAAATTCTGAAGAAGTCGAAGAAAAGACAGGGTGCCATACTGGTAGAACTCGGTTATCTGACGCCGAAGGAGCTCTTCTGGGGCGTAAAGTTTCAGGTGAAGGAAATCATTCAGAGCCTGTTCCTTGCTGAAGATGCGGACTATACCTTTTCTGACGGCGAACTTCCGGCACAGGAGGTCATCACGCTCAGGATGAGCATGGGAAATCTGATCTATGATTCGGTAAAGCGCATCGACAACTGGACAAGAATCAGGCGCGAAATGCCTGATACAGAGTCAGCGCTGGGGCTGAGCAGCGACCCGCTTAACCTCTTTCAGGATATCGAGCTGAGCGCTGAGGACAAAACAATACTCTCCCTGATAGATGGCACAAAAACGATCAAGGAGGTTCTCAAAGCTTCATCTCTTGCCTCTTTTCAGGCTTTGAAGATACTGTATGTGCTCTGGTCACTCGGCATCATCGAACCTGCAGCCCTGCCGGCGGCAGGAGGGGCAAAGGCAGCCCGACCGCAGGAAACGGATATGAAGATGACGCTGAGTGATATACTTCAGCCGCATGCTGAGGAAGACGATACTCTGATCCAGCGAATCAATGATATGTATGCAAAAATCGATACTCTCAGCCCTGCGGAACTCCTCGAAGCCGGTGCACGTCCTGACAGCGAAACAATAAGCAAGAACTATTACCGGCTTGCCAAAGAATTTCATCCTGACCGGTATTTCGCCATCAGGGATGATTCAGTCAAGGCAAAGCTGACAAATATATTCGATGCCATAACCAAAGCATACAATCTTCTCAAAAGTGATGCCTCTAGGACAGACCGAGACAGACCGGCGATGGCTGCGGCCGCGAAAGAAACTGCGTTAGAAGAGAATGCGAGGGCGGAAGATCAGTTCAGGCAGGGTATCGAAGAGTTCAAAAAGGGCAACTACTGGGGTGCTACTGAAAACTTCAGGTATGCGACCAAACTCTCGCCGGCAAGCAGTATCTACTGGAGCTATTTATCTCTCTCTTTTTCCAAGATGCCGGGAATGCTTAATGATGCCGAAGAGTCGCTTCTCACCGCTATAAAGCTCGAACCCCGAAACGCCAACTTTCAGGCAAACCTCGGTCTGATCTATCTGAAGTCCGGAATGAAGAAACGTGCTATCGGATGTTTCGAAAAGGCATTAAGAATAGATCCGGCCAACATCAAAGCGGTAAAGGGGCTCCAGCAGGCAGAGCTCGCAGCAGGTAGAGATGCAATCGGAGGGGACACCTCAGGTGACCATACGGGAACAAACTGAAGAAATTGAAAGGACATATCTCCACCCATCCGCCTGTCTGAACTCAAAGAGCAGAGGTCGGACAGTGCCGGAAGAAGAAGGCGAGATTCGTACCGCCTTTCAGCGTGACAGGGACAGGATCATCCACTCCAAGGCGTTCCGGAGACTAAAACACAAGACCCAGGTCTTCCTTGCACCTCAGGGAGACCACTACCGGACAAGACTCACCCACGTCCTGGAGGTGGCACAAATAGCACGCACGATAGCGCGGGCGCTGCGACTGAACGAGGACCTGACCGAGGCCATCGCTCTCGGCCATGATCTCGGCCACACTCCCTTCGGACATGCAGGCGAGATCATCCTGAGAGAAATCCACCCCGGCGGGTTTGACCATTACAAACAGAGCCTGCGGGTGGTTGATTTTCTCGAGAGGAACGGTCAGGGACTGAACCTGACCTATGAGGTGCGAAACGGGATCGTCAAACACTCGAAAGGAAAGGGACGTATCATACCGGACAAGAAATCAGAACGGGCAGCAACCCTTGAGGGGCAGGTCGTCCGCGTCTCTGACTTGATCGCCTACGTAAACCATGACCTCGATGACGCACTCCGAGCAGAGGTGATCAGCGAGTCCGACATACCAAAGGCATCGGCAATAAAACTGGGTGGCACCCATTCAAAACGGATCGATACCATGGTCAAGGATGTAATTTACAGCACGCTCAAGACTGATGTTACTGAGTTGCAGATGAGCCCCGGCCTTTCAGAGGCAACCTATATCCTCAGGGACTTCCTGTATGAACGTGTCTATGAAAGCCCGATAATCATCAGGGAGTTCAGAAAAGCACAAAAAATCCTGAAGGACCTTTATGCCTACTACCTCGAACATACGGATGAAATCTCCGGAGACATACCAACAGAAAAAAAACTGAACAGGCACCGGATGGTCTGCGACTTCATCGCCGGCATGACCGACAGCTTCGCCCTCATGACCTACGAAAGACTCTTCCTCCCCCAGCAGTGGACCGTTTTGTAGACATACCACAGCCCGCCATCAAATTTATTTGAACGGCGCAACAATAGCATGGGCACTCATTCCCGGTCCGATGCTGCCGCCAAACCTAATCTGCTAGGCGCCGGAGCAATACACCGCCGAATCTGCCTGCATCCCGTTCTCACACCGTTTTTTTGATCTCGTGGATGATTTGATGGTGGATTGTGGATATACGCATATAATTGATCGTTTTAACCCTGTTTTGAACAAAAGTAAGGGGCAGGCCTGGGGATCGGGGAAAGGCCTGCCCCTTGGGAATGTAGACGGATGTTCAAAAATGGGGATCTTTGGAGGGTATCCGCCTACATTTCTATCTTACCATGTATGAAATAGTTTTATCACCTTTTTTCATGATTATTTTCATGATTATTTTTTGCGTATGGATTCATGGATCCGGCGCGCACACTCTGTATCCCGGCGTATCTGGCCAACGAGATCCTCGATACAACTGAATTTCTTCTCGTCCCTGATCTTCTCCAGAAAATAGACCGATATCTCCTCCCCATAGAGGTCTTCGTCAAAATCAAAGAGATATACCTCAATCGAAAGCGCCTCCTTGCCGAACGTCGGCCGAACGCCGATATTGGCGATGCTGGGATAGAATCGCTCCCTGACAAACACTCTCACCGCATAAACGCCATACGCGGGTATGATCTCATGTTTGGGGGCGATATTCGCCGTCGGAAAACCGAGCATTCTCCCCCTGCCATCTCCCCTGACCACGACACCGGTGATCACGTAATGCCTGCCAAGTAGGCGGGACGCATGCTCAACCTCACCATTTTTCAGGAGCTGCCTGATCTTTGTACTGCTGATCACCTCACCCCCAAGGGATATCTGCTCAATTTCCCGCACCACAAATCCGCATTCCCTGCCAAGATCCTGCAGGGTCTTCACCGTTCCCATGCGCTCCCGGCCGAACCGGTAGTTGGCGCCGACAAAAATCTCTCTGGCGCCGAGCATACCGCAGAGGACCTCTCTGACAAAGGCATCCGGGGCCATCTGCGCAAATGCAAGAGTAAACGGGATCTTAACCAGGACATCAATTCCCAGTTCTTCAAAAAGCCGTATCTTTTCTTCGTAGATGCTTATCAGAGGGGGGCATTTCTCCGGACATAGGATCTTAAGAGGGTGCGGCCGGAAGGTGACCACCATGCTCACCCCTCCTGTCTCCTTTGCACGGCCGATAACCATCCTGATCAGCTCCTGATGCCCACGGTGGAGGCCGTCAAAATTTCCAAGGGTAAGAATGCTGTTCGTGAAGCGCTGCGGCAAGTCCTTCAGCTCTGTAATAAGTAGCATAGTATGGTCACTCCATCATTAAACGCATTTCTCTGTAAATTTCGCTTCCGATCCCCATGCCGAGTTCGATAAACTCCGGGCCATATCTCCGGCCCGTCTCTGTCCTGAACGTCTCCCTGATCCTGCTGATACCCTCCATCTTCTCCTCGAAATCCTGATAGAGGACCCGGAGGGGCATATTGAAAGATTCCGTAATAAGCCAGAGCGTCTTCGTAAAATTATCAGGCCCCCATCTGAACTTGTCGGCATCATACAGGGAGTCACTGACAAGCCGGGCAGGTTCATCTTCTGAACTGAGAACCTTTTTAAAGGCCTCGTGGTTCCTGATAGCCGCAATGATATACTGCTTATACTGACCGCTCATATCAAAGTCCCTGAGAATCCGCGCTGCCTCATGGCTTCCGGCAAGCGGATGCTCGGCCTCGGACCGCTTGATATCATGAAAAAGACCGGCGATCTGGACAGCCTGCATCAGGGCATCCCTGTCCGTATCTGCAAGCCCTCTTTCGAGCCGTTCTGCTAGGAGGATAGCTCCGGCCTCGCGGGCGACCTTTTCACAATGAAGGATGCCATGGGCAGGGTGCAGCTTTGCCTCATCCAGGTACTGCAGACAGCGGGATATTATACTGCTCGACTCGAAAAAAGCAGAGGATACGATGAGCTCCTGCTCATACCTCTCATAGAATGAGGGGTTGCCGAGCTGGCAGGCTGTCTGCAGTGCGATTTCCTTTAATTGTGCATAACGATGTTCATCCATGACGATACCTTTATTAAGCGCCGGGTTCATCATTATAATTGTTTTGCCTGGTATTTATTCAACACCCGGATACACAACAGCATCCCTGACGGTCTATACATCATCGATAAAATAAACGTTTAATCGAATTCCGGAACACCGGGCTCAAAAAAAATTACGGGATATTGCCTGAGGGGCAAAAAAAGGGCTGCGGGTTACCGCAGCCTTTTCTTTGCGTCAGTATCGGAAAAATTAGAATCCGAACGGCTTCACAAACAGCAGGATCAGCGCTACGACGAGCGCATAGATCGCAAGCGACTCGATCATGGCGAGACCGATGATCAGGGTCGTCGTGATCTTCCCGGATGCACCAGGGTTCCGCGCAATACCCTCAACTGCTCCTCTCAGACCCATGCCCTGACCAAGAGCCGCACCCAGTGCTGCGATACCGATAGCCAGTCCGCAGGAAAGAGCTGCAATCCCGTAATACTTCATCTTCGCCTCATCAGGCGATGCAGCAGCTGCAGGGTTCTCCGCAGCAAAAACCACCGGAGCCAGCAGAACAACCAGAGACAGTGCTAATAAAACAGATGCTATAATTCTTTTCATGCCATTTCCTCCTTTCTCAAGGAATTTGAATTAATGTGCCTCTTCAACGGCACCACCAAGATAAAGCGCTGTCAGCAACGTAAAGACAAACGCCTGNNGGAAGCGCATAGATGTTGCGGATCGGACCGAGAAAATGGTTAAGATACGCAAAACCGTGGACCCGGATCCCGTATATATGTGTCGCAAAAAAGATCGGGATAGCCATGGCTGCATTGGTGTTAATATTGCTCGTCGGAGCTGTAAAGCCCGGGACAAGGCCCATGAAATTGCAGACAGCGATAAAGAGCGCAACCGTTGAGATCAGCGGAAAGAACGCTTTTGCCCAGTGGTGGCCGATATTCTCCTCGCAGAGATTCAGCAGCGCCTCGATAATCGTCTCCATAACATTCTGGATGCCACGCGGGATAAGGGAAACAGAGCGTCTGACCAGCAGGGCGACAAGAATCAGAATTACTGAGGCAAGCAGGGCATGCGACACATAATGCGGCACAACGCCCGGACTTACGAATAAATCCATTAAGAGTTTTTCTTCATGCATGTCAGGACAGCCTCCTCGGGTTAAATCGTTACAGATATTACCTAACCCTGCTCGGGATTGTCAAATAAAAAAATAAAATACTTGCATTTTCTAATTTGATAATGTATTAATAATTGAAATTATTAAGCAATTGAAATTATTAAGCAACGGAACAGGTGTACGAGAAATCCTATTATGGCCCTGATGAAAACGAGAAAAGACCTCAGCGATACTGAAAAGCAGGACATGCCGCTCTACCCGATCGGGATTGTGGCGGAACTGATCGGGACAACCGACCAGACCCTCCGCCTCTATGAAAAACATGGTCTGATCAAGCCGGCCCGAAGAAACAAGAACCGCTTCTACTCGGAAAATGACATCAAATGGCTCCGTTGCCTGAGGGATCTGATACATCATCAAAAGATAAGTATTGAAGGAATAAAAAAACTGCTTGAATATGCCCCCTGCTGGGAGATAACGGCATGCCCTGATGAGAGAAAAGGCAAGTGTTCGGCGTTTATCGACAGGACAAAGCCCTGCTGGGAGCTGAACCGGATGATCTGCAACACCGCCTCCGGCAGAATCTGCGAAGACTGCGTCGTCTATATCTCCAAACAGGTGAAGAAGTAACGCAGCTGCTAATCGAAATTAAACTGTGACGGATCCTTTATCTCCCATACCGACTTCGATGGTGAGATCTGCCTGGGCTGGGTACCTTCTTTAAAAAACTCGTTCAACCCCGATTCATCACGGGACAACAGCCCTGACTTCGGATCAACGTGTTGCGTGACAACCCCTTCAGGCTGCTGAAACGGCTCTGCCTGTCCTCTGATTGCATTCGACATAAACTGGACCCATATCGGGGAAGCAGAGCGGGCGCCTGTCTCTGTTGAACCGAGCGACCGCGAATTATCAAATCCAACCCATACGCTCGTCACCAGATTCGAGGTATAACCGACAAACCAGGCGTCCTTATAATCGTTTGTCGTCCCTGTTTTTCCGGCAACCGGTACGCCAAGTGACTTCGCCCGCCAGCCGGTACCGTACTTGACAACATCCTCCATCATCGAGGTGATCAGAAATGCGGTCTGCGGGCTTATCGCCTGTTCTGACTCAGGCTCGTTCGTCTCCAGTATCCGCCCCTTCCGGTCGGTGATGTATTTAATTGAGATCGGTTTCACCTTCAGGCCGTTGCTCGCAAAGACGTTATAGACCATTGCAATCTCAAAAGGGCTGGTATTGAACGATCCGAGAGCGATACTCAGGTTTCGGGGGATCTCCCCCTGGAAGCCGACCGTCCGCGCAAAGTTCAACAGGTTATCTATCCCGATCGCATCGACCAGCTTTACCGTTACCACATTTCTCGAGTAGGTGAGGGCCTCACGCAGGCGGGTCAGCCCGTAAAATTTATGATCGTAATTCTCCGGGATCCATTCGCCCTTCGGCCCGCCCATATAGGTGACCGGCTCGTCATTGATAACGCTTGCCGGCGTGAAGCCGTGGTCCATGGCGGCTGCATAGATGACCGGCTTGAATGACGACCCCGGCTGACGCTTCGCATATATAGCACGGTTAAAATCGCTCTTGGTAACATCGTATCCCCCGACCAGCGCCCGGATAAAGCCGGTATTGGGTTCGACCGAAACCAGTGCCCCTTCAACCTCGGGGTCCTGTTCAAGGGCCAGCATGACATGTTTGTTCTGGATGCTCTTTATGCTCACCTTAATGACATCACCCGGCTTCAGGATCTTTGTCAAAGCAAAGTTCTGGAGCACCTTCGACGTCCCGTCTTTTGCATTCAGCACCTTCGCTGCCCACGTGGCGTCTTTGATCGACAGTTTACCAAGTACGCCGCGGGTCTTTACCACGGCCTCCTTGTCCGAAACGCTCAGGACAAGACCTGAATATATGTCGCCGGGATTTATGACAACCGTCGTTGCAAGATCTTTGCGCTTCAGCTCGGTCTCAAAGTCCACGTCTTTTTTCTGGTCAATCGGTCCCCTCCAGCCCCGCCTCTTATCGACCTCGCGGAGACCTGATTGCATCGCATTGACAGCAGCGCTCTGCATACCCCGGTCAAGTGTGGTATAGACCTTCATACCCCCCTTGTACACGGTATCTTCTCCATATTTCTCTTCAAGATATTTTTTGATGTAGTCAATAAAATAGGTGTTCGCCTCGACTCCTTTTTTCAGGCTTGACAGATACAGCGGCTGGGCATAGGCATAATCGCGATCCGTCTTCCTGATATACCCTTCCTCCTCCATGCGCATCAAAACAACTGACTGCCGCTCCTTGGCCTTCGAGAGGTCATTGAACGGTGAATAAACCGAGGGCGCTTTCACCAGCCCGGCAATCATGGCCGATTCGCCAAGGGTCAGGTTCCTGATCGATTTTCCGAAATAGATCTTTGCGGCCATCTCAACGCCATAGGCACCGTGTCCGAAATATACCCGGTTGAGATAGAGTTCGAGGATTTCGTTTTTGCTGAGATTCTTCTCGATCTTAAAAGCAAGCGCGACCTCCATCAGTTTGCGTTTGAGCGTCTTTTCGGGTCCGAGGAAAACAACCTTTGCGAGCTGCTGGGTCAGGGTCGACCCGCCCTGTTTCAGGCTGACATGGATAACGTCCTGTACAACAGCCCTGGCTATCGCAATATAGTCAACCCCCTTGTGCTTCCAGAAACGTGAGTCCTCCACCGCGATAATCGCATTGATCATATTCTTCGGAATACTATCGATCGGGATGAAAATCCCCTTTTCGACCTTCAATTCCCCGATCAGGGTATCGTCGTCGGCATATATTTTGGTCCCGGCGGTCTGGTTGAATGTCTTGAGCTCCTGGATAGAAGGCATACCACGTGCGATTGCAAAATAACCGCCTGCAATAATACCGATGGTGACTGCAACGAGCGTCAGGATAACGATTAATTTAAGTCTCATACGTAGTTTTAATTATACTCCTGCAGCTGAAGGGGTGTCAAAAGAGGTACGCTTCGCACAACAATCATCAACTGCTTTGAAAACAGCACGGCAACGGCATGAGCTTTCATTCCCGGCTCGATGCCGCAGGACCTCCCCGGCACCAGCGCACAGATCTGCACGCATGTTTTAGTCCTTCTATTTAATGACATTAATGTACTAAGTCTCACGAAATTGTCCTATAGCTGATTACTCATTCAATAACCGATGGCGTCAATACGCCATTTGCCTGCTTGGCACAGCCGTTGCAATAACAGTGCAGACATCAATAAATTCTACAGGAGGAAACACATGAGACAGATAGCAATCTACGGCAAGGGCGGCATCGGCAAGTCAACAACAACACAAAATTTGGTGGCGGCGCTCGCAGAGGCGGGCCGCAAGTGCATGATCATAGGCTGCGATCCCAAGGCGGACTCAACACGGCTTATCCTCAACCGCAAGATGCAGAACACGGTCATGGACATGGCGCGGGAAAAGGGCACGGTGGAGGACCTGGATCTGGATGAAGTGCTGCTTACCGGGTTCAAGGGCATCAGGTGCGCTGAATCGGGCGGCCCTGAGCCAGGTGTTGGTTGTGCAGGCCGCGGCGTTATAACCGCCATCAACTTTCTTGAGGAAAACGGCGCCTACGGCGATGATACGGAATTTGTTTTCTACGATGTGTTAGGCGATGTCGTCTGCGGCGGGTTTGCGATGCCGATCCGCGAAGGCAAGGCAAAAGAGATCTACATCGTCACCTCCGGTGAAATGATGGCCATGTATGCGGCAAACAATATCTCGCGAGGCGTCCTCAAATATGCGCAGAGCGGCGGAGTTCGCCTTGGCGGCCTGATCTGCAACAGCAGGCAGACGGACATGGAGTATGACCTCATCTCAGAGCTGGCGAGCAAGCTCGGCACCCAGATGATTCACTTTGTGCCACGGGACAACGAAGTGCAGCGCGCAGAGCTTCGGAGAAAGACTGTTATCGAGTATGCACCCGATCACCCGCAGGCGGACCAGTACCGGGAGCTTGCCAGGAAGATCGCTGATAACAAGAACTTTGTGATTCCGACGCCTATCACCATGGACGAACTGGAGAAGCTGCTTATGGATTACGGCATTATGGAAAAAGAAGAAGAGGCAGCAGCGTAACGAAGGTGCACAGTGTCAGTTCGAATACTTACAAACTGACACAGGGTTTACATATTTTCAGTTTTTTACTGACACAGACACTACGCACTGACACTTTTATAAGGAGAAAAATATGAGCACGGCAATTAAAGATACTCAAAAGATGATAGAGGAAGTCCTGGATGCCTATCCGGAGAAGTCGAAGAAGGAGCGGGCCAAGCATCTTGCAGCGAACGATCCGTCTGGCCAGTGCAGCACCTGCCAGGTAAAGTCGAACGTCAAGTCGAGGCCCGGAGTGATGACGGTTCGGGGCTGCGCCTACGCCGGCGCCAAAGGTGTTGTCTGGGGACCGGTTAAGGACCAGATCACGGTCAGCCATGGCCCGATAGGCTGCGGCCAGTACAGCTGGTGGTCGCGCCGCAACTACTATAACGGACAGACCGGCATCGATACCTTCGGGACCATGCATATCACCACGGACTTTCAGGAAAAGAATATCGTATATGGCGGAGACAAAGGGCTCGACGGTGCGCTGCATGAGCTGAAAGAACTCTTTCCTCTCGCAAAGGGCATCGGCATACTGTCGGAGTGTCCGGTCGGTCTTATCGGCGACGACATCGAAGCAGTATCGAAACGGGTTGCGAAGGAATTCAATTATCCGATCGTCCCAGTGAGATGCGAGGGGTTTCGCGGTGTGAGCCAGTCCCTTGGTCATCATATTGCAAACGATACGATCAAGGATTATGTCCTGGGCAAGGGAACGCTTGATACCTCGACCCCCTATGATGTTGCCCTGATAGGCGACTACAACATCGGCGGCGATGCCTGGGCATCACGAAAAATACTTGAAGAGATGGGCCTGCGCGTCATCTCGCAGTATACCGGCGATGCCACGATCAATGAGATAGCCATTGCGACAAAGGCCAAGCTGAACCTAATCCACTGCTACCGGTCGATGAACTATATCTGCCGGCATATGGAAGAGGAGTATGGAATCCCGTGGATGGAGTTCAACTTCTTCGGACCGACAAAGACCTACGACAGCATCAGGAAGATTGCTGCAAAGTTCGATGAAAAGATCCAGGAGAAGGCGGAGACTGTCATCGCCAAATACAAGCCGGTAATGGATGAGATCATCGGACAGTTCAGGCCGAAGCTGGAGGGCAAGAAGGTGATGCTCTATGTCGGGGGGCTCCGTCCCCGCCACACCATCGGCGCCTATGAAGACCTCGGCATGGAGGTGGTGGCCTCGGGTTATGAGTTCGGCCACAACGACGATTATAAACGCACCTATCCGGAAATGAAGGAAGGGGCGGTGATTATGGACGACGCTACCTTGTACGAACTGGAAGAGTTCACCCGCAGGTTAAAGCCGGACATGGTCGGCTCGGGTATCAAGGAAAAATATTCGTACCACAAACTCGGCGTGCCGTTTCGCCAGATGCATTCGTGGGACTATTCAGGGCCCTATCACGGGTTTGACGGATTCCCGGTCTTTGCGCGGGACATGGACATGACGGTCAACAGTCCCACATGGGACTTGATACGGAGGAAGAAATGATCAAGATCAGAGACCATAACGAGCTATTTAAACAGCCTGATTATCAGGAGCAGTTCGAGCGCAAAAAAGAATTCGAAAAACCCTGGCCAAAGGAAAAGGTCAGGGAAGTCTCGGACTGGACCAAGACAAAGGAATATAGGGATCTCAATTTCAAAAGGGAGAATATCAAGATCAACCCGGCAAAGGCCTGTCAGCCTCTCGGGGCAGTTTTCTGTGCGTCCGGTTTTGACGGCTGCATGCCATTTGTGCAGGGTGCTCAGGGGTGCGTAGCATATTTCCGCAGCCATCTGAGCCGTCACTTTAAGGAGCCGTTTGCCGCGATATCGACCTCCATGACCGAGGATGCGGCAGTCTTCGGTGGCCTCAACAACATGCTTGAAGGGCTGGAGAACACCTATGCGCTGTATAAGCCAAAGATGATTGCGGTCTCAACGACCTGCATGGCAGAGGTCATCGGCGACGACCTGAACTCCTACATCAAGACCTCGCGAGAAAAGGGTGTGATTCCCGAGGACCTGCCGGTGCCGTTTGCCCACACGCCGAGCTTTGTGGGTTCCCATATCGTCGGGTACGACAATATGCTGAAGGGCATCCTGAAGACGCTTTCCGAAGGCAGGAGTGGCGAGCCGAACAGAAAAGTGAACATCATCCCCGGTTTTGATACGTATACGGGAAACTATCTTGAGATCAAACGGCTGATGGCGTTGATGGGAGTCGAATACACGCTGCTTGCGGATGTCAGCGAGACCTTTGATTCACCCAATACCGGTGAATACAAGCTCTATCCCGGCGGCACACCGCTCCCGGAGGCGATGGATGCGGTGAACGCCCTGGGGACGATCGCGCTTCAGAAGTATTCTACGGTGAAGACCATGGATTACATTAAGAAGGAATGGAACCAGCAGGCGCTCACGCTTTCACCAATCGGCATTAGGAACACCGATACATTCTTTGAAGAGTTGTCGAAGCTCACAGGAAAGCCGGTTCCCGCTGCTATCGAGGCTGAACGAGGCAGAGCAGTGGATGCCATGGTGGATTCGCACCCGTATGTCCATGGCAAGCGCTTTGCATTGGTCGGTGACCCCGACCAGCTGCTCGGCATGATCAGCCTCATCATGGAGATGGGCGGCAACCCGGTGCATATTGTCTGCACCAATGGGGACAAACACTTTGAGGCAGAGGCAACCGAGTTGCTGGCATCAAGCCCCTTCGGTGTAGAGGGCAAGGTCTACATCAACAAGGACATGTGGCATATGCGGTCACTTCTGTTCACCGAACCGGTGGACCTGCTTGTCGGCAACTCTTATGCGAAATTCCTGGTGCGTGATACCGGAACGCCTCTTCTCAGGATCGGGTTTCCGCTCTTCGACCGGCACCATCTCCACCGGTATCCGATCATCGGCTATCAGGGAACTCTGAACCTTGTGACCATGATAGTCAATACCGTGCTTGACGAGATGGACAGGAATACGATTGATACAACGAGTTTTGATGTAATCAGATAATTACAAGAGGCCAGCAATGATAACGAACGCAGATAAATTGACAGAAGGCGGTTGTACACCCGGCAGGAGCGGCAAGGCAGACAAGGTCTGCCGCTCTCGTGGCGGCGAGTCTTGCGCCTTTGATGGCGCGATGATTGTTCTGCAGCCGATTGCGGACACGGCCCATCTTGTCCACGGACCGATCGCCTGCTGCGGGAATTCCTGGGAAGGCAGAGGAACGCTTTCATCCCACGGCAACCTGCACAGGATGGGGTTTACGACCGACCTTAGTGAAATGGATATTATCTATGGTGCAGAAGGCAAACTGCATGACGCCATTGTAAAGACAGCTGAATCGGTGAATCCAAAGGCGATCTTCGTCTATGCAACCTGTGTGACCGGCCTGACAGGGGAAGACCTTGAAGCAGTATGCAAAAAGGCCGGGGAAAAGCTCACGATTCCGGTAATTCCTGTCAACGCACCAGGCTTTGTCGGCCCCAAGAACCTCGGGAACCGCATTGCAGGGGAGGTCCTTCTGGAGCACGTGATCGGCACAGGGGAACCGTCTGACAGCACTGACTATGACATCAACCTCATCGGTGAATACAACATTGCCGGCGACCTCTGGCTTGTAGAGCCTGTGCTGAAGGCGGCAGGTATCCGGATACTTTCGCGGCTCACCGGAGACAGCACGTTTGAGGAAATTACCTATGCTCACCGGGCAAAGCTGAATGTTGTTGTCTGCAGCAGGGCACTGATCAATGTGGCAAAAGAGATGGAGAGAAAATACGGAATTCCCTATGTTGAAGCTTCCTTCTTTGGCAAGTCTGAAATGGCAAAAGCACTTACAAAGATAGCGCGGAAGTTAGAAGACGGAAGTCGGAAGCCGGAAATATCAAACAAAGTAGCATCTGTTATTGCGGAGCAGGAAAAAAGAATAGATGAGAAACTGAAGGCATATGCTCATCTCAGCGGGAAAAAGGCCCTGCTTTATACCGGCGGGGTAAAAAGCTGGTCGTTTATAGCAGCCCTGCAGGACCTCGGGATAGAGATTGTTGGTGTCGGCACAAAAAAGAGCACTATTGAGGACGAAGAAAAGATGAAAGAGATCCTCGGCCCCGAGGCCCCTCTCGTCTCAGACGTTGCGCCAAAAAACCTGCTGAGGTTGCTCAGGGAAAGGCATGCCGACATCCTCGTTGCTGGAGGCAGAAACCAGTATCTTGGAGTTAAAGAAGGCTATCCGTTCGTCGACGTCAATCAGGAGCGGCATACGGCGTTTGCCGGATATGACGGACTGATCAACCTTGCTGAGGCAATAAGCAACGGCATACGGTTCTATGAGAATGGCAAGGGAGATAAAACGGAGAATACGTCATATATGTCACATAAAACTCATTCGAATGTTTCGATCAATCCGTTGAAGCATTCGCAGGCCATTGGCGCGGCCATAGCGATGCAGGGCATTCATAATGCCATTCCTGTCATTCACGGCGCCCAGGGATGCTCATTCCTTGGAAAGGTCCTGCTGACAAAACATTTCAGGGAACCTGTGGCCCTTGCCAGCACAAAGCTGTTTGCCGAGGATGTGGTGATGGGCAGCGATGAGAACCTTACCAGGGTTGTCAAAGAGCTCATCGAGAAGAACAGTCCTGACCTGATAGGAGTTCTCACTTCGGGATTGTCAGAGATAAAAGGAGATGATGTTTCCGGGGTCGTTCACCTGTTAGACGATACTGATGCGATGCACAGGGTCATACATATACCCACGCCTGATTATGAGGGCGGACTCGAAAGAGGATATGCACGGGCGGTTGAGGAAATACTGCATATGGCTGAAAATGTGCGCGAGAATTGGTCGCCATATGCCCTGCCCTTTGAAGCAGTCTGCCGGGAGCATGAGACGCAGGTCAATCTGCTGGTCGGTTCACACTTGACACCTGCTGATTTTACTGAATTGAGAGAGATGACTGAATCTTTCGGATTAAAGCCGATCCTGCTTCCGGACCTCTCTGCCCTCGACGGAAGCAGGCAGGGGGTTTCTCCGCTTGCCCTAGGGGGAACAACCCTTTCGGAAATACAGGCAATGGGATCTTCTGATTTTACGATCAGCATCGGATCGAGTATGGAATCCCCGGCATTGTGGCTCAGGGAAAGATTCGGCATCGAATACCGTGTTCTCGACAGCCTTGCCGGACTGAAGGGTTGTGATGTATTTCTGGAGCTTCTCAGCATGCTCAGTGGCAGAGCCATACCTTCAAAATATATAAGACAGAGACGCATACTCCTCGACGGGATGAGAGATGCCCACTTTTTTACGACAGGGAAAAAAGTAGACCTTGCACTTGAGACTGATCACGCAATACAGATTTCAAAGGTAATGGGTGATATGGGAATGGATGTCTGCCTCACGGACATGTCCGGAGATCTTTTTTCGATTGAAGAAGGGGCCGATATTCTGATTTCCAGCTCACACGCGGAGGATACGGCAAAGAGACTTGGGGTGCCGCTGTTGCACGCAGGCTTCCCGGTCTACAAGGTCATCGGACATACCGCAAAGCTTACTGTCGGCTACCGGGGGACTTTAACGCTTATCAATGATGTAGCAAATCTATTGTCCAAGGAGGTGCACACATGAAAATAGCCTTTGCAACAACAGACGGAATGAATGTGGATGAGCATTTCGGGAGAGCAGGGACGTTTGCAGTCTATGAGCTGACGATGGATGGCTATCGGCTCATCGAGATGAGGAGATTTGCGGATGGCAGAGACACCGCAATTGAGGAGACAAAGGGAATGGGACAGGCACATGAGACTAAAGTCGAAGGCAAGGTCGACAAACTTGCAGACTGCAAGATCATCTACCTCACGGAAATCGGCGGCCCGTCAGCAGCACGACTTGTAAAAAAGGGCATTATGCCGATAAAGGTGAAAGAGGTGGTATCCATCGAGGAGTCCTTGGCAAAACTGCTTGAAACAGTGAAAACAGCCCCGCCGCCCTGGCTGAGAAAAGCAGTAATGTGCGAATAGCAAACAATAACAACAATAAAACAAGGAGACGAAACAACATGAAAATGATCAGAGCGTTTATAAGACCCGAAAAAGAGCAGGAAGTGGTCCAGGCACTCGAGGGTGCAGGGTTCCCGTCCCTCACCAAAATGCCCGTATTCGGCAGGGGGAAGCAGAAAGGTTTGCAGGTCGGCCCGGTGCATTATGATGAGCTCCCCAAGATGCTGGTAATGATGGTCGTTGATGACAAGGATGTCGACAGGGTCCTCGGCATCATGCAGGACAAGGCCAGGACCGGGTTTGTCGGCGACGGCAAGATATTTATCAGCCCGGTGGAGGCAGCGTATACCGTCAGGACCGGCGAGGCGGTGTTATGAAAGAGATCACGGCAATCATCAGGAGGGACAGGCTCCCTGAAACCAAAAAAGTGCTGGAGGAACTCGGCTATCCGTCGCTCACCATCCAGAGCGTCGACGGCCGTGGGAAGCAGAAGGGAATGGTCTGCGATAATGACCTTGATCCTGATATGCCGGACTGCTTCTGTACGTCTGCAAAGTTGAAACCTACGCCTTCGACCTACGCACTCCAGCATGCACTTCCCAAGATCGCTCTTTTTGTTCCCAAGAGGATGCTGACCATCGTTGTGCCAGACGATCTCGTTACCAAGCTGGTGAAATCGATAATCAAGGTGAACAAGACCGGCAAGACGGGTGACGGCAAGATCTTTGTCTCGCCTATAGAAGGGGCAATTCGGTTAAGAACAGGAGAGCTGGGCGGAGAAGCGATATCGTAAAAAATACAGGGGCAGGTCCCGGTTCGGGTCCATTCGACTAAGGGTAGATCGCACTTAAACCTGCCCTTATCATAACGGAGGATGTCATGACAGTCATTGGATATACAAGAGGCGGGCAGACATGGACGCCGCGCTTTATAGAGTCGATAGATGTTCACAAATGCATAGGTTGCGGACGGTGCTATAAGGCTTGCAGCCGCGATGTCCTCGAACTCATCGAGAAGCCTTTTGAGGGCGAAGATGAATATGGGGACGATATGGGAAACAAGGTGATGTCGGTAGCGCACCCTGAAAACTGCATAGGCTGTGAGGCATGCGCGAGGACCTGCACGAAAAAATGCCAGGCACATATCGAACTGTGATACACAGCTTGCATCGCCATGAAAGCCGAGAATTATGAAGTCAGGCCCGCACATTTCGATGACATCCCCGAAATGTGCGGCCTTCTTTCCGAACTTTTTTCGATCGAGTCTGATTTCCGTCCCGACAGTCAGAAACAGGCCGACGGACTGGGCCTTTTGGTAGGCGACAGATCTGGGTTGTCAGCGGTGCTGGTGGCAAGTGATGGAAACAGCGTTGTCGGCATGTGCTCGGTCCAAACCCTTATTTCAACCGCGCAGGGAGGACCGGCCGGATTGGTCGAAGACCTGATTGTTAGGGAGGATTGCAGGGGAAAAGGCATAGGCAAAAAACTGCTTTCCGAAATCATTGAATGGTGCGTGACAAAGAATATCTCGAGGGTCCAGTTCCTGCGGGATATTGAGAATCTGGCCGCAATGGAGTTCTATGCTTCGAACGGGTGGAAAGATACAAAACTTGTATGCATGAGGAGGCTGCTCTGAACTGCCTCGCGCCTTCCGGAAATACCAACAGCGTGCATTGTAAAATAGAACATGGGCCGGCGTTTATATTTGAAAGTTGGCGACCTGGTGATGCACAGTGAGCATCGTGGATGGGGCAGGGGCGAGGTTGTTGAAGAGAAGCACTCTGCCCTGGAAGGCGGTTTCTGCATGGTGAGGATACTCTTTGACGACGGAAAGGAAAGGTCGTTCATCAACGACCTTGACCATCAGCAGTGCTGCTACTATTTCGGGCTGAAGCTTGTCTGAACAGGATTAATCAGTAAAATCTCACAAGGTTCGTTCCGGACGCATTCCTCAATCCCGGTAAGGCCTTCTATTAAGCTCTTTTCTGCACCCCCGCTTATTCGCCTGCCAAAGCCAGCCGACATTTCCGAAAAGAAGATAGAGCCATCTCGGCATGAGAGGCCTCGCCATAAGCGCAATAGCCTCTTCAGGCAAATTCTCACCCCTGGCGAGCGCATCTGCGGCAAGTTCTAGGGACTTCTTAACATTTCGCGCCAGCCCTCTTGCTTCCTCAAGGGTACGTCCGCCGATAGACTCGCCGCCTCCGAGGGCAAGCCCGCCCGCCCATTCAAACCCGCACCCAAGGGCAAAGCGCCTGCTTATCGCAAGTGATACATCATTATGCGAGGATTCGGGGAAGCCTGAATTCGATATGGCAATCATCATCTGCTTCTTGATACGGGGTTTGTTCTTCAAGTCCTTGTGGACCAACTCCATTGCGGCTATCACACCGGAATGATGACTATCGGCATAAAGCGGGGAGGCGAGTATTATGATGTCCGCTTCCCCAATGCTTTGAAACAGCATATTGATACCTTGTTCCGAGGTGAGCACTTGCTGAATATAAATCTTATTCGTGCTTGCGTCCTTTTCCTTTAGTCTTTCCAAAAGATATGTCCCTAGGGCATCCGAGGTGCTCTGTGCCCCTCTTGGGCTGCCGATGAGCAGAGTGGCAAGCATGCTCATTTCCCCATATTCCACAGAAGGGATCGCACCCCTTCTCTTATCTGCTCCGGGTTCTGAGAACTGTAATAAACAGCAGACCGTGAGACCGGGCAATGCAGGTTGATGGCATTCTTTTCCACGAGCTCAGTGAATATTCGCTCAGTCTGCTCTTCCGGACAGGGGAGGACCCCTACGCCTATCAGTGCCGGCAAAGGTTTGTAGCGCGCCTTGTGATGGACCTCTCCGTCTATGGTGGTAAAGAAAGGCAGGAGCATGGGGCATGAGAACCTGTCCACCGCTTTCTTGAGTTCAGAGGAATATCCGCCGAATGTAATGGGGGTAAGGCAGATAATCAAATCGCTTTGAATGGCCTTTCCTGCCACTTCCCGCCCGAAATCATCTATCACGCAGACGCCGGGAGTCTTTGTCCAGCAACCGAAGCATCCTGTGCACCGGGCAATCTTTTTCTCCCGAAGGATGATGGTTTCAGCCTGCCAGCCATTCAAAGAAAGTGCATTCACGATTATTTCATGCGCAGAGCTTAAGACACTTTCGCCTTTTCTCTCACCATGCAAGATCAAAACCTTCATTGACTTTTCCCGGTTGGCTGGCCGCATCTGCAGGTCACAGACAGATGCGGCCTTCTGCCCTTCCCGCCCTTCCGGCTTTTATTTATGGTCCCTGCCTGTATATTCTGTCAGGAGTTTCTTCAGTCTATCAGCTGCCTCAGGGGCTTTGAGATCTTTGTTGGAAAATATGTCCCTCGCCAAAATGCCTTCTTTGCCATATACCTTCTCATTGGCCTCTTCATCGATGATCAAAGCAGCACCCTCAAGGGAAAGTCCGGCAAACAGGCCCCGGCTTCGCGAATATGAAAATATCTCGGACTTGAGCTGTATATCGGTTGCAGCCGAACCTCCACGACCGACCGGGCCTGCCGAAATGCTGGCATCGGCACCTATGGTAAATTTGCCGGACAGTATGCGGTTAATGCTTTTTTCGTTCTTGAACACCAAAATGATGTCTATGGACTCCACGCCGATCTGCCACCCGATGCTGCCCCCTGTTATTGAAATAAAGGAGGGATTGCTCCAGAGCCCATCCTTGTCCCGCACAACCAGAACACCCGTCCCGTATCTTCCTCCCAATATAAATCCGGCCTTAATAACGTTCGGGATAATGGCTATCCCACTGGCATTGCTGAGGAGGGCCGGAGGAATGGTCGTTTCAGGGATTGCGATAATCTCCTTTAATACATCACCTGCCACTTCTATTTTTGCCGTTTCCCTGCCATCAGCCATCGCTGCAAGCGGTGCCATTATGATCATGATGCTGCAAAGAATAAGCATTGTTGACAATAATCTTTTCATCTCTGACTACCTCCTGTTTTTTGTCGATTGATAACCGTGTATCACACATATCTCTGTCGGATACCTTCACTATTATTCTAAGCCGGATTTTGCAAAAGTCAAATCAAGTTTACCTGACCAAGGAAAGCTCAACCGGTTCGGTGTGCCCGCTCCCATAAATCCAGGACATCGTCTGACCTCTGTCCCTAATTCCTGAAGGTTCTCCATAGCAGGCCTTTTCTGTAGAGGAAATTGAGAATCCTGTGGCCGATCGTTGAACTCCAGTCCTTCCTTCCAGGAAAGAACCAGTTTTTTCTGCAGCCAACCTTCCGATGCACAACCCTGAGAAGAGCTTGCCCTTTCATACCAGAGAAGTAAAACTGTGGCTCAAGCAGTGATTGACCTGCTCTGATGATGCCTTCTTCAATGCCAGTCCGCTCCATTTCCGTATCGGGATATATACGAATACCGTTCATGGCAATGACTGCCCTTGGCGAAATATCATCCACCAGCCTGACAGTCTCAGCGATGGTCTCAGATGTCTCTCTAGGACCGCCAAAGATAAGGGAGTGGCAGAAATCACATTGTGCTAACAAGCAGGCCAAAAGCCTCAACCTGTTTCCAGTCGGTATACTCGACCACAAACGTTGGATCGGTCGGCCCCTTGGTCATCCACATGATCAGTCGAATCATAAACCGGTCGAAAAAACGGTAACTGGGATAATCGATCTTGCCGGCAAAAACCGCCAGCTGCCTGGGTGTCCAGGAAATTCGCTTGAGGAACTTCTGAAGGTAGGGATTATTTTCTGGTCTGCTCTTTTCCGGTTTTCTGGCAACGACGTTCACCGAGAAAAAAGCATTTGGCTTGCTCTCCAAAAGAAGCCTGTTTTTCTCTATGAAGTCCACAATCTGCGGACTGTGTTTCCCATAGCGAATACTGGCACCGATGACGATTTTATCAAAAGGTGTCGGATCAATCTGGGGTTCATCCTTAATAGAAACCACGGTGACGTGATCCCCTTGCTGTCCGATAACCTGCTGCAGTCTTTGGCATATTTTTCTGGTCTGCCCGTCAGTGGTTGAATAGATAATGAGGATCTTTGCCATTTTCCGGTATCTTTTCCTTTGGGGGTTTTATTGATTCACATAAAAAACGTTATCATCATAGCATAGTAAGGAGATTATCGGTCGAGCCCGGAGGCGGCTTCCCGGTCGAGAAGCCAGATACTGCGGCCATGTGTCGGCTTTACAAGGCCGGCAGGATAGAGATGACTTCTCCCTTTTCCAAGAATCTTGTCAATGATGCCGGCCTTTGACTTTCCAGCCACAAGAAACAAGATGTTCCATGCATTGTTCAGAACGGGCAGTGTGAGAGTTACTCTCCAGTTTCCCATTGTTTCGGAATATGACGGGACCGCATGTCTGACATCTTCTTTCAATATTGCCACATCAGGAAAAAGGGAAGCCGTATGACCATCCTCGCCTACACCAAGGAGAATAAGATCAAATGCTGGTATGCCATTGTCTCCAAAGTAACGGTGAAGCTCTTCTTCGTATTCCCTCGCAGCCTCCGCAGGATCGAGTTCTCCCTTAATCCTATGGACATTCTCAGGAGGTATCGGTACTCCTAAAATCAACTCTTCGTATGCAATCCTGAAATTGCTCTGTTCATGATCAGGAGGAACAGCCCGCTCATCCGACCAGAAAAGATGCACCTGCTCCCAGTTGATCGTGTTCCGGTATACGGAACTGAGGAGATGGAAAAAAAGACGGGGAGTTGAACCTCCGGAAAGCGCCGCGGAAAAAAAACCCCGGGCAGCGATGGCGTCAACTGCATTCTCTGTAAATATCTTTGCTGCAGCTTCCGCCAAACTTTCAGGGTCAGGCCAAATACGAATATCACGGACATCCTCCATCACAGAGGTCTCCATGCCCTGCCATCTCTTTTCAGGAGTTCTTCTGCTTGAACCGGACCTGACGAACCTGCTGAATAGTTTGGAAATATGCCAGGTCGTACGTCAGTGTCAGCTGCCAGCCTTTCAATAAGCGGTGTCAGCAATACCCATGTCTGCTCTTCGCCGTCAGAACGGACAAAGAGCATCTGGTCTCCCTGCATGCAGTCGAGAAGCACCCGCTCATATCCGTCGAGCAGAAAGGCATTCTGGTAGGAGAAGTTCATAAGGACAGTATTGAGGCAGACCCTTGATCCGGAGTTCTTGGCCTGAAAATGAAGACCGATACCTTCGTCAGGCTGCACCCTAAGAATCAGGACATTGGGTTCAATACTCTCCTCCATGGTGTGAGAAAACATAAGATGAGGAACCGGCCTGAAATGGATTGAAATCTCTGCCTTCCGCATACTCAGCCTCTTGCCTGACCGGAGATAGAAAGGAACACCGCTCCAGCGCCAGTTGTCTATATGTACTTTAAGCGCAGTGTATGTGGGGGTAGTTGACTCAGGGGAGACGCCGGGCTCATTCCGATATGCAGGGACCTCTTTTCCCTCCATCGTACCTTTGTCGTACTGGCCTTCTACAACCTGAGAGGGCAGGTCTTCGAGATTAAAGGGACGAACAGATTTGAATACCTTTATCTTCTCATCTCTCACGCTTTCCGCATTGAAGATAGCCGGAGGTTCCATCGCGGTCATTGCAAGCAGCTGGAAAATATGGTTCTGGAACATATCGCGGATCACCCCTGCCGTTTCATAATATCCTGCCCGATGCTCTACGCCTAATGTCTCTGAAACAGTTATCTGGACATGATCTATATATCTCATGTTCCAGACAGGTTCGAACAGGGAGTTTGCGAACCTGAACATAAGGATATTCTGAACAGTCTCTTTTGCCAGATAATGGTCCATCCGGTATATCTGGTGTTCTGCAAAAGATGCAGCAAGAGTCCTGTTGAGGTGTCTCGCAGATTCAAGGTCACTGCCGAACGGTTTCTCAATAACAATATGTCTGTACCCGCCATCCTCCTTCGAAAGGCCTGCTATCCCAAGATTTTTGATAACCGGCTCATACACTGCAGGTGGTGTGGCAAGATAATATATCCTGTTCCCGCGAGTGCCATGTGTTTTCTCGAGGGCCAGCAGCTTGTCCCTTAGTCCAACATAGGCATCCTGCACATCATATTCCACAGATGTGTAATAAAGCATTTCAGAAAATACCTGCCACGAACTCTCTGAAAAGTCCTCCGAAAATGCGTCTTTTACTGCTTCCTGCATCGAGTCCCTGAACGCACTGTCACTGATAGGCGTGCGCGCTGTCCCGATGACAAAGAAGGAGCTCGGGAGAAGATCAATAGCAAAAAGCCGATAAAGAGAGGGAATGATCTTTCTCCTGGTGAGATCGCCTGAGGCGCCGAATATGACCACTGAGCAGGGGGCCGGAATATCCATGCGGCAGCCTGGTTTTGTTCCTAAAATCACCTTACCCGAAACATTTCCGCCCATATCGTGAAGTGGTCCTTCAGCCATTGTTATTCCTTCTTCTTCTGCACANNAATGAATTCTCCTGACGGGACCGGAAACGCTGGAAGAGGGACGCGGTAATAACCGGTGCAGGCACGGCAGTATCAATGGCCTGCTGAACTGTCCATCTCCCTTCACCGGAATCCTCGACAAAACCCTCGATCCTATCAAGTTTTCCGTCTTTTTTGAATGCATCTTCGGCCAGTTCAAGCAGCCATGACCGCACAACGCTCCCCTGGTTCCATAGGTGGGCAACTGCTGAGAAATCCAGAGAGCTTCCATACTGAGAGGCATTCAGTATATCAAACCCCTCACCGTAGGCAGACATCATCCCGTATTCAATACCATTGTGGATCATCTTGACAAAGTGGCCTGCTCCTGTCGGACCGCAGTAGAGATATCCGTCCTGAGGTGCTAGCGCCTCAAACACCGGTGCAAGACTTTTAAAGGTGTCCTGTTCGCCGCCGATCATCAGACAATAGCCGATTTTCAGGCCCCAGATCCCACCGCTGACACCAGCATCAAGGTAGTGTATACCAAGTGCCCTAAGCTGCCCTTCGCGCCTGATATCGTCTTTATAAAAGCTGTTGCCGCCATCAACAATGATATCTCCTTTTTCAAGTATTGGTATCAGGCTCTCAATTGCATCGTCAACCGGCTTCCCTGCAGGGAGCATCAGCCACACCACACGCGGGCGTTGAAGTTTGCCTGTCATTTCCTTGAGGGTATAGGCACCCGTCGCTCCTTCTTTTACTATTTCGTCCACCTTTTCCGGCGACCTGTTGAAGGCCACGATCTCCTGCCCCTTCTGCAGCAGACGGCGCGCCATATTCATTCCCATCTTTCCAAGCCCGACCATTCCGATCTTCATCATTACCCCCGGTGTATATTACTTCGACAAAAGTATGTCCATTTTTTTTGCAACCTCGCTTAACACTGCGGTAAAAGAGTCGGCGAACAACTTTACTCCTTCTTTTTCCAGTTCCCCGGCTACCTCCTCAATGTCGATGCCTGCAGCCCGAAGCTCAGAGAAGAAAGGACCGTCCTTCCCGGCACTGTCCCGGATATCTGCCGTAATTTTGCCGTGGTCCCTGAATGCATCCATGAGAGCTTCAGGCATGGTGTTGACTGTATCAGGGGCTATCAGTTCCTCAACATACTTAGCATCCTTGTATGCAGGGTTCTTTGTGCCTGTGCTCGCCCAGAGCACCCGCTGCGATGCGCCCCCCTTGCTCTGTACCGAGAGAAACCGCTTTGAGGAGAAAATGGAGAGATAACGGGTATAGGCGTTTTTCGCGTTGGCGACAGCGGCCCTTCCAAAAAGGTTCCGAATATTTTCTTTTTTCCCTTCAGTTTGTTCCAAGGACATTTTTTCGGTCAGAAGTTTGTCAACCAGGGTATCCACCCTGCTGACAAAGAAGCTCGCAACTGATGCGATCGTATTGACAGGTTGGTTTTTCTCTGTTCTTTTCTCAATACCTCTTATATATGCTTCGGCTACATCCTCATAGCGCTTCACTGAAAACAGCAGCGTTATATTTATATTGATTCCCTCGGCGATAAGATGTTCTATCGCCGGGATGCAAACAGCCGTAGCAGGCACTTTAACAAGGATATTCTTCCGGCCGATCGTGGAAAAAAGATATTCAGCCTCCTTTATGGTCGCATCATGGTCATAGGCAAGGTCAGGTGAAACTTCGATACTTACATAACCATCACGTCCGTTCGTTTTTTCATATACGGGCAGCAGGAGATCTGCAGCATCCGATACATCCCTGATGGCAAGATTGAGAAATAACTCCTTTTCAGTTGTTATCCCCCGGTCCATAAACTCCCTGACGAGTCCGTCATAGTCAGCGCTCCCTGAAATCGCCTTTTGGAAGATCGTCGGATTTGACGTTATCCCCTTGAGCCCGTCCTCTTCAATGAACCGGCTCAACTTGCCGGACGTGATCAGTTTTCTGCTCAGATTGTCGAGCCAGACGCTCTGCCCCAGCTTCCCCAGTTCTATCAATGGATTATTGTTCATGGGTTTTTACTCCGCTTTCATTATTCATATATTCTTTTTCAATCTCATTGACTTTAGCCAGTCTCCTCACATGCCTCTCCGCCCCTGAAAAAGAAGAGGCAAGCCATATTCTCACAACATCCTTGGCAAGCTCAGGGCCAATGATTCGTGCCCCGAGACAAAGAACATTTACGTTGTCGTCTTCGATTCCCTGCCGTGCTGAAAACGAGTCGTGACACATAGCCGCACGTATGCCAGGGATCTTGTTGGCAGCAACACAGGCCCCGACGCCGCTCCCACAGATAAGGATGCCCCTTTCAGCACCATTATCAAGAACTTCTCTGGATACGGCCCTTGCATAATCAGGATAATCTACCGGCGCATCATTGTCGGTCCCGACGTCTATTACTTCATGGCCGAGCTGCTTCAGGAAGCTTGCTATAGTCTCTTTCAGGTAGAAACCACCGTGGTCTGCTCCAATTGCTATTTTCATGATATCACCCTCCTTGTTTTCACCAGTTCCATTGACTTCCGGACTACGTCGTCAGAGGTGAAGCCGAATTCCCTGAGCAGGACATCTCCCGGTGCCGAAGCGCCGAAATGATCGATTCCCATGACAGTCCCGTCTGATCCGGCATATTTGTGCCATCCCTGAGTGCGTCCTGCCTCGACTGATATCTTCGGCACCTCATGAGGTAGAACAATCTGCCGGTATTCGCTACTCTGTTCCTCAAAAAGCTCCCATGAAGGCATACTCACTACTCTTGACCTAATACCTTCGCTGCGAAGCTTTTCACGGGCCTCAAGCGCGGGGTGGACCTCAGATCCTGTGGCGATTATGACAATATCAGGCCGCCCTTCTGAATCAGCTAGCACATAGGCCCCTTTCCCGAGGCCTGATGCCTGTCCATACACGCTGCGATCGATAATCGGGAGCTTCTGTCTGCTGAGAACAATCGCAACAGGGCCTCTCCGGCAGTCAATTGCCGTTTTCCACGCTTCAACAGTCTCGGCAGCATCAGCAGGTCTCATAACAGCCAATCCGGGTATTGCCCTTAGGCTTGCAAGATGCTCGACAGGCTGATGGGTAGGTCCGTCCTCGCCTAGCGCAACAGAATCGTGGGTAAATACATAAATTACATGCAGGTGCGACAGTGCGGCAAGGCGAATGGACGGCCTCATATAATCCGAAAAAATGAGGAAAGTGCTGCCAAAAGGAATAAGCCCACCATGATAAGCCATTCCGTTGATGATACCGCCCATGGCATGTTCTCTCACTCCGAAGTCGATGTTGAATCCCTCGTAACCCCATGGACCCGGCACTGCCCCCTGCATATGCGCATCGCCTGTACCCGCCATTTGGAAATTCCCTTCCCCGTCAAGTGTGGTTATTGTCGAAGGATTGAGGTCTGCAGAGCCTCCTATGAGGTTGGAAACTTTTTTGGCAAGGCCATTCAGGACCTTCCCGCCGGCTGCACGGGTGGCGATTCCTTTCTTGTCCGCCGCAAACATAGGAAGATCACTGTCCCACCCCTCAGGGAGTTCGCGACTCATCGTCAGTCGCCACTCTTCAGCAGCGTCGGGGAATTCCGACGCATATGACTGCATGAGGCTGTTCCAGGCAGATTCCCTTTCCGTCCCCTGACGGACAGCATTTCTGAAATGTTCAAGCACATCTTCAGGTATATAGAAGTCTGGCTCCAGGGGCCAGTTCAGGTTCTTTTTCGTCTCTCTCACTTCGTCAATACCAAGGGGAGAGCCGTGTGCTCCGAAGGTGTCCTGTTTGTGCGGGCTGCCGTAACCGATATGGGTCTTCACCAGGATAAGCGAGGGCCGGCCGGATTCTTTCAACGCGGCAGTTATCGCCGTCCCGACTGCAGATGTGTCATTCCCCTCTTCTACTGTCTGCACATGCCAGCCATAGGCATCGAAACGCTTGCTGACATCCTCGGTAAAAAGCAGCCGCGTTTCTGCCGAGAGGGTTATACCATTGCTGTCATACAGGCAGATGAGCCTGCCCAACCCGAGATGACCGGCCAGAGAGGCTGCCTCAGAAGCAATGCCTTCCATAAGGTCGCCGTCGCTGGCAAGGACATACGTATAATGAGTGACGATTTCATGTCCCGGTCTGTTGAAATGTGCCGCAAGGTGACGTTCCGCCATGGCTATGCCTACTGCATTTGCAAATCCCTGCCCGAGAGGGCCGGTGGTACATTCGACACCGGGAGTGACGCCGTATTCTGGATGGCCCGGGGTCTTGCTTCCCCATTGCCTGAACTGTCTTAACTCATCTAGAGACAGGCCGTATCCGGTGAGATGAAGAAGGGAGTAAAGCAGGGCAGATCCATGGCCTGCTGACAACACGAAGCGGTCTCTGTCGGGCCAAAGAGGATCAGCAGGATTGTGTTTCAGAAATCTTGTCCAGAGCACATACGCCATGGCAGCAGCTCCCATGGGAAGGCCCGGATGGCCCGAGTCAGCCTTTTGGACCATGTCGACTGAAAGCATTCTGATCGTGTTGATGCAGCGCTCTTCGAAATTCATTGCACACCTCAATTAAAGTTTCGTCTGCTCACGAGCAAACCTCATCTTCAGTCGTTAAGCTTGTAACCCAGCTTTTCTATGCTTTCCCTGGAGATCTTCACAAGACGCTCTTCCATAAGCTTCGAATCATCGAAGTCGATGACGATCTTGCCTGTTTCAGTATCAACAGAGTTAACACCATCCATCTTGCCGATGAATCTTCGCAGGGCCAGCGAACACTCGTCACAGAATTCTTTCTGGACACTCAGATAAAGTTTTTTCATAAAGGCCTCCGGAGAACATGTTACAGTATAACAATCGCCCGATATATTTAGAGTAGCATACAGCTCCTAACTTTCAGCAGGGCCCCACAGGGATACCTGCATCGTCCACATTTCGTTTTGCAGCTCACCTACTGAAACGTCTTTAAAATATATTCCGCAATCTTTTTTGCATCCTTGTCGGAAACAGCCTTGTCGTCAAACGTTGACATACCAGGGCCCGGGCTTCTCATCTTGCTCACTATGTCCGATGCGTTCTTCACCCCGTTCGCTTCGCGGTCTTTTTTGTGAAGGGTCTTTTGAGAATTGATGATGTTTCCGCCATCAGGGTGACAGGGTGAACAATGTTGCTTAAAAAGAGCCCCACCCCTTTCATCCTGGTCCTTTGCTGTACATACTGTTCCGAATACAAGGACTGCAGTTGCAATAACAGAGAACATTACAAAAGTCTTTTTCATCGTTCTTTTTTCTCCTTTTCATTTGGTTTTGTGAAACTACTCCATTCTCCATTATCGCAGAAAATGGAGCTTATGCAAGTGTCTAAATCCAGGCCTGTCCTTGACATCCGATCTCACCTGTGATAAAGGTTTAGAGTGATATAAGATCGAAAAGAAAGGAGGTGCAGCAAATGGATTTAAAATTAACTAATTCAGAGGCGGTTGCGGTGATGACCGCACTGCATCATTACCTGAAGGAAGTTGAGAAAATGGCCGACGAAAAAGGCGTCCAGATCGAGAAGAAGACCGTAAAAGGTCTCATCAGCAAGTTGGAATCCATGCCCGCAGGTGAAGTTCAATAGAGGGTGAGGGTGCGGATATGTGGAGGGAGGTTGGAATAGAAATGAAAAAAGATATGCATGATGAGATTGCGCGGGTTGCGCACGAACTTTATGAAAAAACAGGCAGAGCGGACGGGAATGAATTAAAGAACTGGTTAGAGGCGGAAAAGATAGTGATGGAAAAACATGAGCGGCATGCGAGCGAAATGGAACAGAAAGTTGAGGTTGTCGGGAAACCCCAAAAGGGGTATCCGCGTACAGTGAAAAAAGAAGGGTCTTATAAGAAAGGGTGAGAGATGCTGATCGTGCCCGGTGGCAACAACTGGACCGTGCCAATCGACGCGGCCCTGCTCTTGTCCTAGATCGTCAGAGGATCCATGCTGATCGTATAAGATCCTGAATGTCAACGCGGCCGTCAATGACGCAGATCGATAATCATCTATTTAAAGCTTTGCAATGTCATCGCATTCACGAGGCACATGCGATGACATTGCAAAGCGAGGTTGTGTTTCTGTTTGACGTTGACAACACACTGCTTGACAACGACTGTGTGGAAAAAGACCTGCGACATTACATCGAACACGAGTTAGGGGCTGACACCAAGGACCGGTACTTTGCCATTGTCGAAGAACTGCGCGCCGAACTCGGCTATACAGACTACCTGGGGGCCTTGCAACGTTACCGGCTTGAGGACATGTGCAATCCGGGATTGTTGATGATGTCTTCATTTCTGGTGGATTATCCTTTTGCCGACCGGATGTATCCGGGTTCTTTTGCCGCTCTTGAACACGTCGGCAGGTGGGGACCAACCGTGATCCTGTCTGATGGCGACGTAATCTTCCAACCGCGCAAAGTACAAAAATCCGGGCTGTGGGAAGCGGTCGACGGCCGCGTTCTAATTTACATCCACAAGGAACAGATGCTGGCTGATGTCGAGCCACTTTATCCAGCCCGGCATTACGTCATGGTGGACGACAAGCTGCGCATTCTTAAGGCAATGAAAGAAATCTGGGGCAAGAGGCTGACGACCGTCTTCCCGCGCCAGGGACATTATGCGCTTGATCCTGTAAATATAGCCGCCTATCCGCAGGCTGACATTACTATTGAGCACATCGGCGACTTGGTCAATTGTGATTTGACAGCATTTCTTGCTGAAACTGCGAGGCAATGAAAAATAGTTCGCGCGACAGGAAACAGGAGATACAGCCTGGATGTCCTTACGGAACAAATCAGAGGAGAGAGGCCATGAGCAAACAAAAAAGAGTCACTAGTCCGATATATGCTTTACTCCCCACCGACGTCGAAGGGTTCGATTCCCTTGCCGAGTTGGCGCTGGACATGCAGTGGTATTGGAACCATTCCGCCGACGAAGTATGGAAGCAGCTTGATCCCGCACTCTGGGAACTCACCTATAGCCCCTGGGTCGTCCTGCAAACGGTTTCGCGCGATCATCTCCGCCGCGTGTTGGCAGATCCTGCCTTCCGTAAAAAGGTGGCCACCCTCCTGCGAGACAGCCATCGGGCTGCAAAGGCACCTGCATGGTTTCAGAAAGAACATTCCCGGGCACCGCTTACTGCTGTAGCTTATTTCACCATGGAATTCATGTTGAGCGAGGCACTCCCCATCTATTCTGGCGGACTTGGCAACGTGGCAGGGGACCAACTCAAGACCGCCAGCGATCTGGGAGTGCCGGTGGTCGGCGTTGGACTGCTTTATCAGCAGGGCTATTTTCGCCAGG
>PLXX01000017.1 GCA_003153275.1 Nitrospiraceae bacterium | reverse complement strand
GCCATGCCTCTTCCCTTCATCGTCATACCTTCTTATCTTTCTTACTTACAACATATACTATCAAACCTCACAAAGAAAGAGAAGCCTCTTTATTACAAATTCTGCAATTCAGACAGCGGGAGCAATCAAAACATAAAAGCGAATGATGGTGAAGATAATTTAAGTTTTTTATAACAAGGTGACATCAAATTCCAAACAGGTGCGGGATGACTGGAGATAGTTCTTTTTTTACATGGGTATTGACAACAAAAAGAGTGAATAAAGCCCTATACTTTTCAGAGGGGAAAGGTATGGGTAAGTTTCGGAAGTACGATAAGTGGGATGGAGCTCATGGAGCACGAGGTCTGGTGAGCTGATTAGCAAGACTGCGACAAAACTTACGTGTTTTTGCCAGGATTTTCTGTTGTGCCTTCTGATGAAGGGTAAGGACCAGTTCCTGATGTTCAAGGGGACTCAAGTAAGCTATATAGCCCTTGTAATAAATGAGGATAATCATTAGGGCAGGTTTTAGCAGTTCTAAGGTGCGCGTACGGGTTTTGGTATTTAATTCCCCGCGTCCTATGGGTAGCAGGTACCACTGCAGCAGACTATAGGTAAGCAAGACGACCTGATTGACGATAAGTCTAAAAGCGAGGGAAGTAAAAGCCTCAAGGTCGGAGAAACATTTCAATTGGCGATGCCGTTCCTCAATAGTGGTCCGCAGGGCATATTCCTGACGGCCAAAGGCCGGATCGGAAAGCGGGCCGGCAGACAGCAGCATCCAATAATCCTCGCTGCCGTCGGCACATAGCTCTTTGTTGAGGACAGCAGTCAACGGCACAGGGCACGTCGTAAAGGTCTCCAGGTCAGCGATGCCTGCAACCTCGGAACGGAGCGGCGCTTGCGAGACGCTTTTATTCCCTTCGCAGCTTTCACCTGTTTGCCGGCAGACAGGGCCTTCCTGGCGGCAAGGGTCCGTTGTCTGGCCTCCTCACGCTTTCTTGTATGCTCAGGCCGATGCAGAGGTATGGGCATTCAAAAGGCGCCGGTGGCGTCCATGGCCTAAATTCCGGCCTCCCCGCCTTTGCCAGACCTACCACGTCCTGATATATATCCATGTCCTTGCGTGCTGGGATCACCACATCGATTCCCCACTCCTGCTTGCAGCGGCCTATATTCGGACCATCGATAAACCCGTATGGGGCACTCGTGGTCTTTGCCTGCCGTTACAACAACGCCTCCGTAAAGAAAGAACGCGCCCTTCCGGTTGGTGTGGATCAAACTGATCATTTTGCAGCAACACCGCCAGGTGCAACCCGCACGCTGCTTAGGCGATACCTTCTGGCTGTCAACCGGGTGGTTGTGCTCATCAAAAAGCATACGCGAGGAGCCCTCATACTTGTCGTTATCGGGCACAAACAGATAAGAGGCGTCCCCGATGAATATCCCTTCAGGCTCGAAGGCATGGTGCTGCTTGAATATCCCCACCACGCTATGATTAAACCACTTCATCAGCAAGTCGGCATCGGTCTTCTTCGCCATTTTCCGCAGATAGTCCTGATCGCGGGGGTCTGACGATCATACTCATTTTTGTTATTGAACCCTTCACAGCGAAGGGTCACATCCCCTGTTTGTGGGTGTGTAACCTTATTCCCCATGGCAGGACCAAGGCATTGACCAGCCCCCGGAGCGCACGACATAGGGAAATGCATGAAACTGATGGACCCCACTAAACCGCATCGAGATATCCCCAGCTATATATACCCACAACGGTGCGTCGTGCTTCTTGCATGGGGAGGGATAGGTTGCCGCCAATTTCTCCAGTGCTTTCTTTTCGGCAATAGTCCGAAAAAAATCCGTCTCCGAAATCTCGCTCACCCCTTCAAGGAAATCAAACTCACCTCGGTGAAAAGCTTTAATCACCAAGCTGTCATTGCGCTCAAATACTTTCCCTGCCGGTAGTGTGCCCAAGGGTTCGGCCATCCTCAGGGTTCCTCTGTCCGAAGGCTCTCGATACGGTCCATTGCCGCCAGTATCTGCTTGTAAATTACCGATACCCGCGCACGGGCTCTTCGCACTCGCAGGTACTCCTCGCTTTTTCTGCGCAACTCGCTCAGCCTCTCAGGAGGAATCGACAGCAGCCGCGTTTTTCCCCGATGGCTCCAGCTCAAAATTATGCTTCGGTGCAACTCCCCCCCGTACAGATGCACGAAGGCTTCCCGCACTTTCTGGCCATTTCATACACATTCATGACCCTCAGATATGCTCACCTTGACCTTCCCACACGGTCAAAACCTCTTAACAATACTCTGAATGAAAACGAAGTGACACAAAAACTCCACATTCCACAAAACAAGGGCTACCTATGAAGGATACCCTTGTTTTTTTAAGGTGAGCCGTGCAAGGTTCGAACTTGCGAACCGCTGAATAAGAGGCACCAATCCGCTTGCGCTAAGCCTTATTATTAGCCGTTCTAGGCGTATTTTTTTCCACTAGTATATCGTTTCAGTAAAACGTTTACAAAGATAATATAAAGTGATATATTAATCCTAAACCTGGAAAGGAGGATACTATGTCACAGAGGAGCAAGAAAGCGAGATTGCAAATAAGTGAAGAAGAGGCCAAGTATTTACAAAAGATAGCGCAATCGAGGACAGAACCGCAGAGGGAAGTACAAAGGGCAAGAATTTTAATGAAATATTTAGCGGGGGAATCGATAACGGGCATACAGGAAACCTTAAAGATAAGCAGGCCGTCGGTATATCAAAGCGTTGGCTATGGGCTTGGAAGCTGCATTGAAGGATAAATACCATAGACCAAAGGAGCCGCTAATAACGGAAGAAGCAAAGTCATGGGTGATAAATCTTGCATGTACAAAGCCGAAAGATCATGGGTATGCAGCAGAAATATGGAGTCGGAGTCTTTTGGCGAGCCACGCTCGCAGCAATGGACCTGCGCGGAATATGTCAATGACTTTGAGA
>PLXX01000025.1:15103-15528 GCA_003153275.1 Nitrospiraceae bacterium | reverse complement strand
GGAACTGAATGGAGTATACCGAATGGCAACCTGTATCCAGCCTGTATTGCATAACATATTATTTCACAATAACTGAGTTCATCCAACAACGTCCAAAAAGCAAAATCCAAAAAGTAATTCATCCCCCCCACCTTTCAGGCAAGCCTGACGGAAGGGGACTTCTTGCCCAAGATGTTAAAAGAATACCATAATAAATACAGCCAGGCAAATAAGGGTTCCAGACGCGCTTCGGGTGCGCGAATGGCAATTTGGCGCGGACTATAACTGGACCGCGCCTTTAGTGTCTTCCTTTATGCTTTTCTCCTGAAGTACAATAAGACGTCTTGAACCAAGGATAAATTGATCTCGCAGCAGTGGGGATAACATAAGAATATGTCCGGAGTGCTGGAAAAAGATACCGGGATTCGCTTCCCTCATTTCTTCGT
>PLXX01000025.1:0-15072 GCA_003153275.1 Nitrospiraceae bacterium | reverse complement strand
GCCTACTTCAGGGACCCCGAGAAGCTGGGAGAACTGGCGGAGATCATATCTCTCGATCCGGAAGAGATATCTCTAAAAGCCGGGAAACTGATAGAGGAGATCTTCGAAAGCTATGCCGACTTTCAGATAAAGACGATCGACAGCTTCATGACCACGGTATTCAAGGCCTCCGCCATCGACTTCGGTTATAATCCGGACTTCGACATTCTACTCAACAACGATGCGATCATGCGATATTCGTTCGATCTCTTCCTGAAAAATGTGAGGGATGGCAGCGGAGAGGCAGACCTGTTTGATGAAATAGTATCGGTCATTCTCAGGCAGAAGAGAGCGGACCAGGCCTACCTCTGGGACCCCTCCTCCGCCCTCCTCGAAGAGACAAAGAAATTGTACAAGGTACTGGCATCTACCGGGAAAAAGGTGAAAGTGACTAACCTGTCGGCAGACGCAGAACGTTTCCAGTCAGGCATGCGGGAAATACTCGTTGAAATCGAGTCTGAGATAGAGCGGTCAGGGCTCGCCAGAAACAACAACTCCTCGTACAAGAGCATATATCCGTTTGTCATGTCGGGTAATTACGCTGACATCATCGGAAAGGGAACAGCCCTTCCTCCGGTAAACAAACTCAAAAAGGGAGAGAATTCGAAACAGACGGATTACGACAGGGTCGTCGGCCTGTGGGAAGAGGCCGCGCAGTTAATGACAAAGCTGACCGTTTGTCATGTCCGCTCCTATTACACCCCATATCTGAGGGTCTATGAAGAGCTGCGCGGGACGGTGGAGACTATCAAGAGACAACTGGGAAAGATCTTTATCGAGGATATAAACCTGCACCTGGCGGAATATCTGGACTGCATGATGGTCCCGGACATCTATTACAAAATAGGCGAAACCATCTTTCATTACCTTATCGATGAATTCCAGGACACCTCCCCGATACAATGGCGGAATCTTTTCCCCCTTATAGAAAATTCCCTGGCCCAGCGAGGCAGTGCCTTTGTTGTCGGAGACACCAAGCAGGCCATATATGGGTTCAGAAACGCCGATTATATGATCATGAAGTCCTTTGAGACCACGAATCCCTTCCCTTCGGCTGATCACATAGTGCGTGAACTCGGTACGAATTTCAGGAGCCTGCCAAGGATACTGGCATTCAATGAAAAGATCTTCAAAGGTATCGCCGCCTCTCATGTCGGCTACCGGGAACCGGCTGCCCGAAGCGGACTGACCGATTACCTGCAGATTGCACGGGAGGGGCTAAAATCCCCCGGTCACGCCGAAGTGATCCTTCTCGATAAGAATGAAGATGACCCGCTGGAAAGATACAGACTGCAGGAGATCGTTACAGACCTGAAAACAGCCGGGCATGAGTATGGAGACATAGCGGTCCTGACTCAGAGGAATGAGGACGCTGTTAGGGCTACGGTGTGGTTGAACGAACGCGATGTCCCTTTTATTTCCTATAGCAGCCTCGATATCAGAAGACGGAAGATCACCGGGGAAATAGTCAGTCTTCTTACCTTTCTGGATTCACCGACTGATGACCTGTCGTTTGCGACCTTTCTTCTGAGTGATCTTTTTACGAAGACACTGGCGAATACCAGTGCGGATATGGACGCCTCCGAAATCAGGGAATTTATATTTCGTCACAGGTCCTCGGGGCCTCTCTACAAGGCCTTTCAGGACGAGTACGGAGATCTGTGGAGGCACTATTTTGATGGGCTGTTCAAGTCTGTCGGATATCTGCCCCTCTATGATCTGTTTGCCCAGGTGTTCAGCGTATTCAGGACCTTTGACGTTATGAGCGGCGAGGAGGCTACTCTCGTGAAGATCCTTGGTGTGGTGAAGGACTTTGAAGGGGAAGGCTATAACGGGCTCAGGGACTTCCTGTCCTTTGCGGCTGATGATGAGGCCGGGGAGACCAGCTGGAACATGGACGTGCCAAAAAGTCTTAATGCGGTAAAGGTGATGACAATCCACAAGGCAAAGGGGCTGGGCTTTCCCGTCGTGATTATGCTCCTCTATGCAGAGCAGAACAGGGGCTTTGATTACCTCAAAGAAGAAGACGAAGGCAGTGTGAGTCTGCTCCGTATCAGCGAAAAAACCAGGGGGTGCGGTCCTGATTTTGAAGTGTTATATAGCGAGGCTTCAATGAAGGAAAAGGTGAACAAACTGAACACCCTCTATGTCGGGGTGACACGGCCTGAGGAGGAGCTTTACGTCATCGCCGTCAAGGGCACAGGGAAGGGTTCAGGCGGGTATCCCTTCGATCTTCTGCCGCCAGAGTCTGCTTCTTCTGTTTCTTCTGAAGTCCAGCAGGCGAGGGGAAAGACATCGGCCCTGATCTCATTCGATACCTTCGATATTCAACATCATCATCGGCTGCTTGAGTTCAAACCTGCAAAAGAAGAGTTGATGAGCGAGACCGAAAGAAGAAGGGGCGAATTTATCCATGAGGTCCTCTCATACGTCGAGTATGCAGAAGAGGATCTCGATGGAAAGCTCCCGGGGATCATACAAAGACTTCAGGAAGAAAAGGGGACCCCATACGACATTAAAGAGATGAACAACACCGTAAGAGGCTTCCTCCACTGTTACGGGATAGCTCCATATTTCGAGAAGAGGCAGAACCGGCGGATCCTTATCGAACAGGAATTCGCAGACAGGGAGGGAAACCTCTTCAGGATGGACAGGGTGATTATTGATACCGACGCCATAGTCATCATCGACTTCAAGACAGGCGGTGTCCTGAACTTACAAGACAAATATGAAATGCAATTGAGAAACTATATGCAGATACTTCATGGGATTTACCCGGGGATGAGGATATCCGGAATAATCGGTTATGTTGACCTCAAAGAGGCGAGGAAGGTCGGATGAACGCGGCGGTTATTTCTCCGGAAAGCAGTCTCATCAAAGAGATTATCCCCCTTCTGGAGGTCGTTGACAGGGACTACTCAGGGAATATGGTTGTTTTCCCGGGAAGGCGACCGTCGCACTTCCTGCGCAAGGCCCTGGCGGAAGAGGTCGGGGGATGCTTTATCCCTCCTGCAGTCGTATCGATGGACGAGTTTATCGACAGGGTATACAGCCATATCAGCTCCGGCAGAAAGCTTGAGGCGATCGATGCTGTTTCAATCCTCTATGATATTCACCGGTCCGCAGCTGATCCGCTTGGCGGGAAGGGCTTTATTACTCTGGACAGTTTTTTCCCTATAGGGCTCAAGATATATGGCGACCTGGAGGAACTCTTCATCGAGGATGTGCCGGTACAAAAGGTAAAGGACATTCAGCCCTATGCTGATGAGGCAATACCGGAACAGACACTCAAGAGGCTACAATCCCTGGCATTCTTTTATGAGAGGTTCTATCAGCAGACAGAACAGGAAGGTTATTCCACGAGGTCGATGAGATATCGGGCAGCTGCCAACAGACTTGGAGAAATCGAAGAACAGGCCCTGGGAAAATTCGACAAGATCATCTTTGCCGGTTTTTATATACTGACCGGGGCTGAAAAAAGACTGTTCCACCGGCTCTTTGAACTCAATAACGCATTTTTCATTTTTCAGGGAGGACCGGGGATGAGTGAGACCCTGAAGAGGATCGGCGTCGATGCCCTTGAGTCTGAAAATGGGCCTGAAGCTGGGCCTAAAAATGTCGCACCTCCTCCCTCCATCAGATTCTACTCAAGTCCCGATACCCATGGACAGGTTTATGCTCTCGGCAACATCATTGATTCAATAGTGACGAAAGAAGGGGCCGTGCCGGACGAGAAGACCGCGATAATTCTTCCCACCTCTGAGACGCTTTTCCCCCTCCTCCGGCAGGGCATCTCCGGACTGGACGAGCGGAATTATAATGTTTCGATGGGGTACCCTTTGCACCGAACCCCTCTCTTCGGCCTGCTCAATAATCTGATGGAACTGATCACCTCGATGCAGGGTGATCGTTACTATGTCCCCGACTATCTGAAGTTCATCCTCCATCCCTATATCAAGAATATCTATTACCAGGGGAGTGCAGAGGTCACCAGGATAATGTTCCATTCCCTGGAAGAAGGCCTGATGAAAAATAGCAGCAGGACCTTTCTGCCGCTTTCCGAGCTAGAGGAAGACCGTTTGATTGAACATATCTATGGAAAGATGCCCGGGATAATCGGTAAGGCGGAACTAAAGGAGCATCTGAGGGGCATACATCGCAACACGATCAGCACGTTCTCGGAATTCAGAAGCGTCGGCGATTTTTCAGAAAAATGCTCCGCGCTGCTTGCCTATATATTTAATGAGAGTACCGCAAGCCTCCATCCGCTTTTTCGGCCTTTTTCAGAATCTTTTATACGGGCGCTCGACGTCATTTCCCGGTCACTGATGAAAGACATGGCCTTTGCAGAGACGTCCGGCTATTTTACGTTCTTCCGGAAATATGTCATGACCTGCCACGCTCCATTTGAGGGGACACCTGTCCGCGGACTCCAGGTGCTTGGCCTGCTTGAAACAAGGAACCTCAAGTTCGACAAGGTATTTATCCTGGATGTCAATGAAGATGTCCTCCCGGCAACAAATCGGGCTGAGACGCTCCTTCCCTTCAAGACGAGAAAGGTTCTTGGGCTGCCCACCTATATGGACAGGGACGTACTCGCTGCACATTATTTCGATACACTTGTAGCCGGGTCCAGGGCAGTGCATATATTCTTTGTCGAAAATGACAGACAGGAGCGGTCGCGTTTTGTCGAGAGGCTCATCTGGGACAGGCAAAAGGCAAAAGGCTCACAAGACGAGAAGGGATATGTACGGACGGTACAGTATGCCGTGACGCTCACCAATAACAATCCCGAAGCCGTATCAAAGACCCCTGAGGTCGTGGCGTTCCTTGGCGACTTCAAGTATAGTGCAACCAGTCTTGACAAATACCTTCACTGTCCTCTCAGCTTTTATTACTCGTACGTGCTCAATCTGGACAGGAAGGAAGAGATATCCGGGGAGATCGAGCGCTCTGATATAGGCAAGCTTGTCCATAGGGTTCTCGCATCGTATTTTTCAAAGAGGCGGGGTATTTCATTAAAAGAAAAGGACATCAGCACTGACGAATTGGGCCGTCTGGTCGATAGCGTATTTGAAAGGGAATATGGGGAGACTCTTACAGGGTCGATCTATCTGGTCAAAAGGCAGGTAGACCGGCACTTGAGGCAACTGCTGAGAAAGTACTATCTTCCGTTGATCAAAAAGAATTCAGTGACCATTGTTGAGACCGAGCGAAATCTCAGCTGTGTCTTTGAAGGCTTCAGACTTCAGGGCCGGCTCGATTCCGTCGAACAACGAAACGAAAAAATAATTGTAATCGATTATAAGACCGGCTCAAATCAGAGGAAGCTGAAGATTGATCTCGATCAAATTGACGCTGCCGATAGGGAGACATGGGCGGAATCAATCGGGAGCCTGCAGCTTCCGATTTACCTTAAGCTTTATGCCCAGGCTGCGGCTACGGACATCAAACACCTGGATGCGATGTACCTGATGCTTGGCGTCTCCGATATAAGCAGCAACATAGAGCTAAAGCTTATCGGTGATAGTGAGCCGCACGAGGTCTGTAATCTCATGCAGGCGATACTATCAGCCCTTCTCAGGGAGATCGTTGACCCCGGTGTACCATTTGCTGCTGCCACAGAGAGGAAGAAGACCTGCCTGTATTGTGATTTCCGGTTTGTCTGCGGTACCCAGTGGGTAGTAAAATAAAGGGCGAAATGTTCTTCAGTTTTTTTGCTTGTCAGACAGAATTGCAGGGGTCTTTTTTGCCTTTGGAGAGCGCCTTTATGTCAGCAAAAATTTCCTCGATGCTCTGGTATCTGTCTTCCCTGACCTTGCGAATGCAGCGGATCACCAGTTCGTCCAGCCACGCAGGCAGATCGTCGACAAGATCAGCAACTCCAGTTGATCCGAGTCCATCGAGGCTGCCGGTCAGCATCTCATGCAGGATAACGCCCATCGAATAAACATCGGCCCGCACATCGGGCTCAAGAGCTTTGGTCTTTTCCGGAGCGACATAGGCAGATGAGGGCACTCTGTTGAGAAAGGTAATCCTGTTCTGGCTGTCAATAGCGATGTTGTCAGGCGCTAGGAGGCCGTAAGGTCTTTCACTCTTATAGGTTTCCTGCAGGTGCTTGAGTATATGAAGCCAAAGCCTTATGCTGTTCTTCGGATCCATCGAACCGCTTCGGATGAAGCTTCTGAGCGTCGTTTTTCCCTCAAGATTCTCCCTGGCTTCCGCAGATGTATCGAGTTTCAGCAATCTTTCTCTGACATCCTTATAGGCCGGATCGAACTTGTCTATCTCCCTATATATTTCAAGCGCTTTCCCTGCAGCACCCGCTTTCTCAAGCTTTAAGGCATACGAATAAAAATCCTGGATAGTGGAGGCGTCCGGGTGCTTGTCGCAGAGTAAGAGTCCGAACATCTCGGCGGCTTCCTTTGGCCAGCCTTCATCCTCAAGCAGACGCGCAGCATTTCTGTAATCCCCGGCCTCCCTGTATGCCTTTACAGCCGAAAGACTTCTACCGGCCCTCTCCATAAGGACCGCAGCATCGAGTTTTTTTCCTGCCTTGTCATAGAGTCTGGCAGCGTCCTCATATTCGCCTTCCATAATGGAGACCTGGGCAGAGTCTTCTATATTGCCGTCTTTTTCGTACATCTCCCTGGCCTTGTCGCTTTCGCCAAGCAGGTCATACAGCTCGGCCGCTTTTCTGTAGTCATTCCCTTTTTCATAAAGCGCTGCAGCTTTATTGCGGTCTCTGAGGTTGCTTTCGTATATAGTCGCGGCTGATACATATTTGCCGGCTTTTTCAGAGGCTTCAGCCTCTTTTTTGTAATCTTCGAGAAGCGTTGTCTTCATTTTTTTACCGAGGGTATGCCGGTAGACAAAGCGGACGACAAAAAAGAGGGCGATCACTATCGGGACAAGGGGTATCAGGAGCAGTGCAGAGATTCCCGTCTTCACCTGACCGGACTGGGCAGACAGGTCAAGACCGGCCTCCCCGATCATGGGGAGACCGTATATGATCAGCGTATAAAAAGACACCAAAGAGACCAACGATTAACCTTTCTGATCTAATAAAAAAAACATGCAGGGATCGAAAAACTATTTCCCAGCGATGCTCCTGCCTCCCAGATCTCAGGCATCATGTTTCCCCTGGTCCCGAATTCTATTCTTGAGGGCCTTACAATCACAGTGCTATAGTTAGGGTCGTCAGGACCGGAAAAATAATTCCTCAGGTCATCAAACTAGAAAGAGTCCCGGTTGCCCTTGTCGGTTGAAACTTGGGCTTTGCCTTCGACCTGCAGCCAATGCGTCGCNNATATATGGACATTCGGATTCTTTCTGACCTGTCCTATCTTCCTCGCCCCGATATGAGAGCAGAACCTGAAGACAAGGTCGCTGTCAGCCTTTCCTACAACGTAGCGGACCCATGGCCTGCCGTCTTCCGTAATCGTCGCAAAATTTATGAGCTGAAAATCCTTCGCCGCGTCAAAAATCCTTTGTTTCAAGTCACTCATGAACTGCCTCCTTGGAAATATTCATCAGACGTTAGCTTACCGTTCTCACTTAACAGTATATCACGATATCCGCTGTCAGTAGAGAATGTCGTGAAATTTGAGTAAAGTTGGAGGAATGGACAGATGAAAGCTGCGATACCCGCCTTCTCGGCATTTGTGATGCTGATCTTTCTCGGGGTCGGCATTGTCCTGATAGTGATGACGAAAGATGAAAAGTAGCAGATTATTGATGCCTTAATAACGTGTTCATTCTATAATGTTCCGAGCAGCTTGTAATATTCTTTGAGTACATAAAAAGATTTCACGGTTGCCTGGAACAAGAGCCAGCTAAGAACAAGAATTACTATGGTAAGTCCGATTTTCCAGGCCAGCGTTGTTTTCGGACGCCACCAAATCAACGGCAACGCCAGGGGTCCGACACTAAAGACTGCAATAACAATAAAGGCTGTCCGGAAATACCATGGAATCTTATTTTCCGGCATTGATGCCCGATTAATCCCCCGATTGATCCCATTCAGGAACTCGCCACAGTGTTTGCATTTTATAGCCTCGTCCTGAATCTCTTCAGCACAAAATTGGCACCTCTTCATTTTTCTCCTATTTAGAGTCTGGGTATAAACTCTCGATTTTCTGATTTGCGGGGATAAGCCCGACCCGAGAGTCCTGATTATTTTTGAGATTTTGCACTTTATCCGTCATGATCATAGCTTGTACTGATATTTTTCATGATTTCGGGCGCGAATCTCCCTGTGTGCTCTTTTTATGTCGATTATTTTGCCCGTGGTCATTGCATCTGCGTTTGCATCTTTGCAAGTAGTGCCCCTGTCATGACACGAATGTTGTAAGCAATCACGTTCCATTACACCTTTGCATCAAAGCGTACCCGCGTTTTCCATTCACACCGAAACAGTTCATAGCCCTTTTGAGGTTGGATATCACTGCTTCAATACCACTGCGCCATTTTTTCAGGCACGTCTCCATGTTCTTGCTCCTGATAATATTTTGCAGAGATCCTTTTATCTCATGCTGTGCATACTCAAGCTCCCTATACGTAAGGCTCTTTATCTCTTTGTATATAGCAGCCCGCATTATCTGCTCAACGGTCGGAATATCCTGCCTCCCAAAACTGCTGCTTGCTTGTCCCAGCGTTATATCATCCTTCAGCATTTCGTACAGCTCGGGATGCTGATTCAATATCATCTCCATTACCGCCAACTCAGGACTCAACGCCCATAGCTCTTTTTCAAATTGCAGTTTCAAATCATTCAGTAGTTTTAAGGCTCTCTCCTCTGGTTTGATATCTCTGCAATTTTATCATTTTTCCTTTCGTTTTGCGGTGTTATAATTTATACACAGACTCTATTTATGCATAACGACCGAAATCACGATGGGCACATAGCCCGGTCTTAGGTCAATTTGTTTAACAAGCAATAAACTTCAGCGTGCTTTTGCAATACGCTCTCTTAACCAGACTTCAGGAAATCCTATGGTGACAAGACTACTTCTGAAAATTAGAAATGCTCTTTTTCCTCTTCGAAACCCGCACTCTTTGCAGCCTTCCCGCCCCCATCCCAAGCGCTCGTCATCCAGTTGTCCCGCTGTTTCGACTCGAGATGCCACGGTGGCACGGAGAGACGGAAGTAATGGGAAAGGGAATTGACATAAGGTTCGTAAAGCCTCCTCAGCTCCATGAGTTCCTGCTCCACCTCTCCGCCCTCCTTTATCGGCAGGCCCTCCTTCGCAAACGTTTTCCGTAGCAGCGCAAATCCCTCCGGAGAGAGGCGTTCATTTGAAGGTCTCAGCGGAGGACGATTAAAGACAAGCGCAAGGTCTACGATGGCGTGGCGGGCCATAGCAAAGGTGAGTCGCGCCTGACGGGAGCACGGCTCCTGGAGCGCAACTAGCACAAAGGCGCTGGTATCCAGTATAACGGTCAGGGCCGCAAGCCACGACTGGTTGTCGTGCTGGGACCGGAAATAGGCCAGGACAGGATACGAGAGGTGGCTTTCGAGCAACTCGGCGGCCCATCCCTCCCAGGCCGTCAGATACTGAAGCCGAGCCTCAGCGCTGTCTGTTCCCCTGCACCGCCTCAGGAGAAGTTCTGCTGCAGTTGGAGGAGATCCGGCCCTTGCATCCAGGAGCACGATGTTCACCTCGCGCCGCGAAAAGGACTGGTTAAGCGCCGGGAGATACCCTATGACGAGGGCTAGGAACCCGAACCCAAGCCCCGCCTCCACAACAGTCAGCAGCCTCGCCAGCGGGCCGACCGGGACCACATCTCCCAAGCCGAGGGTGAAGAAAGTGGTGCCGCTCAGGTAGAGGTAGGTGATGAAACCGGTTGTCCCATCCGGGGTCCTGATCGGTGTTGATGCGCCCCAGTTGACGAGGGCGAAGCCCGAGATGAGTCCCGTCGCCCAGATAATAAGGAGTAAAAGCAGCGACAGGGGGCCGAAGAAGCTCAGAAAGGTCTCCTGCCGCTTCCCCTTCATGAGCGCCGAGACGGCCTTCAGCCAGAGGTACCAGATATTTCGGTAATATAACCTGGTCAGCCGGAACTTGCGGGTCACCCTTCTGGGAAGCACCATCGTCTCAAAGGCATCCCAGAGTATGACAAGGATAAGTGCGACCCCGACTACAGCCAAAGCAACCACCAGTGTTTTACCTCCTGAGTGCCGCATCGCGGCCTAAGACAAGCATACCTTGATCAGGATAGGGGACGCCCAAAGGGCGTTCCCCTCCCACACCACCCGGCATGCGGGTCCGCACCGGGCGGTTCGAAATGTTGAAGTTCCCCTGAGCCTTCTTGTGTATGGCACGCCAAACGGACTTCATCACGGACCGTTTCGGGTCGGGCTTCACCTTCCCCTCTAACGGTACGCCCCGGTTTCTTGGGCTTCTTATGCCTTGCACGTTCAAGTGACATATCTTTCCGCTCTCCATTTCGTTCAGCCCTTCACCCCTTGAGGGCGGCTATTACGGCTTCTGCCGACTTCTCGCTCCGGCTCATCACCGTTGCCCTTTCAGGTATAAGGCGAGATCTCCTCAGGTAAGAACGCGATCTTTCTCCGCACAACCGCCAAATCTACGTCACAGAAAGAAAGTGTCATCAGATCTCAGTCATCCAGCCCCTGCCCTGAACTGTAGCCCCTTTTTTCATAGCAGCCAAAAAAGTCGATCGCAATGCATCGCTCATCAACGCCCTCTTTACCGGAGAGAGACGAAGGAATCCGCCTACAAAGCCCCGCATAAATTTGTGAGTTGCACTTTGGGGATTATCGAAAAGCTGATTCTGGATCGTTCCCCTTTCAAGGCATTGAAGCATGATACGCTCAAAGGTCTTTTCGGGCGTGATGATCCGCTTCTTCTTATGGACGAGGGCCAATGCCCTACTCTTACACTTTAATGCGCAAACTCCGCAGCCCAGACAGACAGCCGCATTGGTGACCGGCTTTTTCTTTCTTTTTGATCCGGGGACATCATCTGGAACCATTGTTCTGGCATCGATGGGACAGGCACGTGCGCACAGTCCGCAGCCCGTACAACTATCCAGATCGGTCTGCGGGAGGAAGTTGGCTGTAATGACAATATTGGAATATCCCCATTTTTTCATGCCGACGAGGAGATGACAGCAGTCACTGCAACAGTGACACAGAAAGGAGGGGTTTCGCTGAACATTATCAATATTGAGGACCAGACCTAGTTCTTTCGAGCGCGCTATATTATCTTTCATTTCCCCCTTCGATACCTTTTCAGCAAAGCCGCGGCGGGAGAGGAATTCTGCTGCTATGCCAAAGGCGGAGCAGGTATCGAGAGGAACATCGCAGGTTTTTGTCCCGACGTGCATGGCCACATGCCTGCATGAGCAGGTGCCGATGGTAAACGTGTTTTGCTCCTCGATGATTGCCGAGGCCCGTTCATAATCGAGGATCTCGACACAGTCCTGCTGGTCAATGACCTCCTCGTGCGGAATGGTCCTCAGGAGGCCGACCTTTTCACCATGGGCGCAGTTTGCTGCGAGAAAATCACGCTGTCCGAGCATATAATCATGAAATAGCCTGCTGACCTTCTTCCAGTCCTGGTCCTGAGCGGTCCTCATCATAGTCAGTTCAAATATTCCCACTACCATAGGGGATGGCATATAGTGATAGGTATCAAACAACCACAAATCCATAACCAATCCCTTCAAACAGAGACTTTCCAGAAGATTGCGGAGTGGCGCCTCGCCGTAGCCGGTTATAGCCCTCAGGCGATCAAAAGTTGTCAACGTAGCAGGCATCAGCAACACCAGATCTGCCTCCTCCGATGCATAGATTTCCCTTAAAAGAGCATGAAAGGTCTCATTCCACGGGGCACGAAAGGCAAGATTGTCTATCTTTACGCCAAGTTTTTTATAGATGTCTTTCCCAACAGCATGTCCCATGATGAAAAGCTCCCTGGCCGATAATAAGTGCTATCATATTATAAGTATATAGCAAGCGCCGGGAAGGGGCAAGGAAGAAGACCTGCCCGCGACGGTTTTTCTAAGAAAAGGAATAAAAGCCGACATGACACGAATACCCTTATGATGAAGGCAGTTGTGATCAACAGATACGGCGGCAACGAAGTGATAGACATAAGGGATGTGCCGTTGCCTTCTCCCGGGCCGAAAGACGTTCTCATCAAGGTCCATGCGGCCTCTGTCAATCCTGTGGATTGGAAGATCCGTTCCGGCATGACAAAAATCCTCACCGGCCGGACCTTTCCCAAAATATTGGGCAGCGAGTGCGCTGGAGAAGTCGCTGAAACCGGGGCCGAAGTAACCTGCTTTCGGGGGGGGGAACACGTTATCGGCTTCCCGGGAATCAGAAGGCTGAGCGCTTTTGCGGAATATGTCGTCGTAAGTCAGCACAATGCTTTTGCAAGGCCGCAGACCCTAACTTTTGAGCAGGCTTCTGCCATGCCCGTGGCCGGCGTCACTGCCCTTCAGGCTCTTCGCGACCTCGGGCATATCAAAGAAGGGAAGAAGGTGCTGATCAACGGCGCTTCGGGCGGTGTGGGACATTTTGCGGTCCAGATCGCAAAAGTTTTCAACGTACACGTCACGGCCGTCTGCAGCAGTCCAAACGCCGATTTTGTCAGAAACCTGGGTGCCGACCGGGTGATCAGGTATGACATAGAGGATTTCACAAAAGAGGAGAAGCAGTACGATATCATATTCGATGCAGTGACGAAACGCACCTTTGATGAATGCAGGAGGACGCTGACGGAACGGGGCATTTATGTAAATACCCTTCCGGTCTTTTCGGTCCTACTGAATCAGTTTTTTCTGGGCTTTTTCACGCGGCAGAAGGCGGCGAGCGTCATGGTCAGGCCAAATGCGGCAGACATGAATTGGATGAGGACACAGATAGAGAAAGACAAAATCAGAATTGTCATCGACAGAATTTACCCTTTAGAGGAGATTCGGGAGGCGTTTGCCTACAGTGAGACTGGAAAGGCCAGAGGAAAAATCATCTTAAAGGTATTGTGATGCTCGGAACTAACAGCATTGTATCTTCGGGGCTCCTGCCCGGGCCCCGGTCACCTTTCTTTCCTGCCCGGGAAAGGTGACCCAAAGAAAGGCACCCCGTGAACTATAGATAGGAAAGAATATCCTTCTCGAATGTATCTATTCCTGTAAAATGAATTGCGTTCAACCCCTCTGCAGAAGCCCTTTTTATATTCTTAATATTGTCGTCTACAAAAATGACTTCGTCAGGCTTAAAACCCAAAGACAAATATACGTCGCGGAAAATTGATTGGTCTTTCTTGCTTTTATTCATCTTGAACGAGTTGAATACATGATGGAAGTGTTGATAAAAAGAGGTTTTATCATTAATCTCGTCAAGCCAGTTTGTCTGGTCGCTCAGGATTGAAGTGACAATGCCTGAGGATCGCAGTCTATCTGCATAATCAAGCATTTCCTGCCGCAATACAAATCTTTTCAAAACTTCCCCTCTGAGTTCCCCATCCCCTGCAGTAATTCCTGTCTTCTTTCTTAAGGCCTCCCAGTAGTTCGCCTCGCTTCCCTCCCCGATAACATATCCCGTCTGGTACATCAATTCCTCGGCGTTTAAAAAAAATGCTTCAGGATCGAGCCCGCTTTTTTCCGCAATGGCCTTGATGCCCTGCCGGAACCCCTCTTCTGCGAGTACCCCGCCGAAATCAAAAAAAACAGCTTTTATCATAGTAGCTTAATCATACCATCGTCAGTCATGCCCGATAATTCCAGCAACGTTGTTTTTAATGGTGCAGGGCACTCGTCCCTTACACATAGATCATTTTTCGTGTCATCCCGCCATCCGAAATAAAATTGGCCCCGGTTATAAAGCCGGACTCGGCTGAAATTAGATATGCCGCAAGCGAAGCAATATCTTCCGGCCTGCCGACCCTGCCCGCAGGGTGCTGTTTGTGGTCCATTTCCGAGAGTTTGGTCGCGCACCCGGCGCGCTGCTTTTTCCATCCGCTCACATCAATCCATCCCGGGGCTGATGCAGTTAACGCGGACATCAGGCCCGAGACTGAGCGCCAGGGAATGGGTGAGTGCCACTGCGCCGCCCTGTGTGGCTGGTAGTCCTCAGTATCCGGCTCAGACATTATTGCACGCGTTGAGGCTATGTTTACGATCGAGCCTTTGTTTTTTGCTAGATGCGGGGCCGAGTACTTAGCGCAGAGAAAGGTCCCGGTGAGGTTGACGCCGAGCACCCTGTTCCATTCCGCCAGGCTCACTTTCCCAAGCGGCCTGTTAATAAAAATCCCAGCGTTGCTAATCAGGCTATCCAGGCGCCGGAAAGAAGCAACCGTTTCCCTGACAACCGCCTTGACCTCCCGCTCGTCTGAGACATCTACATGAATGAAGACGCACTCCCCCAGGCTGTGATACTCCTCGAGCGCCTCCCTGCCTGCCTTTTCGTCCATCTCGACAATCACCACTTTCAGGCCTTCTTCAAGCAATTTTTTTACAATGGCCCTGCCGATTCCCTGTCCGCCGCCTGTTACAATAGCAACCCTTCCTTCATCCATTAATTCCGCTCCTGATGAATGTGATTGACAGTTCCTTCAGCAACTCCGCCTGCGCCATTTTCGATTATACCGCTATTCCGGATTATTCTCCACCTGGGCAAATCAGTTTTGCGCGCGGGTTTTATGAATATGAAAGTAGGTCCTGTCTAAAATACAACATTTTTTCAGTATCATCACACTTTATCTCATTCTTTTTCTTCTGATGCAGAATTCCGGCAGAATTCCGGCAGGATGAAAAGGAATATAAAGTGATAATATAGACAGAGATACTATGCAGGATAATTTACTCAAAAATGCTGATTTTTTGGAAAACGTGATCAATGCAATTCCTTCCATTATATTTGTGGTTGATTCCCAGATCAGAATACAGCGGGTCAATCACCCGCCACTAAACCACGGTAGCGGTTTTAGTGGGGGCTTGTTCAGAACATCGGGCAGGTCTGGTTGACAAGGGGGCATAGGTAGTTGTCAATGCAGAAGTTAA
>PLXX01000154.1 GCA_003153275.1 Nitrospiraceae bacterium | reverse complement strand
ATACGTCTTACACGGCATACCCGACAAGTCCTCACTGTAGATATTCCGCCACAGTAACAATTATCGTTTATAACCCTCGCACCAAGGCCACTATTCAATCTGTGGTATTCATCCAGTAAGAAACACCACTGGCGAGGATTCGAGCGCATTTCTTTCAGCTACGAAGCCCAATTTTCTAAGTTAGTGAGTGACTCTCGATTACGAGGTGAATGGTATACGGCTGAAGCTTCAGTGTACGATCTAAAGGGGCGACCAAACGATCTTATACCTCATTAATTTTCCTGATTTAAACCGGGCGTCATTGGTTTCAAAAGTAATTAACTGCCATTTTTACTGGTGCAGTTCAAAGATATCTTCTAAGAAGGATGCGATCTTTTTAAAGGCCTTGAGGATCGGCGGGGCAAAGTGTTCGGACATGGTCCTGCCGTCACACTCGGTTATTATCCTGAAAGACTTTTATTTTTTCCTTCTCTGTAATTTCTCGGGTAAAGACTTGATCATTTCTCCTTCATCAGTTTCTCCAGTTCCTCATACTCTTTTTTTTCACATTCAGGGCACATGCCGTGTGAGAAGACTGTATCTGTATGCTCGCTTATATATGTCTCTACCCCGCTCCAGTAACCCTTGTCATCTCGTATCTTTTTGCATGAAGCACAGATCGGAAGCATCCTGCTTAAAGTTTTGACATTGGCAAGGGCATCTTTGAGCTCGTTGATAAGTTTCTCCCTTTCCTCCTCAGCCTTCTTGCGCTCTGTAATATCGCGGTTGCTACCCCTTGTGCCGAGAAATCTTCCATCTTTATCGAAAACTGGCTGGCAGATATGGTCTATCCATCGAATGTCCCCGTCAGCCCGTACAATGCGGAACTGCAATACTGCCGGCTTCTCTTTATACACTGCTTCATGCCTGTGTTTAACTAAATTCAATCTGTCTTCGGGGTGAATAATATGGCGAAACAGATCAGGATCAGCAATGAACTCCTCTACAGTGTGACCGGTGGTACGTTTGCACGAGGGCGATATGTAAATGAATTTCTCTTCCGGACTCAACCAGAATTCCCAGTCATAGGTGTTGTCTGCGACAATGCGGTGCTTGACTTCGGATTCCTTCAATATTTTCTCTGCCTGCTTCTGCCTTGTGATGTCCCTTGCAGCAGCAAATACGCCAACAACATTGCCCGCAACATCCTTATACACAGAGGCATTGTACAGAACATCCGTGAGTCTTCCATCTATGTGACGAATAGTCAAAGGATAGTCCGTTACCGTTCCTTTTGAAAAAACAAGCTGGTAGCCATCTCTGGCCTTTTCAGGTTCTGTAAAATAGTTCGCACAATCAGTGCCGATGAGTCTCTCCCGTGAGATTCCGGTAACTTTTACGGTAGCTTCATTAACATCTGTAATCTCACCATCAGCACTGATCGTAACCAGCGGGTCAAGGCTTGTCTCGATTAGACTGCGAGTGTATAACAATGCTTCACGCCGTTTATCCTCTGCCTGCTTTTGCTCTGTAATGTCGCGGCTGATGCCCAATACCGATTCGATGCTTCCATCAGAAGCATATTCAGGATATGCCCGCCATTCAAGAACTTTTACCCCAACAGGGCTTCCCCATTCAAACACTTCCATTTGCGGCTGGCCTGTTTCAAATATCTTGTCAATCGCCTTTTCCCATATGTCGCACAAATACGGATCGAAGCCTAGTTCACTGTGAGTTTTGCCTATAAATTCCTCGGCAGTCTTTTTGTTGTCTCTTAATGTTATGGAATTCGTAAAGATATGCCGATGCTGCCTGTCATATTGCATTACATAATCTGGAATGTTCTCGACAAGGGTACGGTATTGTTCTTCTCGTCTCTTGAGCACCTCAACCGTCTTCTTGCGCTCGGTGATGTCCCATATGATGCCTTTGATCTTAACCGGCCGACCCTTATCATCGCGAACCAATCTGGCACGGGCGGTGATGTAATGAACGCTCCCATTCGGCCAGACCGTGCTGTACTCCGGCTCGTACAGCACATCCTGTTCGGTAGTACGGGCCAGTGCAGTTTTGAGCGTCTCCCGGTCGTCAGGATGCACTGCCCTGAGAAACTCCTCTGCGGCCCCGGTAAATGTTGCTGGGTCGATCCCCAGAAGATGACAGGCCTGTTCATCAAAATAGCGCCTGTTCTCGATGATATCCAAGTGCCATACACCCATGCCGGCTGACTGCAGCGCAAGATCGAGCCGCGCCTTGTTCTCGCGCAACGCCTCCTCCGCCCGATACTGCTCCCGGTAGAAGCCCATGCTCTGTTGCCGCCAGACAAAGGCCAACCCCGCGCCTGATCCAAAGAGCAGGGCTACCACAAACCCGGCGATCATCCACAGGTTCTTTCTCGCCGGTGCGTACACTTCAGATGTGTTCATGCGGGCAATCAGGAACCACGGCGAGTCAGGCACGGCGCGCATATCCGCGATTTCTGGGTCGCCCCGGTAGTCCACTCCCTCCACGATCCCGGTCCGTCCCAGCACCGCCATCACAGGCGGGACATTTGTCATCTTCAGGGAAAGCCGGAACTTGAGCGCCGCATCTTTCCTGAACCTGAGGTCGACCAAGGAAAGCACGTCATCCCCGTCGCGCCGGACAAGCAGGGTCTCCGCCGTCTGGCTGTGCGTGGGCCAGCGCAGGATGAAGGGATAAAGATATTTTTCCGGATCGATCCGCAGGGCGACAACGCCAATCACCCTATTACCTGCTGCTGCATTGAGGATGGGAATGAGCACCGAGAGGTATATCCTTTGATCATTGTCGTGTAGATAAAAATCAACTATCATTATCCGTCCCGACTGCAGGACTTCCGTTATGCGCTTCGAGACAGCGGCTGAGGCAGGTGGCCGCCCGGCGGGGGCTGACATGAGGGTTACACCCTGAGAATCAAGCAGTCGGACCTGGTCATACTCATTATTTTTAGGGTACCCGCCTATCCACTCCCGCAGCTGCCGCTCCGCCTCCCCGTCCTTCTGATTTCTAATATAACGCAGCACTAAATTAGAAAAAATGGCATTTTTGTAAATGATCTCGGCATCCGCCATGCGCTCGCCTCTCCATTTCACCAGCTCAGCCACCTTCAGGTCCGCAACGGCCGTAAGCTGCTGCTCCATCTCGGTCCGATAGTTCGTTTCGTAGTTCCTGTAAAAAAGGTAGCCTGCAGCAATGATGCCCGCCGACAGGATGAAATAGATTACGATGAGGCCATAGGGAGCGCGTACGCTTGGTTCAGGTTTCCGGAGAGACGGCAGGCATGAGGCCAGGCAAGCGCGAGCAGCGCGGTCCCGAGGGCCGCAACAGCCAAACTAGTCGGCAATGCAGGCGGAATGAGGGAACTGCCGTAAAGGCGTGGTGTGCCAAACAGATAGGCCAGAACAAGCAGGTAACTTATCGTCAGCAGGAGACAGGCAAGCAGCCAGGCAGTGTTGGCCCGCCGGGGCCGCAGTGAGCGATGCCAGGAACGACAGGGAGGCCAGCAGAAAACAGATCGCGGTCACCGGAGACATATGCCCCACAGGCGTTACGCCCGGGATATTCTTGATCGAAAAGCCGAGGTGCTCGGCATCCAGCTGGATGCCCTGATAGGACAATACTGCCAACAACAGTGAGATCAGCGCTACTGCCGCATGAATTGAAAAACCTGCCCAATACGACCCCCTGTGTGGATAGCGGGTCCGAAGGAATATCGTTACTCCATACATCACAATTAGCACCGCCGCGCTTGGCGCCATGGGTATCTTGCCTGGACCAAGGCTGGCCAAAAATGGAATCCCAAAACTCCACCCCAGAAGAGCTACGAGCCCGATCACACCGGCAGCCACGGCGCAAATGCGGATTAGAAGCAGAAACCGGACTGGTTCCTGAGTGGCGGGCAGGCTATTGGAAACGGCGTCTTCTTTCCTATTTGATTTTTCAGAGGCCATAAAACAACCCCTGTGTTTTGCAATAATATTTATTCATACTCACGGTTTTCTATCCAGAATCTTCCTCACCTTTCTCAAAAGGTCTTGCGGTCTGATGGGTTTAAGAATGAAGTCAAATCCGGATTCTGTCAGTTCCCTGGTTTTGACAGTGTCCATCGTATATCCGCTCACAAAGAGTACTTTTATTTGGGGACTTATCTTCCTTATCCCCTCACTGGCTTCCTTCCCGCTTTTCTTCGGCATGATCATGTCAAGTATGGCAAGTTGAATCTTGTCCCTGTTTTCCATAAATTTAGCTATTGCATCTTCTCCGTCCTCTGCGGTGATAACACTGTAGCCGTAGGACTCCAGGACTATCCTTGTCAATTTTCTAAGGGAAGCGTCGTCCTCGGCCACGAGGACCGTCTCATTTCCGCCCTTGGCAGCGTCAGGGACCTCTGCCATCTTGTCCGGTAATGCAGACTCTTCAACGACAGGCAGATGTATTTTAAATACCGTGCCCTGGCCCGGTTCGCTGTAGACCTTGATGTATCCGTTATGCTGTTTTATTATTCCGTAGGAGATCGCAAGACCAAGCCCTGTGCCTTCTCCAATCCCTTTCGTTGTAAAAAAAGGCTCGAAGATCTTCTTCTGAGTTTCCGCATCCATGCCGTGTCCTGTATCAGAGACCGTGATAAGCGCATACCTTCCGGGCTTTCCATATCCATAAGTTGCAACATACTCATCATCTAATTCCTGAACTCTGGTGCTGATCGTCAACCGTCCGCCTTCCGGCATTGCATCTCGGGCATTTGAGGTAAGGTTCATCAGCACCTGTTCTATCTGTCCGGCATCCGCCATTACTTTCAGTTGGCCGTCGGCAAGGTCCAAATTAAATTCGATATTCTCTCTGATAATCCGGGCAAGCATTTTCTGGACGCCGAGGATAGTCTCATTAACATCAATACGCTTTACATCAACAACCTGTTTTCTGCTGAACACAAGCAACCTTTTGGTAAGATTCGCAGCCCTCTCGGCAGCGGTGAGCACCTCGTTCATCTGGCCTTTTTCAGGACTATCGGCCTTCAGCTTGTCCATCACCATGGACCCATACCCCATGATCACATTGAGGATATTATTGAAATCGTGCGCGATTCCTCCTGCCAGCGTGCCAACAGCCTCCATCTTCTGGGCGTGACGGAGTTGGTCTTCAAGTTTTATTTCTTCTGTAACGTCATTGATTGTCTCGACAGCCGACACAACGTTCCCCGATGAGTCAGTTATCGGATATGACTTTATTTCAACATGATACTTCATTCCGTTATCGCTGACATGTGTGTGCGAGACTTCGTGGGGCTCCCCGGTCTCAAATGTACGCTTGACGGCACATTCTTCTCCGCACTCGAAACAAGGTTTGTTGCAATGGTGAGCAACCTCGTAACATAGCCTGCCGAGGACTTGCGCTTCCTGTAAATTTGCCGAACGGCAGAAGGCCCTGTTTGCGGACAGTATCCTGTATTGCCGGTCCACTATGATGAAACCTTCATCCACTGTTTCCAGGATATTCTTTATAAATACCTCACTTTTTTGCAGCGCATCTTCAGCTTTCTTGCGCTCAGTGATATCCTGGGCCGTGCCGCGAAACTCCACTATCCGGCCGGTTGCATCACGCTTGATTTCGCCGCGCGCACAGATCCATCTTGTCGGCCCGGTCGGCTCGGCAATCTCAAGGTCGAGTTCATAAGGTTCTCCAGTTTGTGTGGCCTTTTTAACCGCAGCAGCGAGCCGCTCGCTGCTCTCAGGAGTGTAAATCTTCAAATGGTTATGATAGTTCGGCGGGGGCATCTTCGGATTAAGGTTGATTATACTATAATACTCTGCAGACCACGTTATGGTGTCGGTCACAGCATCCCAAGCCCAACTCCCGATATGTGCTACCCGCTGTGCCTCTTTGAGCTCTGATGCACTCGCCTTGAGCGCTTCATCTGTCTTCTTGCGTTCAATTGCATATTTTATAGAACGCATGAGGAGATTCTTTTCTACCTGCCCCTTAACAAGAAAATCCTGCGCGCCTTCCTGCACCGCCCGGAGCCCCACGGTTTCATCCGCAAGCCCAGTAAGCACGATGACAGGCGCTTCCGGTCTGATTTCATTTAATTTCGTGAGCGTACCCAACCCTTGGCTGTCGGGAAGACCAAGGTCCAGAAGGATGATATCAAAGCCATCCGATTTAATCCGTTCAATTCCGGATGATAAGCGCTCTTCGCATACCAACTCGAACCGGACATTTGACTCCTTCAGCAACTCTTCAATGAGACGGGCGTCTCCGGGATTGTCTTCAATTAAAAGTATTTCGATCTTTTGGTCCACTATTAGTGCGCTCCATTGGGCAGTTTTACAATCGTAAGCCAGAAGTCCTCTATCGACTTCACGACGGTCAGGAACTGGTTCAGGTCAACAGGCTTGGTTATGAAACAGTTCGCATAGAGATTGTAGCTCTTAATAATGTCCTCCTCGTCCTTTGAAACCGTAAGCACTACAACAGGGATGCGTTTTAAATTGTCATCTGACTTGATCTCGGTGAGCACCTCATGCCCGCTTTTTTTCGGCAGGTTAAGGTCTAGCAGAATCATGTCCGGCCGTGGGACATCCTTATAAACGCCCTGCTTCCGAAGAAAGGCCATAGCCTCAACACCATCGTTAACGACATGAAGATCATTTCTGACCCGCGCCTCCTTCAAAGCCTCCTGGGTCAAGCGCACGTCGCCAGGGTTATCCTCCACAAGCAGGATGTCAATCGGTTTTCCCGCATTTTGGTTATTCATGCTGTTTTGTCCTCCTTTATTGGTATGGTGAAATAAAACGTCGTTCCTTTCCCTGTTTCTGACTCAAACCATATGCGGCCGCCATGCCGTTCGACAATTCGCCTGCAGAGCGAAAGCCCTATGCCGACACCGGGATACTCCTTCCCGTGCAGCCGCTGGAAAATATTGAAGATCCTGTCCTTGTATTCCGGGGCGATGCCGATGCCATTGTCCCTTACGGAAAAGACCCATTCCGCCTCTTTTTTGACCGCGGAAACATGGATACGGGGCGGATCTTCCAGCCTGAATTTTATCGCATTGGCCATCAGGTTCTGAAGTACCTGGATAAGCTGGCCAGCGTCCGCTTTGATATCTGGAAGACGGTCCGCAGTCACCAGAGCTCCGCTCTCCTCAATTGCAATCTTAAGATTCGAGATCGCATTGCCAAGGACCTCTGAACAGTTTATCTCTTCAAAGGGTTTGCCCTTTGTACCTACACGGGAATACGCCAAAAGACCTATGATCATATTCTGAAGCCTGTTTGCGCCGTCCACCGCAAAGGCGATAAACTCATCAGCGTCTTTATCAAGCTTTCCCTTGTAGCGCCGCTCGATCAACTGCAGATAGCTGGCTATCATCCTCAAGGGCTCCTGAAGGTCGTGAGAGGCTATGTAGGCAAACTGTTTGAGCTCTTCATTGGAACGTCGCAATTCTTCGACCGTTTTTTCTATTTCTTTTTTGGCACTTTCCCTTTCAGCGCCGTATTTAACTTCTTTTTCGTATTGTTCACGGTAAAAGAGCACATTTTGCTGCCTCCACCATAAGGCGATGCCGAGGCCCGAGGAAATGATCAGAATAATGATAATAAGCAAAACAAGACGGGCATTCCCCCGAAGGGGCTCATACACCTCATCCTTGTCCACTTTTGTAACGATAAACCACGGAGAACCGGGAATTGCATCTACGGAGGCAAACACCGACTTGCCACGGTAGTCAATGCCCTCGGTGAGTCCCCTCTTGCCGAGCACGGCCATGGCTGCAGGCAGCTCCTTCTGACTGAGAGGGAACCGCAGGGAAAGGGCTGTATCTTTCCGATGCCTTAGTTCATTGATATATAAGGCATCATCTCCTTCGCGCCTGATTAGCAGCGTTTCAGCTGTTCTGGACAGCACAGGCCACGTCTGGATGAGCGGATATAAAAATGTGTTTGGATCCATGATCAGCAAAAGTGCGCCTGATGGCCGGCTGTTCGGTAGAAGAACCGGAATAATAAGGCTGAGATGGAGGGATTTGGAGACCTCGGTCCTGTAGATGTCGGTAAATACTACCTTCCCTGAATGAATCGCCTCCTGCACCATGTTTTTTGAATGGGTTTCGATATCCGCTGCAGTTGAACCAACGGACAATACCGCCTTCCCCTTTGCATCTACCAGAAAAATCTCACTATACTCATGGTTGTTTTTAACTAATGTCAACCAGTCAAGGATGTCCTTCCTGATTGCAGTTGTTCCGGGATCATCCATAAATTCCTTGATGTGCCTTGCCATGATCCGGTTGCCCAGGATAACCTGTGCCTCTGCAAGCCGCTCTTTTCTCCAGTTTGCGATCTGTCCGACCTTCAGTACCGTTATGGCAACAAGATCATTCTTTACATTTTCAACAAAGCGGGCCTTCTGCTTTTCATAATATAGATACCCGGCGGCGATGATCCCTATCATGAGAAGGGTGAAAACTATTAAAACTCTGTATGGTATATTGAGCGGGGTTGGTTTTGTTGCCATTATAAAATAATCTCCTCTCTAGACAAATAGTATCACTCAACTCCTCACTCGTCAACGGATTGTTCATATGGGCATTATTCCAGACGTAGTATCCCGGTTGCACCCAACTTACAGGTTGAACTCTCCGCTCGATGGATAGGTGCACCATTTCCGGATGAAAGTTTCATTGTGTCAGAAAAGCGATCTTCGAGAAATATAGGAGGGAGATGAAGACACGATTAAGGCGATGTTTATTTTTGCGGACTTGCAGCAGGGGAAACAGATATTCCATCTGTTTTGAATAAGAAGGATCTTGAGTATCCAAATCTTCTGTCCTAAATGTGTTATCTGGATGGCTGATTGACTCAAGTCGCCCCAAAAGGTTGTGGTTTTGACGAATACAATGCCTTCATGGCATGTGGCTGTGTTGTCACCGCTTGCTGTATAAGCAGATTGTAAAGCTTGCCAGCGATGTAGTACGAAACAGCGGTTAAAACGGAAAGAGAATGCATTGTCGTACGCCTGAAGGTGCGGTGGACTGACATGGGATATCTATCCATCGTAGCTTTCGTGTCCGCATACTACATGTTGCGGTTACTTGAGTCAATCAGCCACCCAGAATGTGTTATGTTCTACACGAAACCTTGAGGGGTCGGATTCCCACAGCCCATTAAATTCCTAAAGAAACATTGCCGTATGTCAAAAACGCCACAGTGTGGTGTACAGGAAGAAGGTATCCCCGCTCACCCTTAATGCGCCCTAAGTCAGTTCAGCAAATTTTTTGCGAACAAGTTCTTTATATCTATAGCAATTTCTAACATGATCATTGACCATTCCTGTCGCCTGCATGTGAGCATAAACAATTGTCGAGCCTACAAATTTAAATCCCCTCTTTTTCAAATCCATGCTTATACGGTCTGACAGTTCCGTTCTTGCCGGCAACTCGCTCAAGTCGTTAAATCCGCTATGCACAGTCTTGCCTCCAATGAATCCCCACATATATTTATCAAATGTCCCGAATTCTTTTCTGACTGTCAGGAAGGCTTTGGCGTTTGTAACAGCGCTGGTGATCTTCAGCTTACTGCGTATAATTCCCGCATTCTGGAGAAGGGAATCTATTTTTGTCTTGTCGTATGCTGCAACTTTATTGAAATCAAAACCGTCAAAAGCTTTTCTGAAACTTTCTCTTTTCCTCAAAACAGTTAGCCAGCTCAGTCCCGCCTGAAACCCTTCAAGGGTGAGAAATTCAAACAGCTTCCTGTCATCATGGACCGGTACACCCCATTCATTGTTGTGATACTTGATGAGCAGCTGGTCGGACGTAGGCCATGAACAAGTTTGTTTGCTTTCTTTCATTGTTAAATTTTGTCGAAGTTGGCAAACGGCTTCTTTGCTTCGGGCAGGTCTTTCATCAAGTCATTTTTGCATAGCTTGTTAAATTGGGGCCATAGAGCAAGCCATGCCTGATCCCTGTGTGCGCCTTCTTTTGCTTTCTTCGACAGCCACTCGAATACTTGTACAATACTGCCATTCTCAGAGCTCATGAGATAGGATTGTCTTCTGGACACATAACCCCCTCTTCTCAAGACCGTGAGGTGTAACTTGAGAAGGCTTAGCAACTCTGCTTTTTTACCTTTCTTCGGTCGGTAAACCGTAACTGCCACGATGCTCATACAATAATATCACTCTAATAATTATCAATTGAACTCTGCACCATTATATCAAATCATGAGAGTGCGTGTAACAGGAAGGACATCTCGGTTCATGTTTTGGGGAGAAGCCTGCGCTTTCCAAGGCCGCGTGGTCGGTTTGCTCCGGAACGGGTGGCCGGAATAAAACGGAACAGCCGGACGGAATGCATCGGAATGAGTGGCCGGAATGGTCCGGAAAGTGCATTTGATAAAGAAAGCACGCATTGTCTTATAATATGAAAAAGAACGGAACAAGGAGGATTTATGTCGAGTGTATTTTTTCTTGTAATTCCAGGCCTTATTGTTCTTGTCATTGTCGTATGGTTTATTCGATGGATGCGGGGGAAGGATCAGGACGGGAATAGTAAGATGAAGGATAAGAAAGGTAGAAGCTAAGGGGCTACGATCATGGAAACCTTTACTGCCATTGAACTCAATAAAAATGAGTGTAGGAAGGAACGTTGCGCAG
>PLXX01000002.1 GCA_003153275.1 Nitrospiraceae bacterium | reverse complement strand
TCCGTTTTGTTTCAGGATAACCACTCCCATCGAATTTCATATGATGCTCGTATGCGACAATGGATGCGAGTTTCGGAATCTCGGGCATCTTCGATAGAAACTTTGCTCCATGCACAGGATGTTTATTCATCTTCGTCCACTCGTCCGGATTGAGTTGACCGGGTTTTTCGAGCACTTCTACGGGAACGAAAAGTTTCCCGATATCGTGAAGCAGCGCTGCAAGCCCGATATCATGGAGGATGTCGCCGCTAAGGCCGATNNAAGGTAATCGGCTACCACCTCCTCGATTCCGACGGTGTCGAGCTTCTTGAATCTTTTGAGTCCATGGGCTATCTCTGAATACTTTTTCAGATCCCCTTCGATCACTGATGCAGTGTTCGTTAATTCACTCTTCCAAAGGACTTCAATGATCCCGACAGATATATGGGGATGAGACGCAACAGCGTCCCTCGATGACATGTTCGAGATGAAATCTACAAACTCTTCATCATCAAGCCCATTGCGGAAGATTATCTCCTCTATCTTCTTTTTCCTGAGTTTCCTGAGAAACCCGGTAACATGGAGGCCGATTCCCTGGAATGGCTGACCATTGATAATGATGCTGTCACCAATGATTGCAAACGAAAACTGATCCTTCAAAAAATTTGTTTTGATAATCTGCAACGCCTTTGTCGCAAAATCCCCTACCATGGGGTGCTTTCGCGAATAGAGCGCGCAGCCCGACAGGGCGGTCATAATATAGGAAATCAGTTCTGAGATTTGTTCGTTAGCCACAGATCTTTCCTGCTTTGCCGTTAATATCCTTGCATATCGACCGTATCGTATCATTCCTGTCATCGAGCCCGAGCTTTGCAAGGGCCGCCATTGAGCCGTCAGGATAGTTATGAAGCCCTCGGAACATCTCGAGCTTAAGCTCGTGGAACGTGGAATGGTAAAAAAATGTTCTCGAACGATAAAGCCTGATGAAGGGTTCGAGAACGGAGGGATCGCCTATTTTGTTAAGGGCGCGTATGACCGAGAGCTTGTCGAAAGAGTCGGAACCCATCAAGTCCCTTTTAGCTAAGATAGAGAGCAGATGAGAGACCGCCCCACTAAGCCTGTATTGTCCTGAGAGGTCTATGGCCGCTTTCCTTAGTTCCTGATTATTTCCCTGAAAATAACGTTGTATATGAGAAAAGGCATCCGGTGTGTTGAAATGTAAAAGCGTCTTGACGNNAGATGCTTTCTTCCTTCCATCTGCCTGATCAGATAAATCATGTTTCTGACAACATACCATCGTCCGTCACTGAGCCTTTTCACAGCTTCTTCCAAAACGCCGCTGCCGAGACTACCGAGGATCTGTATCAGGAACTTTCTGACCGCGGAATCCTTTTCTTTTGAAAGCTCGTCAAAGAGTCTGTCAAGGATGAACCGTTTCTGAACGTTTAAGAGCCNNCCCTGTTGAACCTCCCCCAAAGTCTTATTGATTCCATAAGCCTCCCGATAAAATCTTCGGAATGGAAGTAGTAATCGAGCATGTTCGCGGCGTCTTCTCTGAATTTACCCGTGAGGGCGATAGAATATATTGTGTTGTATATGTCGGAGATCTCCAGAAACCTGCCGGTCTCAAGGTATTCGGATACAATATTGGCGATAGGAGTCAGGAGTTCAAGGAACTCTTCCCTTGTGACCGAATCCTGGAAGACAAACTCAAGTGTCATCTCAGCGAACTTTTTTTCAATAACTTCCTCTTTGCACTCATCAGCCACTTTCGGGTAGAAAGCCGCTGCTGTTTTCTTTTGGGGCCCCATCATTTTTGCCAGTTCGCGGCTGTAATCATCCGATNNCGATCTCGATATCGAACTCGGAAATGACCGCCTTACTGTCTGAAAGCATATCGAAATATGTGCGGGAGGGGCCGGAGATCTTCAGCCTATCAAGAAGATTTTTAACACTTGCCGGCATCGACGTCGGACCGGTGCTCAAAATGCCCATGATCTTTTCCATCTCGTCCCGTGTCAGCCAGGCCAGCAGTCGCTCGATTTCGGCGGATGACATAGCATGGTGGGTGATCGCGTCGGTAAGAAATTGGTTTTTGATCTCTGGCCTTAGATTACGCACCAGCGCCGCAAATTTTGAGAAACGCTCTGACCTGACCCTGGTATCTTCCCTATCCTTAAGGTAAATGGTAATTATCTTTTCGTAGTCCCCTTCGGCAGCGCCCTGATCCAGCTTGCAGTTGATGCATGAGGCTATATCCTCAGGCATCGCATTGAAGACAACCGCATCGGCATCTGATCCCGTAAGTTTGCCGGCCAGGAGTCCGTAAATATAATTCTCCCATATCTCCAGGTCCTCCTCGCCCTGTCTCGTCTTCCCCTCGGCAAAGCTGAATTTTGAGAGATCCAGTGCCTGAAGCCTGATATGTCTGATGCCTTTTTGTTCGGCCTGAGACACTATGGCCTCTCCCACTGTAAGGTCTCTCAACGCTATTAGGCTATGAAAATCGAGGAGTTCGTCTATCGTCAGACCTGAATGGAATGTGATCGCAGCTATACCCTTGCTGTGAAGACTTAGGGCGAATTCGTGGAAGACCTGGTTTTTCCGATCGAAGACAAATTCGTCGACTAAAAGGGAGTCCTTCGCGATGCCGAGAGTTATGCTGTGCCTTATTTCAAAAAGCTTTTGGAGGAGCCCGAAGGCTTTTTCTATGGATTCCCTCGTTATAGGGTGGTCCCTTGGGTAAAGTCCGACGCTCCGCCTCGATATGTTCAGTTCTATGACCGCATCTGAGAGGAGCCTGGTGTCCAAGCGTTGTTTTTCTTCCTTCGCGGTATCCGGAGTCATATCAAAACCTGTTGTTTATTATCCTTAATATAAACAGTATACTACCTTTAATATAGTTCAGCATTCCCGCATTGATCTTCCATGACATAGGGGGCATTCTTCGGGGCACGTGTGCGAGACCAGTCACCCCCCTGTCCGCACACTTGTAACCCGCATCATCGTCACCCATCATCCCTACGACGT
>PLXX01000078.1 GCA_003153275.1 Nitrospiraceae bacterium | reverse complement strand
GAGTTTATACACAGACACTAATTAGGGGCATCTGGAAATCAGTGATGATAATATCTGCACAAGGATTAACACAACTATTTGCATTGTCAGAGGCTTGGCAAAGAACAGCTTGATTGAAGGATTGCACCTCACAATTCATCACAGAAAAATAGCAATTGAGCATATTTAAAACCGTAGCATTATCGTCAAAAATAATAACTTTTGGTTTTCTCATAGTACCCCGTTCAGTGAAACTGGCTTGACCCTGTTTGGCAATGCCTGCTCTCTCAACTTTTGTCGCAGCCCAGACGAAAGTTTGAAATTCGGAAATTCTCAACAGTTGTAATCATAAAACCTCCGCAAGTCGCAAGTATCGAAGGAGCCCTTAAATACAACACTGTTAGCAACGTGCGTCTACCCTTTCGGTTCATCCAATAATAGTGGAAACTGCCCCTCTCCGCAGTCTTCCCAGTATTGTGACAGAAAACTGAAATGCGCCCTCTTCCTCTTTCTTTGCCATATTATAAAAATCACATTCCGTGCAGTTCATGTATTTTTCGCTAGAGGACCCCTGTGTGATACCACCACATTTTGTGTGGGGGATACTCCAGCATGCTCTGCCCCCATTAACTCCGCCATGGACTCCATGCAATTTGGTTTCTTTGCAAACAGGACAAGCGTCATTCCCTAACATTGTTGTGCACTTCCCACAGGATTTACCCAGCAATTCTTTTTCATGGCTTGAGATTCTCCTCCGAAAGTTTTCTAACAAAGGAATTAGCACGTAAGTTTGTGAATTAATACAATAGATCGTTTTTTTGTGCTTATTTCTATCCTTTCTCCGATGTGGTAGATTCTTCCGACTCCAAGCAAATTAATTCTATTTTTCTTGAGCCTGTCTTTATGAGTATCAGTTATGTGCTTCTATTTTAATTTCATAGCTAATCTCAATTTTTAATTAGCAATGATTATGCCATACACTCTCAAAATAAAATAATTGATATTGTGTCTTAACCTATTGATTTATCACGACTTATCCGAATGACCAATGAGGGGTCCAATGGATATTCTGTGGCGTTATGCAAAATTAACATAATCGTATACAAACTTTTACTAATAATATTTTGAACATAAATCGAATAATTTCATGGAGGATATCAGTTTTGTCCCACCAGCAAACGCCCACTGCTGAGTTGGAGAGGTGCCACATTCATCTGGAATAGAATGAGGGGGCTGCCACCTACAGCGTGGGCTTCTTATTGAATTAGGTGGTTATGTCCATGAGGGCAGTCTTTCCAGTTTAACATCTCCTCCCGGTCTCAAGTCTCTCTAACCAATCCCTCTCCCTGCTCTCTTTAATCTATTGGATTTGAACTTGCGAAGTGCTTTGAATTTCAAAATGTGCAGGATATCAGACTACCGTCATCGTGTCTGGCATCGAGATATATAAGTCGATAATCTCTTCTAACATAGCCATACTAGAACCTATAGGTTATTCCACCCTCCACCCATCTTCCGGGATTTTTCCAGGAATCGATCATATATTGGGAGCCGTTGAATATATTGCGGGCGGTAAAGAAGACTGTAAGATCCCCTCTGTTGGATGCTTGATTTTTTTTCTGAGGCTGAAGTCCCATACGAAGGAGTACTTCTCATCATAGATATCCTGGTTATCTCCAGGGGCATCCTGTCACATACTTTATATCCTGTTTGATGGCCTCTTCCAGTGTAGCATCCAGATAAGGCTTTTTGCAGTCAACGCCGTCCATGTTGCCGTCTCTGATATATTTCATGTAACGGCAGCCGCCGAAACATAAACGGATATAGGAGCAGGAAAGGCAGTCTTCATTTTTCCAGTTGTCCAGGTTATGAGATGTGGTAATTCTTGATTCCCGACGCGATGTCGCCGACCTTATACTCTTCCCTGCCGATGAGTCCGGAGCATTTGTATATGCCGCCGTAATAATTCACGATAAACCTGTTTGTCAGTTCCATCATGCAGGCAGTCGGGATTATCTTCGATCTCCTGAATCCCCTTTTCAGGATCTCCTCCCTCAGGAAAATCTCTGCCTCGTATATCCAGGGCTCATTCAGAGAGCTGCAACCTTCCTTGAAGTGACAGTTCACCATCCCTTCTGCATCCTGAAGGACCGGGTAGAACTGGAGCGAAAAGATGTCCTGAGGGGTAATCCCCGCATCACTTAACTGCTCGAAGAGTTCAGGAAACCGCCGGTAATTGTTTCTTGTGAAATTTCCGCTCAGATCAATATCGATCATTCCGACTATTTCCTTCAGGTTCTTCAGTATCGTCCTGAAGCTTCCGCCTCCGCCCCTGAAAGGTCGAGCCTTATCGTGAATATCGGCAGGACCGTCAAGGGTGATCCTGACTGATCTGACCCCCGCATGACTCAGCTTTTCAACAGCCGCCGGAACCAGAAGTGTGCCGTTGGTTATCAGCTTTCCGGTAGACTTCACTCCCGCTTGCTTTGCATTGGCCCTTATCTCCGAAGATATCGATGCTATCAGATCCTTACTGAGAAGAGGCTCCCCACCGTAAAAGGTGATCCCCAGCTCTTCCACTCCGGGTTTCAAATTCTCCATTACGAATACGATAAATGCGTGGGCATCCCCTGAAGTCAGATAATGTCTTCCCTTTCTGCTTCCCTCGAAGCAATATCCGCAGTCGAGGTTGCAGTCGAGGTTCATCACCAGTTGCAAAGAGAATATTCTGTCAGCCTTATTGAGTTTGTCTAAAAAGCACAGAATTTCTTTTCTATCTTCTTCTGCTGATGCCACCAGAAACCCTAGTTCAGCAAGGGTCGTCCTCTCCTCTTCAGAAAGGCTGCCCGATCTTATGTCTTCAAGCATCGACTTAGGGACCGATATCTTAGCTGCGTTTTTGTTTGAGAAGAGAATTACTTCGTCCGGACTATCGTCGACAGGATAAATATTGCAGTAGCGGGATAAGATAATAAAATATGTTGAACCAGTATCGTCATAGAAAAAGCACACCTTTAATAACAAAAGTATCAGGGGAGATTACTCTTTCCTGATACTCATTCGGCAGATTTGCTATGCAGCAGTCGGGCCTTTGGTGCAGCAAGTCGTTGCCACAATTTCCTGCCTGCTGACTCCTTTGTCAAGAACAGCGATACGCTTTTTCATTCACATCCTCCTCTTCTTTGACATTCTCCAGCCTCAATGAGGCGTGCCTGGTCACTACTTCCATATCGGCAACGTTACTAAAACTTGAATCTCACCCCAGCCTCAAACCAGCGGCCCGGTGTGGTGAATCTGGATTGGCGCTGCTGGCCGTCGCAGAGGTTATGGCCGGTCAGGAATAATTCCGCAGCCCTCCCCTCATACTTATATATCTTTCTTATTACATTCGCATCGACTATCATCGAGTTATATGATCCGGGACGTGTCGAGTTCCACCATATGTAGTGGCCGATGACAAGAGCCCTCAGAGACTTCTTGTCATCGTACTTCACTTTCAAATCAACGGTACTTGTGGGAATATCTTGGAGCGTTTCGTCAGTGTCACGATCCTTTGTACTAATAACCGTAGTGCCCGCAGAAATCGTGAAATTATAAAACGGTATCGTCCTCATCTCTGCCTCGACACCCTGCCTCCTCAACCTTCCCTTATTCACTTGGGTCCATGAATAGACCGGATCATTTTCAATAATTTCTTGGACTATACCATCCTTGATGTCATGGCGGAACGCGGAAACCTTCAGCCAGAGATACTTCAAAAGACCGGTTTCAATACCCAGCTGATACGAGATAACCTCTTCAGGAATTAAGTCGGGATTCCCTTTGTATCCATAAGGGATTGTATCAATACTCGCCACGACCTGGGCGGAGTTGAACCCCCTTGCAACAAAGGCCCTGAGCACTGTCTTTTCATAAAGGTCATATGTCATCCCAAAACTTGGGCTGACAAAGTCACCAACGATGCTGTCCCTGTCAAACCTGATGCCGGGCGTAACCGTCAACTTGCCGAAAGAAATCGTATCATTGGCATATACCGCCCATTTCTCTGTCCTAGCTCGGACATCATCGACATCCGTCTCATGGGTTTTCAGCAGGCCGCTATCATAGTCGCTGCCGACAACCACAGTATGGCCCTCAACATTCCATGTGAGTCTTACGCTGCCTCCACCACTGGTATCTTTCGAATCAAACTTGTAGAAAGATCCATCATCGTAGAGTTGAGGCTGACTAAAATCTCTTATGAGGGACCTGCCGGAAATAGATAGTTTCATATCTTTCCCGACCGCTGTATTCAGTGTCAGGGTGGCAAACAAATTTTCGGTATCCGGTCGGGCGAAGTAGCCGAGATTCGGGTATGTCCATTCACCTTGTCCCTTGCTATAAAACGTAGTAAATATTATTTGGGAATCTTTCGAGATATCCTGAGAGAGCTTAAGATATATATCGCTCAGCCCATTTCCATTATGGTTCACAAGCCTGTTGAAGCCATCCGCCTGCATCCTTCCGGCAGAGAGATAATACCCTGTATTCTCCTTCTTCCCGTAAAACTCCGCCCTTGAATCGACGAATGTATTTTCGCCGAAAGAACCTGAGAAGGTTCCGCCCGACCTCATCTGCTCAGCCCCAGATTTGGTTATGATATTCACAACGCCGCCAAGAGATGAGCCCCAGGAAGAGGATGCAGGGCCCTTGATAATCTCTATCTTCTCGACCATCTGCACGGGGATCCTGTTAGTTTCAGCGTAATTTGTGGTGAAGTCATTTATCAATATACCGTCCATGAATACCGCAACATGCCTGCTATCTGACCCCTGAATGCTTAAATAGGAACCGGACCCAGGACCAGCGTCGATCCTCACCTGGACACCATTGACAGTATTCAGCACGTCCGCCACGGTATGCGCATTCATCAATTCAATATCTTCCTTAGTCACCACCTCGACATTCTCGGCTATCCGCGTGATCGACTTCAGACTTCGTGTGGCAGAGACGACAACCAGTTCGTCATCACTAAAATACATCGAAAGAAAAGACTTTTCTGACTCGGAGACCGCAAAAACGTTCACCGAGAAGAGGATGATATACAACAAGGTAAGAAAGGCAGGAGCAGACTTTCGAATTTTCACACCCCCCCCTGAAAATCAGATTTAAAACACTACGACCAACTGCTGGAATTTGGTCTGCAAAATACATACTAAAAGCGACAAGTCATATAATAATGGTACTCTGCTTCCCCGAAAAAAAAAGCCCAGCGCATGCGGAGCTTTTTTATAAGCAAATATCCTTCAATGGCTATCGCCGTCTCAGGTCGGCTATCTGTGTCCTTATGACGGCGCGTTCAAGGGAAGACTCGGCGCGCACAAAGTCGACATTCTCAGCCTGCCGCATCCGCTCTTCAGCCCTCTTCATTGCAGCCTTTGCCCGCTCAATATCTATCTCCTCCGACCGTTCAGCGCTATCTGCCAGAATAAGCACCTTGTCGGCTTCTATCTCTGCATATCCCCAGTTTACAAAAAAGATCTTTATCGCACTTCCCACCTTGCAGGTAAGCATACCGATCTTCAGGGTCGTCACAAAAGGCACATGGCCGGGAAGGATGCCAAACTCACCCTCGGTTCCGCTTGCTGTGACCTCGTCAACCTCCTGACTGAATACCAGCCCCTGCGGTGTCACTATCTCAAGGAGCAGTTTTCCCTCTGCCATTATTATTTCCCCGACCAGCCGAGTTTCTTGGCGTTCTCTTCAACCTCTTCAATGCCGCCGCACATATAGAAGGCCTGCTCAGGCGCCTCGTCATACTCTCCGCTGACGATGGCCTTAAAGCTGCGTATCGTATCGGCGACCTTGACGTATTTACCCGGTCTGCCGGTGAAGACTTCTGCCACATGGAACGGCTGACTCAGGAACCTCTGGATCTTTCTGGCCCGCGACACCGTTATCTTGTCGTCTTCAGAAAGCTCTTCCATACCCAGAATCGCAATGATGTCCTGAAGCTCCTTATATCTCTGGAGGACCTTCTGTACGCTTCTCGCAACAGCATAGTGGTCTTCGCCGATGACCTTTGGATCAAGGATGCGGGAGGTGGAATCGAGAGGATCAACAGCAGGATAGATGCCGAGCTCTGATATCTGACGGGAAAGAACAACCGTACCGTCAAGATGTGTAAACGCCGTAGCGACCGCAGGGTCGGTCAAATCATCGGCAGGCACGTAAATCGCCTGCATCGAGGTAATAGCGCCCTTCTTCGTGGTCGTGATTCTCTCCTGCAGAATACCCATGTCTGTTCCGAGAGTCGGCTGGTAACCGACCGCAGAGGGCATTCTGCCGAGGAGGGCCGAGAGTTCAGCACCGGCCAGCGTATATCTGAAAATATTATCGATAAAGATCAGAACGTCCTGGCCCTCATCCCTGAAGTATTCTGCGCAGGTGAGTGCGGTCAGCGCTACCCGGGCGCGAGCACCAGGGGGCTCGTTCATCTGGCCGTAAATAAGCGACACCTTTTCAAGAACGCCCGAGTGCTTCATCTCGCCGTAGAGGTCGTTCCCTTCTCTTGTCCTCTCACCGACACCTGCAAAGACCGAGACGCCGCCGTGCTTCATGGCGATATTATGGATCATCTCCATAATAACAACTGTCTTGCCGACACCGGCACCGCCGAACATTCCCATCTTGCCGCCCCTGACAAACGGGACGAGGAGGTCGAAAACCTTAACGCCGGTCTCGAACACCTGCGTTACGGGCTCCTGGGAAACAAAGTCCGGTGCAGGCCTGTGGATAGGAAGTCTTTTTTCCGACTTCACCGGCCCGAGGTTGTCAATCGGCTCACCGACAACATTCAGTATCCTGCCGAGAGATCCGTTACCGACCGGGACAGTAATCGGCATACCGGTATCAACAGCGACCATGCCTCTGACCATACCATCGGTCGGCTGCATGGCTATCGTCCTTACCTTGCTGTCGCCCAGATGAGAAGCGACCTCAAGCGTAATGTCGAGGTCAGGGATGCCTTTTGAGACATCGCCCTTCTGTACGACCTTGACCGCGTTGAGGATATCCGGCATCTTGCCTTCGAACTCGAGGTCGACGACTGCACCGATAACCTGTGAAACTTTTCCTGTATTGCTCATTGTAAAACCCCCGTATCGTAATTAATTCTGGTCTGGGTTATGGCCAAGGG
>PLXX01000156.1 GCA_003153275.1 Nitrospiraceae bacterium | reverse complement strand
GTTTGCCCTTTGCCCACATATCTATGGTGGTTCGTTCTTCCGGTGACAATACAATTGTAGCTGCCGTTCTGCTCACATATGTAGTTTACACGAGCTGAAGCTATATGTAAAGCTATTTGAGCCGCACTACACTAGCTGAACATGGATAGCCCTCAGCCGTCCAAATAACAGCAAAACAGAAATAACCTTTGCCCCGTACACGCTGCCTCGTTTCCGTCTGCGTCCTTCAACTTTATCTAATGGAAGAGGACCGTTCAATGTTCGAATTCCATATTTGCGATTATAGCCCGTGTTAACGCAGAACTCATTAGGATCATTTGCTTCATTCTCTTTGAAGCCTTCCGGTACCGCCCATATACTTGTTTCAAATACTCTTTTATCGTTTTCTTGCTCATCTTATAACCCCTTTCTTTTGCCCTTCTTTTTTTAACTTAACAGGGTTATATTTCTAATGTCGCAATGATTGCCTCTATAGTTATATTATAGATGGCTTGATTCGCTGTCTTCCTTAAAGTGGCTTGTATGTAATATGCTATTAGGTAATATAATTTAAACGAACGAGTTTGAAAGAATAAATCCAAAAAAGAAAGGGGGTGAAGAAATGAAAAAAACAGTCATACTGTTAACCTTGATCCTTGCAGTTGTGTTTGTGGGGAGTGCTTTTGCATCAAAAAACGTACTCGAGTTCACCGGTAGCAAGATGGGAACGGTCACTTTTGACGGCAAGATGCACTTTGATCTCGTCAAGGATTGCGGCAAGTGCCATAAGGGCGACGGTGCGTTCCCGATGAAGAAACCGGGTTCAGAGGGTGCGGCTAAGATAACCGCGCCTCACAAGGCCGGAGTGTTCTGCGGTAAGTGCCATGATGGCAAGACTTCATTTGGCGACAAGACTGCATTTGCCTTTGAAGGTAACTGCGCAAAATGCCATAAAAAATAATCCCGGACGATAAGCAATAAAAAAAGCCCAGAATAAAATCAGGGCTTTTTTTATTGCTTACAGAGGGAGAACTTTCGGAAGAGACCTAACCTGTTACGACTTGTCTGGCTTACAATCCGTATTCCTTCCAGCGGGAGTCGACCAGTTTCTTTATCTCCTGAGACATAAAGATTTCATTAGGCCACTCGCGCATCATGCCTTCCTCCCTCGTTTTTCTTGTTGCATCAATACCCATCTTTGATCCGTAGCGAGGCCAGTTAGCCGCATGGTCAAGGGCGTCGAGCGGTCCGTCGGCAAAGACCGTGTCCCGTTTCCAATCGACGTTGTTCAATACGCGCCAGGCTGTATACGAAAGGTCCTGGACATCCACATCATCATCAACCACAATCAGGAGTTTCGCGAACATCATCTGGCCTTTGCCCCACAGGCCGTTGATTATCTTGCGCGCGTGGCCGGGATAACTCTTCCTGATCGAGATGATCGCAAAGTTGTGAAAGACGCCTTCCATTGGCAGGTGGATATCCTTTATCTCCGGGAAATCGAGTTTAATCAGCGGGAGGAAGATCCTCTCTGTTGCCTTGCCCATATAGCAGTCTTCCATCGGGGGTTTTCCGACGATCGTGGTCGGATAGACCATATCTTTCCGGTGTGTGATGCAGGTCACATGAAAGACAGGATAGGGCTCAGCCGGTGAATAGAAGCCGGTATGGTCTCCGAACGGTCCCTCGATGCGCGTCTCCCCCGGATCGAGATATCCCTCGATTACCATCTCGCTCTGTGCCGGGACTTCTATATCGCATGTGATGCATCGTACCATTTCAACCGGCGACCTCCGCAGGAACCCTGCAAAAAGCATCTCGTCGACCGCCTCGGGCAGAGGTGCACTCGAGGCGTAGATAATGGAAGGATCGCCACCCACGGCTATCGCCGCCGGCATCCGCCTGTCGAGTTTGACATACCTGTCATAATGCCGCGCTCCGTCCTTATGAATATGCCAGTGCATGCCGGTCGTTGTTTTGTCATACACGTGAATCCGGTACATGCCGCAGTTCGGCCGTCCTGTCTCAGGGTCTTTTGTGAAGACCATCGGGAAGGTTATGAACCGGCCCTCATCTCCCGGCTGACCGTCGCCTGGCCAACATTTTATTATTGGAAATTTCGAGAGATCAGGGGTGTCTTTTTCGACTACCTCCTGGCAGGGCGCTGATGAGACCTTCTTTGGAAAATACTGCGACATTTCGAAGAGTTTGGGAAGAAGGGCAAGTTTTTCTATAAGGTTTGTCGGCGGTGCCTGATTCAGCAGGCTTTCGATACGTGTCGCAATGTCATCGAGCTTCTCCACCTCGAGGGCGAGTGACATCCGGCTGAATGATCCGAAGAGATTGATCGCAACAGGGAAGGCAGACCCCTTCACCTTTTCGAAGAGGAGTGCCTTGCCCCCGCCGGGTGATTTACAAACGCGGTTGGTTATTTCGGCTATCTCAAGAATCGGGTCGACCTCTGCCTTTATTCGTTTGAGATCCCCCTTTTTCTCAAGCAGTTTGATAAACTCACGTATATCTTTGTATGCCATGCTACCTCCAGAAATGAACAATGTATTCATATACCTTGTAGCCTCAGCCACAGTGTCCTCTGCAGATTTTATCATATCACAGTGTCAGGCATGGATGACAAACTCGCTTCATATGTATTCTATGGCGTAGCTGAAAATATCAAATAAATTCATTATTATTGAAGACTAAGAACTCTCATGATAATAAAATACTTGAATAATACGCTAGATTTTAATATATTAAGAGTAATTAATGAAGGGAGACGGCATAATGAGAGAGCGCATTGAGGCAGTTTTGAACAAGGTGCGGGTAGGTCTTAAGTCTGAAGGGGGCGATATAGAGCTTGTTGACGTCAGAGACGGCATTGTCTATGTACGATTAAAGGGTGCATGCGGAACCTGTCCAATGTCGATGCTCACTATGAAGAATGTTGTGGAGTCCAGCATAAAGAACGAGATTCCTGAAATTAAGGCAGTTCAGGCTGTTTGATTAAGGCTGTACGATAGCTTATGGACTGCATATCGAATATGGCAGGACAAAAAAAACAGCCAATACTTTGGATTGTGAGCATTGCTATTGTATGTTTTCTTTCTTCGGTCTCATTTGCCGAGACGGCCAGGACGAAAATTGATGTCTCGGATATCCGCTTCTGGTCGTATCCTGATTATACCAGGGTTGTCGTTACCTTATCAGACAGTCCAGAGTATACGAAAAACCGTCTGGCCAATCCTGACCGGCTCTATTTTGATATAAAGAACAGCCAGATCCGAAAAGAACTCAAGACGACGCTACCTGTCGGAAACGGCATGCTGAAATCGGTTAGGGCCAGTCAGTTTGACGAAAGTACTGTTAGGGTGGTCTTGGACCTTGAAAAGGTCCGTGAGTACAAAATCATTACCATGGAGGACCCGATCCGGCTGATTGTTGATATATACGGACAGCCTTCTGCTGCTGCAACTTCTTCTAATCCGGCGGTCCCGGCCAAGCGGCGGATTGTGATCGATCCCGGACATGGGGGACACGATCCCGGTGCGATCGGTCCGAATAAGTTATATGAAAAAGATGTTGTCCTTGACATTGCCCTGAAACTCAGGAAAATCCTCTCTCAAGATCCAGGCATAGAAGTATTTCTGACACGGGACAAGGATATTTTTATTCCGCTTGAACAGCGGACAGCGATAGCGAACAGTAAAAATGCAGATCTTTTTGTTTCGATTCATGCAAATGCGAGTCCCCGGAAGGCGGCCAAAGGCATAGAAACCTATTTCCTGAACTGGACGAATGATGAAGAGGCGAACAAGGTCGCTGCGCGTGAAAACAGGATATCCCTGAAAAAGATGAAGAAGCTGAATGAGGAACGCGATATCCTCGAGATCATCAAGGGCGATCTCAGTCGTGACAGCAAGCGCGACGAGTCTCTGAAGCTTGCCAATTACATTCAGCTTTCGATGGTCAACAGTCTAAACAGGGACTACAGTCATATTGTTGACCTCGGCGTAAAACAGGCGCTTTTCTATGTGCTCTTTGGCGCACGGATGTCGTCGGTTCTGGTTGAGGTATCGTTCATCAGCAATCCGCTTGAGGAGAAACTTCTCTCAACAGGAGATTACCGTGAAGGTCTGGCCAGATCGATTGCCGGAGGGATAACAAGCTATGTCACATCTGATCCTCCTGTTCAGCTTCTGGCCCGGAATCAGTCCCAGAATCAATCAATAACTCACCCCCAGTCTCAGACTCTGGCCCGGGCATCAGGCCGCATCAGGAAGACCGTTGCGTCCGGACAGTAAGATTGTCCTCTATATCCTTTTTGCCGTATCCCTTTACTTAATCCCGGGTCTCTATTTCCTCTACATTTTCTCTGGGATACTGGTTGTATTATTAATCAGGGTCCCTTTCAGGAAGTTGAAGGCCGGATGGATACCGATATGCATGTTTCTTGTCTTCACTTTTCTGAGCAATTTGCTTAATCACCACGGGAGGATACTGGCAGCCTTTGGCTCTGTTTTCATTACGGAAGAGGGACTGCATGCCGCGGCATTAAGAACGCTGAGACTCTTCCTGATGATCGGTGGGCTCAAAGTCCTGATGGCCGGGACGTCTGCGGAATCCCTGGTCAATGCGCTCGGCAGGCTATTCAGGCCGCTCGAGCGGCTTGGTCTTCCGGTGAAGGATTTTGTTCATACCATGGGGCTGACCCTGCAGTGCTTTCCCGTACTGAAGGATATGGGATCGCAGCTTTACCGGCAGGAGGTTGCCCGGAGTGAGGCGACAGGCTTTTCAGGAAGGATGAAGGTCATCTCATCCTTTATGGTCCCGATGTTTGTCATGAGCGTCAGGTCGCCGGAGATGTTTTTTGAGCAAAGGAGTGATGATGGGGACAAAAATTGATATTTTTTTTCATAATGCACGGGTGTTTGACGGAGGGCTTGCCGGACCGATATGCGCATCGGTAGGCATAGCTGCCGATAAAATAGTATATTTCGGCAGCGCTGATCTCAGAGGCGCTGCGGCCACGGTGATTGAGGCCGAGGGGTTTGCCCTTGCTCCCGGATTCATCGATACCCATGCGCATTCTGACTTCACGCTTCTTGCTGATCCGAGGGCCGAAGGAAAACTGAGCCAAGGTGTAACAACCGAGGTGAACGGCAACTGCGGAATGTCCGCTGGTCCGCTCCTCAATAAAGCGGTTGACCGCCGTGAAGAAGACCTCAGGGACATTGGCATCAAAGAGCGCTGGAGCACACTCGGCGAATATTTTTGTTTTGTCGAACGTCGCGGCGCCGGAATTAATACTGCAAATCTCGTTGGTCATGGAAATCTTCGGGGATCGGTTGTCGGATATGATGATCGGCGGCCGTCCCCTGAGGAGATGGATGGGATGAAAAAACTTCTTTCTGATGCTGTCTCTGACGGTGCCATCGGGCTTTCGTCAGGGCTGATCTATCCTCCCGGGGTCTATTCAGACACAGCAGAACTCACAGAGCTGGGGAGGGTCCTGCATGATAAGGACCTTATCTATACCAGTCATATGAGGAGTGAAGGGGCACGCTTGTTTGAAGCGATTGATGAAGTGATATGTATCGGCCGCGAGGCCGGTATCAAGGTGCATGTTTCACATATCAAAACAGCCGGTGAATTGAACTGGCAGAAGGCAGAGGTTGCAATCGCACGGCTGAATGAGGTCCGGAGCGAAGGGCTCAGGCTGACCTGCGATCGGTATCCGTATATTGCCTCAAGCACTGACCTGGATGCGATCCTGCCGCCTTGGGTCTTTGCAGGAGGTAATGCAGAAGAACTGAAAAGATTGAAAGACCCGGCGATGCGCAGACTTATTGAAGGGGAGATCAGGGAACAGGTGAACAGACCAGAGTATTGGTCCAAGATTATCGTTTCGAGCGTCAGCTCTGAGAAGAACAGGTGGATGGAGGGGCTGACTGTCGATGACATCGGCGCCCGGCTTTCAATGGACAACTTGAGCGCTTTTTTCAGGATCGTCATCGAAGAGCGGCTGAGGACGGGGGCAATTTTTCAGTCGATGAACGAAGATAATCTCAGAAAATTTCTGTCGTTGCCATTCTGTATGATAGGCTCCGACAGTTCTGCCCGCTGCTTTGACGGTTCAACGGCACAGGGCAAGCCCCATCCCCGGACTTTCGGGACTTTTCCGAAGCTATTCGGCAGATATGTCAGGGAGGAAGGGCTACTGTCGCTGACAGAGGCCGTTCATAAGTCAACGATGCTTGCCGCTGGTACATTCGGGCTAAAAAGGCGGGGAGAGATACGGGAAGGCTTTTACGCCGACCTGGTGCTCTTTGATCCTGACAGGATATCTGATCAGGCCACTTTCGGGAATCCATATCAGCCTGCTGAAGGGATCCATTCTGTCTTCGTCAACGGCATTGTAGCTGTGTCAGAAGGCAGCCTGACCGGAAAACTCGGCGGCAGGGTGCTGCGGCACGGGAGATAAGTTCGGAAGCTTGAAATAGTGCAGGAAAGTAAAAAAAAGCGCCTACCGAACCTCATTGCAGCTGTGATGTAATAAAATCGCTTAAGAAAGGAGGCCGTCATGACTGTGCTGACAAAGCAAACAGATGATCAAATTAAGGTAAAACAATACATCATCGATGCTAAAGTGCAGAAAGTTGCGGCAGTGCTCGATATAGGAGAGTTCGCCAGGGTCAATGACCTGATAGAGGACCTGATATACCTAAAGACCATTGGAGACAGGGTGGCCGAACCTGCAGAAGACTACGAGGCATACAGTCGCAAAAGAAAATCCCGACTGCACGTAAGGCCGGAAGATTATCACTGTCTATCGCGTAAGACATCGAAGGGACGTATACAGATAAGATAGGTTCATAACCTATTGTCTATGTCTCAAAGACAGGCTCCCTGCTACTTTCAGCAGCATATCCCTCTCCTCTAAGTCCAATGGCGTGGAAGACTAAAAATCGATAACAGTGAATGATGAAAAGTGAATCATCACATATATTAGGGACTTGGCCCCAGACTCCAGTTACCCTTTTTTCTTGCCCAGAAGCATAACCGCAAGAAGGGCAACCCTGCAAAAATTCTTTAACGGTCTTCTCTGTCGGCCACGCTGAATTTTGGGAAACTCGCCTCCAGCTCAGATACCCCAAAATTCTATACGCACCATCTCGGTCGCAGACCTGAAACTTTCCAAGGGGCTAAAAGCTCATAAAAAAAGAGTCAGCCTGGATGAGCCCCTTGGTATGTGAACAAAGTAAAATCGTGGTACAGCCTGTCCTGGCGAAGAGCGACAAAGGGCGTAAGCTCTTTAATCGCAAACCGCAGCATATCTTCCGGGTAAACGTAGTGAAGCTCGAAGTTTTTATGCGGGGCATGCGCTGATAGTCCGTTGTAGGCCATCCCGATGCGACAATGTTCGAACAGTTTTTTTAGCGTGAGCTTGATAAACTCGTCAAGACTCTGCACATTTAGATTGAACACCCCGCAGAGAAAGATATAGTCGAACGTACCGTCGAGCTTGTCCTCTGTAATATCAAAGACTGAAAATGGTATATCCGGATATTTGTTCCTGGCGGCCCCTATCAGATTTGGATTGAGATCAACGCCGGTGTATGACACGTTGATTCCATTGTCTTTCAGAAAACCATAGAAATCGCCCTTGCCACAGCCAAAGTCAAGCATGGTAGAACCCTCGATCGATGCGGCAATATCCAGCATGCATTTGTAGTGGATGAGCTGCCCGGGTGGTGACCACCGGACCGCCTCCGGTTTGTCACCGTGCAACTGAAGCGACTTGTTGAAAAACGAGATAACATATTCCTTTGCAAGTTCATCCATATCAGGTATCATGATACCACAGAAACCCACCCCTATACCAGGTATGTCGCAGTGACGAGTTTTGCAGTGCAATGCAGCATATGGACTCTCTTCGAAGCCGTCTTAATTGACAAAAAGCGGCCGTATCTATTAAGATTTTTCACTCTACTATGTATTTTCAGGATATCATTTTATCACTTCAGAATTTCTGGTCGAAGAAGGGATGCCTTCTTCTGCAGCCGTATGATATTGAGGTCGGCGCCGGCACCTTTCACCCTGCGACATTTTTCAGGGTACTCGGTCCCGAACCGTGGAGTGTTGCCTATGTCGAGCCCTCGCGAAGACCGACTGACGGGCGATACGGCGAAAACCCGAACCGTCTTCAGCAATACTATCAATACCAAGTCATCATTAAGCCGTCGCCGGTCGACAGCCAGGGACTCTACCTTGAAAGTCTCGTTGCTATCGGCATAGACCCTCTTCTTCATGACATCCGGTTTGTTGAAGATGACTGGGAGTCTCCGACCCTCGGAGCATGGGGGCTCGGCTGGGAGGTATGGCTCAATGGGATGGAAGTAACCCAGTTCACCTATTTCCAGCAGGTCGGGGGCATCGACCTGAAACCTGTTTCTCTCGAGATTACCTATGGCCTAGAGCGGATTGCCATGTATCTTCAGGGTGTTGACAATGTGTATCACTTGAAATGGAACAAGGACCTGACCTATGGCGATGTTCATCATGCAAGCGAGGTGGAAGGGTCGAAATATAATTTTGACTATTCAAATGCTGAACTGCTCGCGCGCCATTTTGAGGATTGTGAAAAAGAATTTCTCAAGCTGAACGAGGTCGGACTGGTCATACCTTCGTACGAGTTCTGCCTGAAATGCTCTCATCTTTTCAATCTGCTTGATGCCAGGGGAGCAATATCAGTAACCGAAAGGATAAAATATATAGCCAGGGTCAGGAATCTTGCAAAGCATGCGGCAGAGGCATTTTACCGGCAGCGCGAGGAGATGGGCTTCCCTCTTTTGAGGAATAATAAATGACTGACGGAATCCCGAATACATCGATGAATGCAGTAACAAATACGGAACTGAACGCAGGGCTCCCACTGCTTCTTGAAGTGGGCACGGAGGAGATTCCGGCGAGGTTTTTACCTGGGGCCATTGCTGATCTCGAGCGCATTTCGGCAGGGATCTTTGCCGAGTTCAGGATTCCGCATGAGAACATAAAAACCTCTGCAACGCCCCGGCGGCTGAGTCTGATGATGCAGGGAGTTGCGGCAATGCAGCTGGACAATGTTCGTCAGGTGTATGGGCCGGCAAAGAAGGCGGCTTTTGATGAAGCCGGAAATCCGACCAGGGCGGCTGTCGGGTTTGCCCAGTCAGTTGGCGTTGCGGCTACCGACCTGGTAATAAAGAAAAAGGGTGCGGCTGATTATGTTGCTGCTGTGATCCATGAAAAAGGGGTTGAAACTTCCGAGGTCCTCCCCAGGATACTTAAAAAGATTATCCTGGCTCTTCGTTTTCCGAAATCAATGCGTTGGGGTAATGGAGACTTTGCCTTTGTCAGGCCGATACACTGGATCGTAAGCATGTACGGGACGCAGGTCATCCCGATAGAAATTGAAGGCATTACGGCCGCCGGAATGACGCGGGGTCATCGTTTTTTATCTCCGGGATCATTTCAGGTCAAGGACATCGCATCCTATCCAGCCCTTCTCGAAAATAGTTTTGTGATACTGGATTACGAAAAAAGAAAGCAGATAATCCGCAATGGCATCGTCTCAATCTCTGCATCATCTGGCGGACATCCGGTCATGGATGAGGAACTTCTGGATCTGGTCAACTTTCTTGTTGAATATCCCACTCCGGTCCTCTGCGGATTTCATGTCGAGTACCTCAAGCTGCCGAAAGAACTCCTGATCACGGTGATGAAGGACCACCAGAAATATTTTGCGATTGTGGATAACAATGGCAGTCTGATCAATAAGTTTGTGGTGATCAGCAATACGCGGCCTGAGAACAATGAGAACGTCAGAATTGGGGCGGAACGGGTCATCAAGGCTAGATTTGACGATGCGAGATTTTATTTCTACGAGGATGTGAAGAAGAGGCTTGTTGACCGGATAGAAGACCTTAAGAAGGTGACGTTTCATGATCGGTTGGGCAGTACGTTTGCCAAGACAGAGCGCATCGTTGCGATAGCGGTGTCTCTCTGTGGAAAGATCAATCCGGCACTTGCTCCCCCCATAGAAAGGGCGGCGCGCCTTTCGAAGACCGACCTCATCAGCGGTGTTGTCAGAGAATTCCCTGAACTGCAGGGGATCATGGGTCGATATTATGCCGTAAACGACGGGGAGGCTCCTGAGATTGCAGCGGCCCTTGAAGAGCAGTATCTGCCGAAAGCTTTTGGAGATCGCCTGCCTCTGTCGGATGTCGGGGCCGTCGTGAGCATGGCTGACAAGGCAGACAGTATTGCTGCCTTCTTTGCTATCGGGCAGATACCGACCGGATCGGAAGACCCTTTTGCGCTCAGAAGACAGGCGATGGGTATTGTTTCCATTCTTCTGGAGCGCGGGTACCTGGTCAGCATCCGGGAAATATTCGAAAAGGCACTGAGCTGTCTGAGCGGAATTAAGATAGAAGAGAAGACGCTTGAGGCAATCATGGGCTTTATGGAGCAGAGGATCGAGTTTGTGTTTTCGGGCAGGGGCTATGAACAGGACCTGATTAAATCTGTGCTGCCGCTTTCAGCAGTGTACCCACTGAAAGTGGTTGCCGGAAGAATTGAAGCACTGAAACTGTTCAGATCTGAAGAGGGATTTCCCGATTTTCTTTTGGCGGTTAAGCGGGTAAATAACATTATTCCGAAGACCGACACCCCCCAGGTTGATGAAGCGCTTTTCGTTGCGGAGGAGGAGAAGGTCCTTCACAGTTCGTTCTATTGGATAGAACTCCACGTGAGGGAAATGGTTACTGAAGGAAAGTACCTTGAGGCACTCCTTGCATTCAGCGAAATAGTCACCCCCGTCAATAACTTCTTTGACAAGGTCCTTGTCATGGATAAAAAAGAGGAAATTAAGCAGAATCGGCTTGCACTTCTCAAGGCCATCTGGGCCGTCGCACTGACCATGGCCGACTTTTCTAAACTGTCCTGATTCTGTCTTTAGTGATCTGAAGAATTTTCTTTCTGCTGATACCGTCAGGCCTTGTTTGTCACTGCCATTTCTTCAAGCACCCTCAGCTTGGATATCTCTCCTAACGCAATCAGCGTGTCACCTGCATTGATGGCGCTTCTGAATGTGGGATTGAACCTCATTTCCCCTGCGATCGTCTTGATGCCGACGACGATGATCCCGAGCTCGCGCCCGATGCCGCATTCGTCGAGCGTCATGCCGATGAGTCCTGAACTCTCCATAATGACGATCTCCTCCATCTGGAGATCGATATTCCCGCTCTTGGTTGCAAACTCGATGAAATCAACGACCGCAGGTTTCAACACGGTATGGGCTATTCTGAGACCGCCGATATGATAGGGCGATACGACCCTGTCGGCCCCGGCCCTGACCAGCTTCTTCTCTGATCCTTCTTCTCCTGCCCGGGCAACGATGGTGAGATTCGGGTTCAACCCCCGGGCACTCAGGACAACGTACATATTTTCGGCGTCGGTCGGCAGTACCGATATCAATCCCCTGGCCCTGTCTATCCCCAGCTCCTTCAACACTTCGTCTTTTGTTGCATCCCCGCGATAAATCAGGACGTTGTCCTTTTCACTGGTGACATCCTCGTCCTTCTCTATTGCAACAAAATCAACATGTTTTTCTTCCAGTTCCCTGGCTATAATCCTGCCCATTCTTCCATAGCCGCAGATGATATAGTGTTCCTTGAGGTCCTTGATTCTCTTTTCCAATCTTTTCCTCCCGAATATCTCCTGCAGTTCGCCCTCCAGGATTATCTTTGCTCCGGTGCTCAATGCATAGAAGACGGTCCCGACGCCGCCGACAATCAGAATGATTGTAAACATCCGGCCCCAGAATGAGAGATCGTGGACCTCGCGGTAACCGACGGTCGTCAAAGTGATGATTGTCATGTAGAACGAATCGAAGAACTGCCATCCCTCTATGATCATATACCCGAATGTTCCGAACGAGATGATCAGCAGAATAAGCCCTGCGGTCAGTAGCACTCGCTTTCTGAGTTCCTCTATTTGCATATTCACGCGTCTGATACCCACAACGTTAAATCATACCACTAGATCGTGTTATTTTGGAATGAGGTGCGGAAACGGTAGCGGAGGTATTCTATGAAACCGGGCATGACTGACAGCACGATAATCGCCATGATGACCAGTGTGAAGTTCCTTTTTACCACCGGGATATTGCCGAAGAAGTATCCCCCACCGACAAAGATTCCAATCCATAATAATCCACCGATAATATTGTAGACAATAAACCGCGGGTAGGTCATACTGCCGATGCCGGCGACAAACGGGGCAAACGTTCTGATGATCGGCATGAACCTGGCTATGATTATGGTCTTTCCCCCGTGTTTCTCATAGAAGCGGTGGGTCTTCTCCAGATGATCGCGGTTAAGAAACCTGCTTTTTTTGCCGGAAAAGACCTTGGGGCCAATAAAATGCCCGATCGAATAATTGAGTGTGTCGCCAAGTATTGCAGCAACAGAAAGCAGCATGCATAGCCAGAGCGGATCGAGTGCTCCAAGTCCTGCGAAGGCTCCGGCTGCAAATAAAAGAGAGTCGCCGGGCAGAAAAGGTGTTACCACCAGACCGGTCTCGCAGAATATGATCAGGAAAAGAATGGCGTACGTCCAAACACCATAGTCCTGGATGATGACACTGAGATGCCTGTCCAGATGCATAAAGATATCGATGAATGTTTTTATATAGTCCATTATTCTCCCTAAATCAAGGTTACATGCGTCATGATTGGATTAGATTAAAGCCTTTTCTTTCTTCCGAAAAAAAATATTATGGTGATGCTGATCGATATCATAACCAGCCAGAGCAGAGAATATCCGCAAGGCCAGTCTAGTTCCGGCATATGCTTGAAGTTCATGCCGTAGGCGCCGGCCAGAAAGGTGAGCGGCATAAAGATTGTGGCGATGATCGTCAGCGCCTTCATGACCGCATTCATTGCTGTAATGCTATCAGACCTTATTTGTGCTTGTCAAATTACCGATTCCTGCAAAAACGTTCCCTGTTTTATCTTTTAATTAGTTGATGATTTGAAGTAAAATAAGCATATTTTTCCAACGAGAGGTGACTATATGGGACATATTAAAGGTCTTAAATGCAGGGAGTGCGGCAGAGAGTATCCCATCGAACCCATATATGTCTGTGAATTTTGCTTCGGGCCTCTTGAGGTCGCCTATGATTATACGAGTATCGCGAAGGACATCAGCAGGAAAAAGATAGAAAAGAGGGAGAAGAATCTCTGGAGATACCGCGAACTGCTGCCGATTGACGGAGACCCGCAGGTTGGGCTTGACTCGGGATTTACGCCTCTTTTGAGGGCGCATAATCTGGCAAAGGTCCTCGGAGTTGATGAACTCTATATCAAGGATGATACGGTCGTGCATCCGACGCTCTCTTTCAAGGACAGAGTCGTATCGATTGCGCTGACAAAGGCAAAGGAATTCGGTTTTGATACGGTTGCCTGTGCGTCCACCGGAAACCTTGCCCATTCCGTATCAGCCCATGGCGCCCGTGCAGGCTTTAAACGGTTTATCTTTATTCCGGCGTCGCTGGAGGCGAGCAAGATCGTTGCGTCCCTTGTCTACGAGCCGAATCTTATAGCGGTCGATGGCAATTACGATGATGTCAACCGGCTCTGCAGTGAGATCGCCAACAAATATCGGTGGGCCTTTGTCAATATCAATATAAGACCGTTCTATGCCGAAGGCTCGAAGACGATAGGATTCGAGATCATTGAACAGCTTGGATGGAAGGTGCCGGACAATGTTGTCGTGCCCTGCGCCAGCGGTTCTCTCCTGACAAAGGTCTGGAAGAGTTTTAAGGAGTTCAGGGAAGTCGGCATTATCCGGGAGATCGGGACAAAAGTGTATGCAGCACAGGCTACCGGCTGTTCGCCGATCGCCTCCGCCATTAAAAAGGGCACTGATGTTATCAGGCCGGTAAAACCCAATACGATAGCGAAGTCTCTTGCGATCGGAAATCCTGCTGACGGTTTTTACGCAGCGCAGGTGGTCAAGGAGACCGGAGGATACGCAGAGGATGTGAGTGACCAGGAGATCATCGATGCAATGAAGCTTCTGGCCAGGACTGAAGGCGTTTTTGCCGAGACTGCTGGGGGAGTTACCCTTGCGGCAGCCAAAAAAATGATAGAGAGCGGAAAGATAAAACGGGATGAGGTGACGGTTATTTGTATAACCGGCAACGGGTTGAAGACTCAGGAGGCCCTGCAGGGGCATACCCTGTCGCCGTACTACATCAAGCCGAGCCTTGCGTCTTTTGAAGAAGTACTCAGCAACGTCAATAAAGGCGTATAGAAAATCAGGAACTCATGATGCATAAGGAGGATTACACATGGCAGTCAAGGTAAGAATTCCGACCCCGCTTCAGAGATTGACCCAGGGCAAAGAGGAAGTAGAAGGAAAGGCAGGAACGATTATGGATCTGGTTCTTGCGCTTGATAAGGAGTATCCGGGAATTGCCGAGCGCATTTCGGAGAACGGCAAGATCAGAAGATTCGTGAACATTTATCTTAACGAAGAGGACATCAGATTTCTGAGCGCCGAGGGTACGACGGTAAAGGACGGGGACGAGGTCTCGATTGTGCCGGCGATTGCTGGCGGCGGACGGCGGGAGGCATTGTGAAAAAGAGGGTCAAGCTCACTTTTCCACAGCAGCTGATAAAAGAGCCGGTGATCTTCATGATGGCAAAGGAGTATAACGTTATCCCGAATATCAGGCGGGCGCGGGTGACCGAAACGGTCGGGGAGATGGTTCTCGAACTCGACGGAGAGACGGCTGACATCGAAAAAGGTATCCACTGGCTCAAAGAGAAGGGTATTGAAGTAGAGATGGCCGAAGGAGACGTGATCGAGTAGTACCATGAAATATATTGTGATTATAGGCGATGGGATGGCCGACAGACCTCTGAGGGAGTTGGGGGGGAAAACCCCCCTGCAGTATGCTTCCACACGGAACATGGACCGTCTGGCCGCGGAAGGTACGCTTGGCAGTGCGCATACGATTCCCGAGGGCATGCAGCCGGGTTCTGATGTCGCAAATCTGAGCATCCTGGGTTATGACCCTGCCTTGTACTATTCCGGCAGGGCCCCTCTTGAGGCGGCAAGCATGGGCGTTGCACTCAAGGAAGACGATATCGCCTTTCGCTGTAATCTGGTGACGCTGAAGTACAACCAGGACAAGACCAGGGCCATTATGGAGGACCACAGCAGCGGTCATATTTCTACCGGCGAGGCGCGAGAGCTTATTCTCGAGGTGGACAGGAATCTCGGTTCTGCTTCGATGAAATTTTATCCCGGTGTCAGTTACCGGCATCTCATGGTATGGTCCGGTGGCTCCGCTGATATTGAATGCGTGCCGCCTCATGACATACTCGGCAAGGAGATCGCAAACAATCTCCCTATTGGTAATGGCGAGGCGCTGTTGAGGAAGATTATGCTTGATTCAGTCGGTATTCTTGAGCCACATCCGATTAACAGAGAGCGGGTCCGGACCGGAAACAATCCCGGCAACAGTGTTTGGTTCTGGGGGCAGGGCAAAAGGCCGAGCATGCCGACTTTTGTTGAAAAGTACGGTATCAGGGGTTCTCTCATATCTGCCGTTGACCTGACAAAAGGCCTCGGCATTTATGCGGGCTTTGAGATTCTGAACGTGCCGGGCATGACAGGCTATATTGATACGAATTATAAGGGTAAGGCAGAAGAGGCGCTCAGGTCGCTCGAGCGGGTTGATTTTGTCTATATCCATGTTGAAGCCCCTGATGAGGCGGGGCACTCCGGGAATTACCAGGACAAAGTACGGGCCATTGAGGATTTTGATGCCATTGTCGTCGGTACGGTTGCGGAGGGCGCGAAACGGTTTGGCGATCACCGTATCCTGATTATGCCTGACCATCCCACACCGATTGAACTTAGGACACATTCGGCCGACCCTGTCCCTTTTATCCTCTACGACAGCAGGAGGAAGCAGCGCAATGAAGGTGCTGTCTACGATGAATCAGTCATAGACAGAGACAATGGTATGGTCTTTAAGGAAGGCCATAGGCTGATGGACTTCTTCATACGCGGAGTATGATTCGAGCGGTTATGCAACGGGTCGTTTAATTCATTATATCCGGAGGAGATTTTGGCATTAATTGTTCAGAAATATGGCGGTACGTCGGTCGGCAGCGTTGAGAGGATCAAGGCGGTTGCCGAGCGGGTGGTGCAAACCGCAAAGGAAGGAAACCGGGTCGTTGTCGTTGTCTCTGCCATGTCAGGTGAGACAGATAAACTTATCGGCCTCGCCCACCAGTTGTCAGCCCGTCCGGGAGAGCGGGAGATGGATATGCTTCTCTCTTCGGGTGAACGCGTGACGAGCGCTCTGACGGCGATGGCGATCGAGTCTCTTGGCCACAGGGCGATATCTCTTACCGGCAGACAGGCAGGCATTATTACGGATATGGTCCATACCAAGGCTCGGATTGAGCGTATCAGCGGTGAGCGTATCAGTAAGGCGCTGGATGACGGATATGTTGTGGTGATCGCCGGATTTCAGGGGGTCACTGAGGGTTCCGCCGATGTGACGACTCTCGGCCGGGGTGGCTCTGACCTTTCGGCTGTTGCTATTGCTGCCGGTGTCAAGGCCGATCTGTGCGAGATTTACACGGACGTGGATGGTGTTTACACGGCCGATCCTAATCTTGTGCCGGAGGCGAAGAAGCTCCAGAAGATATCATATGAAGAGATGCTCGAGCTTGCCAGCCTCGGCGCCAAGGTGCTTCAGGCGCGGTCAGTCGAGTTTGCGATGAAATACAATGTGCCTGTCGTGGTCAGGTCGAGCTTTAATAATAATCCAGGGACGCTTGTGGTTCAGGAGGACAAAGATATGGAAAATGCTGTTGTATCAGGAATTGCCTATGATAAAAACCAGGCGAAGATTACCGTGGTCGACGTCCCGGATAAACCCGGGATTGCTGCGAGGCTGTTCAATGCCGTCGCCTCTGCCAATATTATTATTGATATGATAGTGCAGAATATCAGCAGCGATGGAAAATTCGCTGATATCTCGTTTACCGTGCCGAAGACCGATGCAAAGCGTGCGGGAGAGGTTGCCGGTGCGATCGGTATAGAGATGGGTGCAAAGAGGGTTGACATGCGTGAAGATATCAGCAAGGTATCGGTCGTTGGCGTTGGCATGCGGACCCACTCGGGCGTTGCCGCGGCGATGTTCCAGCAACTCGCAGACCATAATATCAACATATTCATGATCAGCACCTCCGAGATCAAGGTCTCCTGCATCATCGACCTGAAGTTTACCGAGCTAGCGGTCAGGGTGCTGCACGAGACATTCGGGCTTGCTGCCCAGACGGGATAGTAATATTCATATGCGAAACATTGAAATCTATGATACGACCCTGCGGGACGGCGCTCAGTCTGAAGACATCTCTTTTTCGGTCGAGGACAAACTTAGAATAACCGAGAGGCTCGATGACCTTGGTGTTCATTTCATCGAAGGCGGCTGGCCTGGATCGAATCCACGGGATATAGAATATTTCAAAAAAGCGCTTAGACTGAAATTGAGAAACTCACGTCTGGCCGCCTTTGGAAGCACCCACCGGCCAAAAAAAAAGGCGGCAAAAGATGAGACACTCAAGGCCCTCATTGACTCGGAAGTCGACATTGTCACGATCTTTGGCAAGACTTGGGATTTTCATGTTACAGAGGCGTTGAAAGTACCACTTGAAGAGAACCTTGCTCTTATCCATGACTCGGTCGCTTTCCTCAAAAAAAGCATCGGGATGGTATTTTTTGATGCAGAGCATTTTTTTGACGGCTACATCAATAATCCTGCATATGCCCTGAAATGTCTGGCGGCCGCGGAGCAGGGAGGCGCCGATCGGCTGGTTCTCTGCGATACGAATGGCGGCACGATGACCGGTGCCCTGACCGAGATTGTCAGAAAGGTAAGGAAGGCATGCACAACCCCTCTCGGGATACATGTTCATAACGACGGTGACTGTGCCGTGGCGAATTCTATCGCTGCGGTTGAGGCCGGTGTGGTACAGGTCCAGGGCACGATAAACGGTCTGGGTGAACGCTGTGGCAATGCCAACCTCATATCGATCATTCCCAATCTGCAGATCAAGCTCGACATGAAATGTATCAGCCCTTCTCAGTTGATGAAGCTGAGGGATGTTTCAAGGTTTGTGAATGAGATCGGCAATATCAGCCATTTGAAACGTCAGCCTTTTACCGGTGACAGCGCTTTTGCACACAAGGCCGGTATGCATGTCAGTGCGATACGCAGGCGGTCGGAAACCTATGAACATATACGGCCTGAACTTGTCGGCAATTCCCAGCGGGTTCTCGTTTCTGATCTTGCCGGCAGGTCCAATATCCTCAGAAAGGCTGAGGAATTCGGCATCAAAATAGCGAACGATTCCTCGCAGCTCCAGACGATCGTCACCAATCTGAAGGAGCTTGAGAGCCAGGGGTTCCAGTTTGAAGGGGCTGAGGCCTCTTTCGAGTTGATGATGAAAAAGGAACTTGGTCTGCACCGGAGGTTTTTTGATCTTATCGGGTTTCGGGTCATTATAGAAAAGAGAAAAGAGGGTGAAGAGCCATTGAGCGAGGCGACTATTATGCTGAAGGTAAGCGAGCATGTAGAGCATACCGCAGCGACCGGCAAGGGGCCGGTGAATGCCCTTGATAATGCGTTGAGAAAGGCACTGGAGAAGTTCTATCCGCAGCTTAAGGATGTCAGGCTCTATGACTACAAGGTGCGCGTGCTGACAGCCGGCAGGGGAACGACCGCCAAAGTCCGAGTACTTATTGAATCGGGGGACAAAGAGCAGCAGTGGGGCACCGTCGGTGTGTCGGAGAATATCATCGAGGCGTCATACCAGGCCTTGGTCGACAGCATAGAGTACAAGCTTCTTAAAGAAGAACGACCGTAAGGCCGCATCGATCAGGAATGATTCCGGACAAGACAAAAATGGAGGAGGCGTTATGCCGAAGGCTACAGTAAAATATACCGACGGAATGCAGTTTGTCGGGGAAACGGGTTCGGGTCATGCCATTGTAATGGATGCGGATGCTGAATTCGGTGGTGCGAATACGGGCATGCGTCCCATGGAACTTCTGCTGATAGGTGTCGGTGGCTGTTCGGGGATGGATATCGTCTCGGTGCTGAAGAAAAAGAAGCAGAAACTTACCGGGCTTGAAGTGCATGTCGATGGCAAAAAGGCGGAGGACCATCCGCAGAAGTATATTGACATCAACATAGAGTATAGGGTGAGGGGCCGCGGTCTCTCTGAGGAAGCTGTCAAAAAAGCAGTTGACCTTTCGATGGAAAAATACTGTTCAGTGAAGGCAACGCTTGAAGGATCGGCAAAGATAACATTCAGCTATACCATTGTCGAAGAGTAGTCTTTACCTGAAAAATGTTGCAACTCATGTCGCAACATTGGGACCGATTGGCTATCTTCCCTATGCCCCGGGCACCTGGGGGAGCGCGGCAGGGGCTCTTATCCTCCTGCTTGTCCCTTTGCAGCCTTCAGTGCAGCTTATTGTCATCATTGCCGGCTTTATTACCGGATCGATTGCGGCTGGCGTGGCAGAGAGGGTCATTGGGGAACAGGACAGCGGACATATCATTATCGATGAAGTGGTGGGAATCGTGATATCTGCCGCCTTTCTGCCTCACACCCCTGGATATTTGATTGCCGCCTTTGTCCTATTCAGGTTTTTCGATATACTGAAGCCTTTTCCCATCCGGTATGTTGAGTCCGCGCTGAAGGGTGGAATCGGTATCATGGCTGATGATGTCCTGGCCGGTATATGTGCGAATCTGGTGATACAACTGTGGAAGATGATTTTATAGTGATTATCAAGGCAATATCTGATACACTTGTCACAAGGGGGAAGACCCTTGCTCTGGCTGAATCATGCACCGGCGGTTATATAGCGAATGCGATAACCAATCTTCCGGGCACCTCCCGTTTTTTACCTTGGGAGTTGTCTGTTATTCAGCAGAAGCAAAGCAGGCAGTGCTTGGCATCAGTGCAGATCTGCTCGAAAGATACGGTACGGTCAGTGAGGAGACCGCCGCCTGGCGACAGGCAGGAGATCAAAAGACAGGCATCACTGGAAGCCCTTCGTTTTCTAGAAGGAGTGCTGAATTCGTGGACATAAGATGCTTTATCTCTGTCGAGGTCCCCGAGCCGATGCGTGTGATCATTGATACTGTCATCGAAGAATTGAAAGGGTCCGGCGCTGACGTGAAATGGTCGGGCAGCGACAAGATCCATTTCACCCTGAAATTTCTCGGTGACACCGACGAGTCGCGAATCTCTGTCCTTCATCAAAGTCTGTCGAAAAAACTATCCACTTATCAGCCTTTTTGTATTAGAATATCGGGGACACGTTCGTTTCCTCCCGGGAAATATCCCCGTGTCATCTGGGTCGGAATTGAAAAGTCGGATACTCTGAATGCTTTGCAACGGGATGTTGAGGAGGAGATGACGGCTGCCGGTTATCCGGCTGAAGAGCGGCCCTTTCAGCCCCATGTAACAATCGGGAGGGTAAAGTCGAGTAGGAGACTTGCTGAACTAGTAAAAAGGCTTGCAGAGTCGGACAGGATGGTGTTCGGTCAATTTGAGGTGAGTGGCATAAAGCTGATGAAGAGCGAACTCAGGCCGGAAGGGCCGGTATATACCTGCCTTGCTGATATTCCATTTGCGTATCGTCAAAAATAGCATTAACAGGAGGTTATATGGCGGGTAAAGAATCAAATAAAGAATCGGGTAAGGAGCAGGACAAGGAAAAAATGAAAGCGCTGGAGATGGCGATATCCCAGATCGAGAAGAATTTCGGCAAGGGCTCGATCATGNNTTTATCGATGCCGAGCATGCCCTCGACATATCCTATGCAAAAAAGATCGGGGTCAATATCGATGATCTGCTGGTATCGCAGCCTGATACCGGAGAACAGGCTCTTGAGGTTACCGAGTATCTCGTCCGGAGCGGCGCGCTTGACATTATTGTCATAGATTCTGTTGCGGCTCTCGTACCAAAGGCAGAGATAGAGGGCGATATGGGCGATTCTCTCCCGGGTCTCCAGGCGAGATTGATGAGCCAGGCACTGAGAAAGCTTACCTCCGCCATTTCAAGATCGAACACGACGGTTCTCTTTATAAACCAGATCAGGATGAAGATCGGAGTGATGTTCGGGAGCCCCGAAACAACAACCGGCGGCAATGCCCTGAAATTCTATTCCTCCATGAGGCTTGATATCAGAAGGATCGAGAATATCAAGGACAACCAGGAGGTAATCGGCGGTAGGGTCAGGGTGAAGGTGGTCAAAAACAAGATGGCCCCGCCATTCAAGCAGGCTGAGTTCGACATCTTTTTTAATGAAGGCGTTTCGCGGGTTGGAGAGATTGTCGACCTCGGCGCCGAGCGGGGCATTATCGAGAAGAGCGGGGCCTGGTACAGTTACGGCGGCAACAGGATCGGTCAGGGCCGTGAGAACGTCAAGGAATACCTCAAGGCAAATCCGGAGATAGCCGGAGAAATTGAGGAAAAGATCATCGAAGCGGCGAATCTGAAAAAATAGTCTTCGGGAAGATAACTGTGAGAGCGTTATGGATATTAATGATTTCTTAAAAAAAGCCCACTCGCTGGGTGCGTCTGATATTCACCTGAAGGTTGGGGCATACCCGATCATTAGGGTAGATGGCGCGTTAGCGCCTATGTCGACCGAGAAAAGAATGACACAGGAGGACACGCTGAATTTAGCTTTTGCTGTAATGAGCCCGGCGCAGCGTGAGATATTCAAGAAGCGCAATGACCTTGATCTCGCATACAGTGTGCCCGGCCTGGGCCGCTTCCGGTGCAATATTTTTATCCAGCGGGGTACGATCGGCATGGTCTTCAGGATCATTGCAATGAGGATACCGACTGTCGATGAGCTCTTTCTTCCGGAAATTTTGAAAAAGATTTCTCTTGAAGAGCGGGGTCTCATCCTGGTAACAGGCACAACGGGAAGTGGCAAGTCCACAACACTTGCTGCTATGATCGATAATATCAATACCAACAAGACCGAACATATAATGACGATTGAGGACCCTATAGAATACCTCCACCGGGACAAGAGCTGCATTGTCAACCAGCGCGAGGTTGGCAATGATACGGAGTCGTTCAGCAAGGCACTTCGCGCTGCGATGCGGCAGGACCCCGATGTCATCCTCGTTGGTGAGATGAGGGATTTCGAGACGATCCAGACTGCGCTTACTGCTGCCGAGACCGGACATCTTGTCCTCAGCACCCTGCATACGATTGATGCTGCCGAGACGATTAACCGTATTATCTCTGTTTTTCCGCCCTATCAGCATAAACAGGTGCGGATGCAGCTCGCCTCTGTTATAAGGAGTATCATCTCGATGCGTCTTGTACCGCGCGCCGACGGCAAGGGAAGGGTCCCTGCGGTCGAGATCATGATAGCAACGGCGACCGTCAAGGACTGTATTCTCGATGCTGACAAAACGAAAACGATAACCGATGTTATTGCACAGGGGGCTGTCCATTACGGGATGCAGACCTTTGATCAATCACTCTTCAACCTCTTCAAATCCGGACTTATTACCTATGATGAAGCACTCAGAAGGGCGACGAACCCGGACGATTTTGCACTCAGGGTGAGAGGTATCCAGTCCACCAGCGACCTTACCTATGACAACCAGCAGCCTTCTTCCGTGGATGAGATGAAGATTGACCGGTTCGGCGTCTGAGTCGAAGAGATACTGCCTGAGACTCCTCGCCTATCGTGGCAGGAGCGAGCAGGAGTTGACGGAACGACTTGCGAGGAAAGGTTTTGCACAGGACGTTATCTCCGCAACGCTTCAGGACCTGAAAAAATCCGGTTTTATCGATGACCAGGCACTGGCCGTCGGACTGAAGCGACAGGCCTGTGAGGGAAAACTTCTCGGACAGGGCGCAGCAAGAATCTTCATGTATAAACGGGGGCTGACCAGAGAGATTGTCGATGCTGTCCTGGAGTATGATGAAGATGAGGAGTTACAGACCCTCCGGAGACTGCTCGAAAAAAGAACCAGGTTGTCGGGGGAGGTCCGCACGCCTGCAGAAAGGCGTAAACTCTGGAATTTTCTGCTTCGCAGGGGTTATTCTACAAGCATTATTCGCAGGGCAATACAAGAGATTGATTTCGACGAGGAGGCTTCATAATGGCATTTGATTCAGTGCGGCCCGGCTTCGTGACGGGTTATTTTGATCAGGCCGCTGATCCGGGGCAGATGCATCGAAGGAAACACCGACGGGAATATGGATGTAAACATGGACGGTAATATGAACAGTAAGGAGATACGCAGTACCTTTCTCAACTATTTCAGGTCTAAAGGGCATGAGATTGTCCCGAGTTCATCTCTGATACCGGGAAAAGATCCGACGCTGCTCTTTACAAATGCCGGCATGGTCCAGTTCAAATCGGTCTTCCTGGGGCAGGAGAAGCGCTCTTACCAGCGTGCTGTTTCAAGTCAGAAGTGTATGCGGGCCGGCGGTAAACATAATGATCTTGAAAATGTCGGCCATACGGCGCGTCATCATACGTTTTTCGAGATGCTGGGCAACTTAAGCTTTGGAGACTACTTCAAGCGCGACGCGATCAACTTTGCGTGGGAGCTGGTGACC
>PLXX01000091.1 GCA_003153275.1 Nitrospiraceae bacterium | reverse complement strand
GCTTTGGCGATATCTATCTGGCGTTGCTCCTTTGGCAACGGCTTGGATTTGCAGAGTTTTGTAAAGAGCAGATGTCTGAAGGAAGAGAAGCGATTCCGTGGTCAGTAATGGCCTGCATTCTCAGCGTTGCGCGTTTTTGTGCGCCGTCTTCGGAACTGCAGATAGCAGAGTCCTGGTATGACAAAACAGCGCTTGACGATCTGCTGGGGTACCCACGGACAGAATAAACGACGATCGACTCTATCGCTCTTTGGATGTGCTGTTACCGCACAAAGACGCCCTGTGCAAACATCTTCAGGACCGCTACGGAGAGCTCTTTGGCGAGACCTTCGACTTTCTTTTCTACGACATAACTTCCACATACTTTGAAGGCACGGCTCTGGGGAATCCACAGGCCAAGAGGGGTACAGCCGTGACAGTCGTCCGGACTGTCCACAGGTTTGTATCGGACTGGTAACGAGCAAAGAAGGCTTGCCCGTTGCCTTTGAAGTCTTCGACGGCAATCGTACCGATGTCACCACTACCGAAGAAATGGTCATGATCATGGAAAGCAAATACGGCAAAGCAAACCGGATCTGGGTCATGGATCGTGGAATGGTGAGTGAAGAGAACATAGAGTTTATGCAGGAGCGCGGCGCCAGATACCTTATCGGCACGCCGAAGTCCATGCTGAGGAAGCTTGAAGCAGAGCTTCTTGCAAAAGACTGGGAAGAGGTTCATCCCGGCGTCGAAGTAAAAAAATGCGCAAGCCCCGAAGGCAAGGACAAAACCTTCGTGCTGTGTCGTTCTGAAGGCCGCAAGGAAAAAGAGACAGCAATGTTGAATCGGTTTGTTATCCGGCTGGAGACAGGGCTCAATAAACTCAAAGAACAGGCAGACTTGGGGAAACTCAGAGACAGCAAGAAGGCGGAACGCAGGATTGGCCGGCTTCTTGAGAGAAATAGCCGCGCCGGTTCGCTCTTTGACGTAATAGTCACAGAAACAGGAGCCGGCAAGGATAAGCGACTGTCAATCCAAATCACAAAGAACGAAGACCGTTACCAGTGGGCACTGCAAAGCGGCGGCAACTATATTCTGCGCACCAACTGGAAAGAGGCTGATCCCAAAATAATATGGAAGCGATACATTCAACTGACTGAAGTGGAAGATGCCTTCAGAACGGAAAAACATGATCTAGGCAGGCGGCCTATCTATCATCATAAACAAGACAGAACACAGGCACACATCCTGGTCTGTTTTTTATCACTGGCAATGTGGAGAACCCTGCAGCAGTGGATGATAAGCTCCGGCCTCGGCACGGCTCCGAGAAAACTCATTGAGGAAATGCGGGAGGTAAGATCCCTTGATGTACTGCTTCCGGCAAAGGATAAAACAATCAGGCTGAGAGTTGTATCAACCCCCTCAAAAGAACTGAAGGTTCTGCTTCAGAGATTGAAGATACGATTACCCAATAGACCCAAGATTATTGAAAATGTAGTGAAGAAAACAGTCTGATTTGAAACGTAACTCCTTGAAAGAATTAATTTTTAAATTTTGAACTGCGGAAGATGGGTTAGTTCGGCCTCCACATACTCAATGCCGAATCGCATCAGCCTGTCCCTGTGTTCTACACCAACTGTATGGACAGCAGGATTTCTCAGTACCCTGAGCATCGCCCGCCGATGACCGTTAAGACCTGAGCCGGTTTCCTTTACTAGGTCAATGACCCTCAGACCCTTTAAGGCTGCAAACTCACTTAGGCGCGCCATCTGCCGATCGAGGTCGTTTTTCTGGTCGGCGCTTGAGACCCTGGCATACAACGCTACCCCTCCCTCAACAATGGCAATAGCCGGATGCACGATAATCGTACCTGTCGGCAGCTGCTCCGCCGGCATAGGTAACTGCCCAAGCTTCCACATGAGCCAAGCGCTTTTATACGATATCTCTTGCTGCTCAGCCCATATGCTTAACTTTATGTCTATATTTTAATATATATGGCTATTTAATTGTCAACGGTTGTCAACCCCGTAAAACCATGGGGCCTCAGCCAAAATCACAGCCTTGTCACTTCAAGCAGTACTTCTCCATCTTATAGAACATGCTCCGCATCGAGATGCCGAGGAGCGCAGCTGCCTTGGTACGACTGCCGTTTGTCTCACCCAGCGCACGCTGGATCGCTGACCGCTCTGCGTCAGAAATCGTCTTTTCAAGCGGCTGGATCTGTCCTGAAAAAGAGGCGGGCGGCGCGGCTATTTTTTCGCATGGCATAAGCGGCAGATGCTGGAGGTCGATAACGGTCTCCTGCGGACGCATGGCGATCATCGCCCTGCCGATAAGGTTTTCGAGTTCGCGGACATTTCCCGGCCAGTCATAGGCCGTCAGGTCTTCTATCGCTGCGTCAGAAATGTTCTGGACCACCCTGCCGAAGTCCTGGTTAAGTCGGTATATGATATGGGCCGCCAGGAACCGGATATCCTCCCGGTGATCGCGTAGCGGCGGTATCTGGATGGGTATGACATTCAGCCGGTAGTAGAGGTCTTCTCTGAATGTCTTGGTGCGTATCTTTTGTTCGAGATCAGCATTCGTCGCAGCAATAACCCTGACATCGACCCTCAGAGACTTTGTTCCCCCCACGCGGATGATCTCCTTTTCCTGGATCGCCCGCAGAAGCTTTGCCTGGATCGACAGGCTCGCCTCCCCGATTTCATCGAGAAAGATCGTCCCGCCGTCAGCCTCCTCGAAAAGCCCTTTTTTGCCCCCCTTGACTGCACCGGTAAAGGCCCCCTCTTCATAACCGAAGAGCTCACTCTCAAGCAGGTTCTCGGAGATGGCCGCGCAATTGACGCGCACAAACTGTCCTTTTCTTCTCCGGCTCGCATTATGGATCGCATGGGCAAAAAGCTCCTTGCCGGTCCCGCTCTCTCCTCGCAGCAGGACCGTCGCTGGGGTCTCTGCCGCGCTTTTCGCCTGCTCTTTTGCCAATTCAAGTGAGGGACTGCTCCCGATAATATCATCCCAGGTATACCGGGCCTTCAGCTGACGAAGCAGCTTTCTGGCAAGGGCCAGCTCCCCGGTGAGGGCTATGATCTCCGATATGTCGTGGATAACCCCGACGCTCCCCTTTATCCTTCCATCGACATAGATCGGCGCAACATTGACGATCACCTCTCTCCCTGTGGGGCCGACCTTCATCCGGACGTTCCGCACTGCGGTACCGGTCCGGAGCACCTGCATATGCATACTTTCACCCTCTGCAATATCAACGGTAACCGGTTTGTTAATCACCGCCTCTTTCGGCAGTCCCGTAATGCGGGTATAGGCAGGGTTAACGATAATCGTATTGCCGTTCTCGTCTGCTACTGAAATAGCATCGTTCGTCGCCTCGATGACCGCCTCAAACAGGCTCCGGACGTTCTCCTTCTCTGTGGTGTCCATAGCGTATGCGGGCCGTATAGAGGCAGATACTCAGACTGAACTGAGCAGCCTCTCTGCATTGTCTCTCAGCACCAGCGTTTCGATTTCCTTCCCGAGCTGCAAATTCAAAAAAAGTGAAAGCGTTGCCTCCTGCCCGGTCCAGGGAGAATCGGTCCCGAAGAGGGTGCGCTGCTTCGGGTGCTTGAGAATTATCTCTCGTGCACGCTCCTTTGTAAGGAGGTCCAGGGCAAAGGAGATTTCCATATAGATGTTTTTTCCGGCCAGGAGTCTCTCGACCTCGTCCCAGTCATCCCAGGCACCGAGGTGCGAGGTGACGATCTTCAATTCAGGGAATCTGTCGACCACGTTCAGTATCCTTTGGGGATCGGCAATCCTTTCGCGGTCAAAGGCAAAATCAAATCCGGTATGCATCAGGACAATCAATCCGGCAGCGTCAATATTTTCATATATCGGGAATAACCGCTCATCATCGGCAACAAAATCCTGATAATAGGGATGGAACTTGATTCCCTTGAACCCCTCCCCTTTTATCCTGCGTATGCGGTCTGCAAACTCAGGGTCGTCAGGATGGAGCGAGGGAAAGGGGAGGATCCTGTCTGACTGTATCTTCTTTGACCACGACATAATCGACTGGTACTGGTCGGGCTTTGTCGCTATTGAGCAGACAATGCTTTTTTCTACTCCGCACCGGTCCATGGAAGCCAGAAGCGTCGATACCCTTCCGTCAAGATGAGCATCGATCCCGCCTTCTTTCTCCAGAACACGCATTGCCCTGGCAGCCAGTTCATCCGGAAAGGCATGTGTATGAAAGTCAATGAAGTTATTCATATATCACCCCTATTATCACCTCTATCCGCTCTTGACGTTAGTATACGAGAATAAACGGTTGTTTGCAAAAATCATAGGAAATCCGCAAACTATTCGCCATCAGATTCTCTTATAAGGCTATTTAAAAAAACTATTTGAACTCAACGCTTTGAGAGCTTATTATCTGATGCAGCAAGAAAATACTGAAACCACATATACAATTAAAGTTCTCAACAAATTCTTTATCACACGGGAGGAGATAGTCATGATGAAAAAAACACTGGCTGTCGTGATGTTGCTCTTGCTGGGGACATTGCTGTATGTCCCTTTTGCACAGGCAGAAACAACGATAGATTATGGTGCAGCCTTCAGGCTGAGACAGGAAAATTGGGATAACGTGGTAAACCTCAACACCAATCCGACCGGCGGTGGGGCAGACCGGAACTTCTTCCGTCTCAGAACCCAGGTCTGGGGCAAAGTTGATTTCAACCAGAGCCTGGGCGTCTATGCCAGGCTGGTTAACGAGGCGAAATTCTTCGATGGCCCCTTTACAGCCTATAAAACGAATGTGAATACTGATCGCTTCGATCCGGATGAGTTAGCAGTCGACAACCTGTATGTTGACTCAAAGGACATATTCGGACTCCCTGTTGACCTAAGAATCGGCCGGCAGGATTTTCTTGGTCCTGATATGTACGGCGAAGGTTTCTTGATCATGGACGGAACGCCTGGTGACGGTTCTCGGACCTTCTACTTCAATGCGGCCAGGGCAAAGGTGAAGTTCAACAAAAACAACAGTGTTGATTTTGTTTATATCGATGATCCCTCGACGGACACTTATCTGCCTACAGTCCATCCGGCTGTCGCAGGCGGCCTTTATGTTGACAACAAGAAGATTCTGGCCGCATCCCGAGAGCAGGCCCTCGTTATCTACGGCAGGAGCAAGGTGACCGAGAACCTGCTGATCGAGCCTTACTATATATACAAGACAGAACAACAGTTTGGAGCAACACCGAAGCTCAAACTGAACACGGTCGGAGCACGGGTCGTCGCCACAGCCAACAACTTGAAGTTCGGCGGTGAATTTGCCCACCAGTTCGGCGAATATGATAACGGCATTGACCGGACCGGCAATGGCGGTTATGTTTTTGTGGGACGCGAGTATCAAGATATAAAGTTGAAACCCGAGTTTGATCTCAGATACATATACCTTTCCGGCGACAATCCTGGCACAACCAACAAAAACGAGGCCTGGGATCCGCTCTTCTCCAGAAACCCTTACTGGAATGAGCTGACGATCTACACCCAGCTAAATGAGACAGCAGCGCTTGGCGGAGCCGGGATGCCGGGTTACTGGACAAATACCGAGATCATCAAGGCCAGCATGAATCTGAACTTCACTCCGGAGACCAAACTGAACCTCGCGTATCAGTATCTCTGGGCCCCGCAACAGTCGGGAATTACTACAGGCGCACTTTATTCGAACGATGGGAAGTCCCGCGGAAGTCTTCCTTCTGCGATGCTCAACCACAAGTTCTCGAAGAATCTCGACGGCTATATACTTTTAGAAGTCTTCGTGCCAGGGAGCTACTATAAGGCAGCCGCTGAAACTGCATCTTTCTTCAGGTGGCAGCTGAACTTTAAGATATAAAACTAATAACGAAGCTTTCCGTAACCCCGTCAGAAATGGCGGGGTTTTTTTATGTATACTTGATCAATTGCCATTGGGGGTGTACAAATGAAAATCACGTTTCTCGGTGGAGCACGTACAGTGACAGGTTCATGTTTTTTACTGGAACCTGGCAATCGTAAAATATTAGTCGATTGCGGTATGTACCAGAGACATGCCGCAGACGAGGTCAACCGCAAGCCTTTCGAGTTCAATCCCAAAGAGATCGAATGCCTCTTTCTAACGCATTCCCATCTCGACCACATCGGGCTCGTTCCCCGACTGGTGAACGAGGGCTTCAAGGGAATCATAATCACCACTGCTGCCGCCGCTGACATCGCTGAACTGATTCTCTACGATTCCGCGCATATCCAGGAATCAGATACCGAATGGTACAACCGGAAGGCGATGCGAACCGGGGCGGCACTGCACGAGCCTCTCTATAGGCCAAGGTCACTCTCGGAAGGCAGATTGTGGACGGCGCGAAGGTGGTAGAGGTGCTTGGAGAGGACATTGTCGTACGGGCGGGCATACATACTCTCGGCGGCTTCTCGGCCCATGCCGACCAGACCGAACTCCTGAACTGGATTGCACAGTTCAAAAAACCGCCCGAGATTTTCATCGTCCACGGAGAAGAAACAGCATCGCTCGATTTCCAGAAAGTCATCAGTGACCCGTTCGGATACAAGACACATGTTCCGGCCAGGGGAGAGAAATTCGAGTTGTAAGTCAGTTTACATCAATTATTCAGATCAACAATTTCCGCCTGCATCGTTGCCAGGTCAACGATGGCTATGGTTGATTTTTCATAGAGCCATCCACCGGTTTCACCGGGGTTGACGACCAGGGTTTTTCCGACGGTACGCACATCAGCCTCGTGCGTATGACCGTACACCACGACATCATAGTGGCCGCTTGCAGCCAGTGCATCGACCACATGATGCTCATGGACCACAACAAACTTTCTCTCATCAAGCTCAAAGATATGCGGCTGCTTAAATATCCGGCCCTGAGACAGCTTCTGGAGAAGCAGCTTTTCGCCGTCATTATTTCCGTAAATCCCCGTAAATCCGCACTTCAGGTCTTTTAAAATCCTAAACGTAAAAGGAGCCCCGAAATCTCCTGCATGTATCACATGTCCGACACTGCGTGCATTAAAAAAATCAACCGCCTTCCGTATCTGCGGCATGTTGTCGTGGCTGTCTGACATTACTCCGATAATCATTGCGCGCCCCTACTTGAAAAACTGAATAATATAACTCGCCGATACATAGACGATCAGCGCGCCGAGCATCAGCCTGATATACTTCTGCGGCATATACTTCTGAACGCGTGCGCCCAGATACATTCCGGCAAAGCCGCCGACACCGAAGAGCAGCCCCAGAAGCCAGTCCGGAGACGTCGCAACACCACTCTTTATCGGTATAAGCGTATAGAAAATAATACCGACAATTGACGTCAGGAATGTCCCCATCAAGGCGGCTCCAGCCACGGTATAGACAGGCAGTTTGAAGATGGCAACGCAGAAGGGGGCAATAATTGCTCCGCCGCCGATGCCGTATGTCCCGCCGATAATTCCAACGATCAGGGCCAGTGTGAACATTGCAGGAGTGCTGAATGAAAAGGTCTCTCCCCAGAACTCATACTCGACCTTTTTTATCGAGACCGATTTTGTCCTGACCACGGCATCAGCCGGCAGGCCTGCAGCAACCATGGACTGCCGTGACTCTTTCAACTGTGCAGTCCTCTGTTTGAACTTCTTCTCAAGCACTTCTGACTGTCCGGCAGATCCCCTGCCCGTAAACTCATACAGCAGGCGAACACCTATATACAGGAGGACGCACCCGACAAACATCTTGAAGGCGCGCGGGTCGGGCAGATACATTATTCTGAGGTAATAACCCAGAAACACTCCCGGGAGCGTCCCGATAATCACGATCATGGTGAGCGGCCATGCCATCCGGCCGTCCTTGATATAGCGATAAATACCGCTCGGTATCGCAACAATGTTATACAGAAAATTTGTAGAGCTGACAGCAGGACTCGTGAAATGAAGATAAGTCATTTGAAAGGGCAGGAGCAGAAAGGCACCTGAAACCCCTCCCATCGAGGTAAAAAAAGACAGCACAAACGCCACAAGAGGCGGAACAAAGACAAGCGTCCTGACACCCGATACAGGAAATAGCATATAAAAGAAGTCCATAACCCTACCCCCTACAAAAAACAGGCCATGAGTATCGCAGAAAAATATCCTGCCCAAGGCACCTTACAGCCATTTATAGCAATATGAATCCATTCTTAAAAACAGAAAGAGGGCCGGCTTCATGTTAATCCTCCACTTCAAAAATAAACTCTATCTCGACCGGAGAATTCAGCGGCAAAACAGGTACGCCGACAGCCGCACGTGCATGTCGACCGGCATCGCCCAGGACCTGGACAATGAATTCCGATGCACCGTTTATGACCTTCGGCTGATCATAAAATTCTCCTGCTGATGCAACGAATCCCGAGATCTTGACACATCGCCTGATCCGGTCAAGACTTCCGACTGCTGATTTTACCACTGCCAGGGCGTTAATAGCAGCCAGTCTCGCACAGGCCGCAGCATCGTCAATTGACACTAAGTCACCGACCGTGCCGGTGAAGATGAGCTTGCCATCATTCAGCGGGAGCATACCGCTGAGATAAAGCAGATTTCCGGTCCTGACAAACGGGACATAGGCACCGAGAGGTTTCGGAACATCCGGTAATTGTACCCCCATCTGGTTAAGACGTTCTTCTGTCTTCATATCAGTATTTGGCATCGGCAAAGCCGACCCATCCCTCTGCCTCAACAAGTGCCCTGTCGAATTCCGAGATCTGATAATCAAACGTTCTGCTGCCCTTTCCCGAGCTGATAGTCAACTGTTTTTTCGCAAAGTCGATATCGATCACTGCCCCGGCGACCTTGTGCTCAAACAGACTGGTGATATCCGCTTCTGAAAGTTCAATCGCGAGCATGCCACAATTAAACATATTCTGCCTGAATATGCGTGCATAGCTCGGGGCGACAACCACATTAATGTCATTTACCTCAAAGACCCAGGGCGCATGCTCCCGCGAGGATCCGCAGCCGAAGTTGCCACGACTGACGATAACGCTGGAGTCCTTCACCTCAGGCGAATTTGGATAGAACCCTTCGAGTTTCAGGTCTTCGAGCATATGAGGCTTCAGTGCCTCTTTTGATATTTCGGTGAGATATTTTGCCGGGATGATCTCATCCGTATTGATATCAGACCTGTCCAGAAAAAGTACTTTTCCTCCGAACTTCTTCATGCTGCACCTCCCTTGCCGTATTTTCGTGGATCAGTTATCACCCCTTCAAGGGCAGTGACTGCAGCCACCGCAGGGCTCATCAGATGCACCATTCCGCCCTTACCCATACGACCGTTAAAATTTCTGTTCGTTGTCGAAGCGCAAACCTCACCCGGAGCAATGACGCCGTTGCTCATTCCAAGACAGGCCCCGCAAGTTGGATTCGTCACGCAAAAGCCTGCGTCCATGAATATTTTTATCAGACCCAGTTTGTCGGCCTCCCGAAAGATCTTGGGCGTTGCCGGCGACACGATGCCCCTCACCATCGGGGAAATCGTTCTTCCCTTGATATATGCAGCCGCCACCTTCAAATCCTCAAGCCTGCCGTTTGTGCAGGACCCGATATAGACCTGATCGACTCGGGTACCAGCCAGTTCCGTAACGTTCTGCACCTCATCAGGCTTATACCCGAAGGTCACCTGTGGTTCCATGTTGGTCACATCGATCTCGAGCACTTTTACATAGGCACAGCCTTTATCCGACCACCATTTTTTAAAATCAGCAACTGCCGCTTTTTTGTCCGCGTACTCCGATGAAATGAAGGGCCAGAGATAGTTGACCGTCACCTTGTCCGGCATGCATACGCCGGACGTTCCGCCTGCCTCAATCACCATGTTGCAGAGCGTCATCCTGCTCTCCATCGACATCTTCTTTACCACATTACCCTGAAACTCAACCACACAATCTGTTGCCCCCTTGACCGTCAGTTCTTTGATGATCCTGAGAATGATGTCCTTGGCATACACTCCTTCGGGGACCGTGCCATTGATATTCACCCGTATCGTCTTAGGCTCCCTGAAGGCACAGACACCCTTAAGCATGCCGACCTCAAGGTCTGTTGTGCCGACACCTGCTGCAAAGGCCCCGAATGCGCCATGGGTACAGGTGTGCGAATCGCCCATAATGACGGTATATCCCGGACGGATAAACCCCTTCTCAGGAAATATCGCATGGCACACACCGTTGCGGCCTATGTCAAAGAAATCAGGGATGCTATGTCGCCGTGCCCAATCCCTGACAATCTTACCCTGAAGGGCGGTCTTCGTATCTTTTGCCGGGGTGACATGATCAATCACCACTTTTATCTTCCGGGGGTCAAAAACCCTGTCCATCCCACGCTCAACCAGGTCGTTAATCGCGACCGGTGTGGTGATCTCGTGACACATAACAACATCGATATCCAGGACCTTTGTACCCGGAAATGGTTCATCCCGCAAATGTGCTTTGAAAACCTTTTCTGCAAGCGTCATTGCCATATACTATTCCTCCTTACAGCACTTAGTTTACATATATCCGAAAATAAGATACCATAGAAAAATGTATTATTCAAATTCATTAATATTATAAAATGGATAACTTTTAGTATGGATTTCTATCAGCTGTCATATTTCATAAAAGTGGCCGAGACAAAGAGCATCAGCCGCGCCGCGGAAGAGCTGTTTCTTACGCAGCCAGCGGTGAGTAAGCAGATTAGTGCCCTGGAAGAAGAACTGGGCGCAAGGCTCTTCGACCGGATTGGACGCAAAGTGCTCCTGACAAGGGCCGGGGAGAACCTTTACAGCCGGGCAGACAGAATACTTAGGTCAGTTGATGAAGCTAAGACCGCCATCCACGATATGTCCAGTGAATGCTCGGGAGAACTCCTCATAGGAGCAAGTGACCATATCAGCCTGCATCGCCTTCCTGATGTCCTGAAGGCATATATTGCTGCATTTCCGAAGGTCGACCTGAAACTTCGCTGCCACCGATCCGAGACCATAAGCGAAATGGTCAGGAATAATCAGGTGGACCTCGGAGTCATAACTCTTCCTGCAACTGCACGAGGTATTATAACGAAGGTAATATGGAATGATCCGATGTCTCTGATCTTCCCGGTAAATCATCCCCTTGCAGGGATATCAAAACCGGAACTAAAAGACCTGGTTTTGTTCGGCATGATACTCCCGGAATCCCGCACAACCACAAGGACGATGATCGATGCTGCCTTCATCAGCAAAGGCCTTACCCCGAATGTAACAATGGAGGTCGCCTATATCGAGACGATAAAGGTGCTTGTCAAGGTTGGGCTCGGGATATCGATTCTGCCGGACAAGGCTGTTGAGCATGAGATAAAAACAGGCACTCTTATGAGATCAAAGATACACGATGCCGTCTTCTCACGAGACCTCGGCGTCCTCTATTTGAAAGACAAGTTCCTCTCCAGACCTGCAACAGAATTTCTGAAACTGCTAGGAAAGAACCGGGCAGTTCAATAAACTCAGATCGTATCTAATGCCTGCTGAAGATCGGCAATCAAGTCTGCCTCATCCTCCAGGCCCAGTGCAAGCCTTACAAGATTATCGACCATGCCAATGTCCTTCCTGTATGCTTCAGGATAATCGAAAAACGACATCGTCCACATCTGGGTCACCAGGCTCTCGCTGCCGCCGAGACTCGGGGTGATCAGGAAAAGGTCTAATGCATCGATAAATTTTCTTGTCTCCGTATTGCCTCCCCTGACCAGAAAGCTGATAACACTGCCGTTGCCCTTCATCTGTTCCTTTGCAATGGCGTAGTCAGGATGAGATTCAAGTCCCGGATACCAGACCTTCTCGATCTTGGGATGTGCCTCCAGCATTTTCGCTACGGCAAGACCGGCCTTATTATGCTGCTCCATTCTCATTCCGAAGGTCTTAAGCCCGCGTTCGAGCAGGAAGCAGGTGAACGGACCCGGCGTGGCACCGATCATCCGCTGCATTTTGTAGAGATCTGTCATGAGTGCGTTTGAGCCGAGCGCCAGACCTGCCATAAGGTCGTTATGACCGCCGAGATATTTGGTTGCGGAATGAATTACGATGTCAACTCCCATCTCAATCGGTTTGATATTGTATGGAGTTGCTAGCGTTGCATCAATGATCGTCATAATATTCCTGGCCTTAGCAACCTTGACGATGGCCGGGATATCTAGAATCCGCAGATATGGGTTGGTCGGCGACTCAGTGAAGATTATATTTGTTTCGGGACGGACCGCCGCTTCTATGGCTTCGGCAGTCGGATCAACAATCGAAAAAAGCACGTCGAATTTTGAGAGGAAGTTCATGGCAAAATCACGGGTCTGACGGTAGCAGTCACCGGTGAAAATTATATGTCCTTCGCGTTTCATGAAGGTCATAAGAGCCAGCAGCACGGCCGCCATTCCCGATGAATAGAGCACTGAGCGCTCGGCCCCTTCAATCGCGGCCAGCTTGCGTTCACATTCCTGCTGCGTCGGATTGCCATAGCGTGCATACTCATGCTCACGGGTCACTTTTCCCTGTCCCTTTGATCGCATAAAGTCTTCAACTTCGTCCGCTGTATCAAAATAATAGTTCGACGTTTGAAGGATTGGTGTTGATACGGCGTGGTGGGCCTTTGGAAGTCTTCCGAGTCCGTGAATCGCGAGCGTGGCGGGATGCCAGTTCTTTGGGTCTAACGGTTTTTTAGCCATCGATAGTTCTCCTCTTTTCTAATGCCTGGTGCAGGGCCTCTTTGACGGCATCCACACGGGGCGGCAGTTCGATAGGTTTATTGGAATAGCGGCACGGAAAGTCCGTTGCCCCCTCATGATAATTAACTTTAAAATCGGTAAACTTGAGTCCATGCGCCGTGGAAATGACCACTACATGTTCGGCCTTGTCAATTGTTCCTGCCTTGAGAAGCTTGATCAGGGCAGCCAGCGCGACGCCGGTATGCGGACAGTTGAACATGCCGGTGGTATCACCAAGTGCAGCTGCGTCAGACAGTTCCTGCTCAGTAGCGTCAACAACAACACCGTTAAACTGCCTGAGTGTGCGGATCGCCTTTTCGATGCTGACGGGATTGCCGATCTGAATCGCGCTGGCCAGCGTCTTCCCTGCCTCCATCGGTTCGAAGGACTCAAAATTATTAAGATACGAACGATACAGGGGGTTTGCCCTCTCTGCCTGGGCCACGACGATCCTCGGCAGCTTGGTTATCAGGCCAAGATCACGCATCATGAGCAGCCCGCTGCCGAGCGCCGAGACGTTCCCCAAATTGCCGCCGGGGATGATAATAACATCAGGCGTCTCCCAGTCGAACTGTTGGACGATCTCGATACCGACCGTTTTCTGCCCCTCGATACGGAGCGAATTCATAGAATTTGCGAGGTAGATCGTCTCGTCTTTGGTAATCTCCTTCACGACGCGCATACAGCCGTCGAAGTCTGTATCCAGAGACAGGACCAGGGCGCCGTTGGCTATCGGCTGGACGAGCTGGGCGGTTGAGATCTTGCCCTTCGGCAGCAGCACGATCGACTGGATCCCGGCAGCAGCGCAGTAGACAGCCAGCGCGGCCGAGGTGTCCCCTGTCGATGCGCAGGCAACTGCCTGTATCGGCGCGCCCTCGCTGATCATCTGCTTTACCTGGGACACGAGCACCGTCATACCGAGGTCCTTAAACGAACCGCTGTGAGAGTTGCCGCAGAGCTTTACCCAAAGGTTCTGCAGCCCGAGCATCTTGCCGAACCGCTCTGCCCAGAACAGGTTCGTGCTACCCTCGTACAGGGAAACGATATTTTCATCGGCGATCTGCGGAAGGATCCATTCCTTTTTGCCCCAGACCCCCGAACCATATGGCCACTGGTTTGACTTATACCGGTCCTCGAACAATTTCATCCATGCCTTGGCGTCGCGCCGCGCAAGGGCCTGCATGTCATGCTTCACTTCCAGCAGTGAATCACATGCCTTGCAGCGGTAGATAATCGTATTGAGCGGATAGCGTTCGCTGCACTGCTCGTTGATGCATTGAAACCAGGCTCGATATTTCATAGACTTTATCCTCGCTTGTGTTCCGGCAGTGCCGGCCTTGGTCGTTTAAAGAGGAAGGATATCATAACAATCAGCCGATGATCAAGAAGCCATGTGCGTAATGTACGGTATGCCACAGACCGCGATGATACCGAAACAGGCGGGCAGCATCAGATTGTTTGCCGGGTGCGACCTTTTTTCAGGCGACCTTCAAGGTCATCAATAAACTGGCGTGCAGCCCTGCCTGAAAAACTGCCCTGAAAGAGAGACCACTCCAGCGCGCTTCGCCTGAGCTCATCGCTGTTTACTTTTATCTTCCTGATCTTCGCATAGTTGCCGATGATCTCAAGATAGATGTCCGCGGAATAATGCTCAAAACCGAGCCGGAGCCCGAACCGGTCGCTGAGAGACATCTTTTCTTCAAGGGTCTCTGCAGGCTGTAGTTCGCCATCTGAAAAAACCGGCATATTGTCGGCTATGCGTTCGGGCATCAGGTGACGCCTGTTCGAGGTGGCATAGATAATGGCATTTTCAGGNNACAGTCTTTATCGGGACATACGAATCGTCGTCTTCGTTAAACGACAGATCGTCACAGAAGAGAACATACTTCTCCGGTCTCTTCCGGACCACCTCCTGGATCTCAAAGATATGCAGCAGGGCGTTTTTGGGTATCTCGATAATACGAAGCCCTTTCGGTCCGTATTCGTTCAGAAGTGCCTTGACTGCGGATGACTTGCCGGTCCCCCGCGGGCCGTACAGCAGAACATTGTTGCTGGGAAGTCCTTCCATGAACTGCTCGGTATTCGCCCGCAACCGGGCCACAATATCATCAATCCCTGTCAGTTCCCTTAGGCGCACAGGATCCGGTGACGCTATGCCTGCAAGCAAAAGCCGGTTGTTTTCCGTATGCGCTCTGAACGCCCTGTGGCGATCGAGGACGGCAGCGTCAGTCACGGGCGAC
>PLXX01000075.1 GCA_003153275.1 Nitrospiraceae bacterium | reverse complement strand
TTTTGAACTGCGGAAGATGGGCTAAAGAGACTAAAAAACCTGGAGAAAATATTCCTGGGTAGTTCCCCTTTTTTTTCTCGCACGACTTAACTGGCGGCTTTATGTTCATCTCTTGATTTAGTATAATCTGAACATGGATTATTATTTATTCTTGACAGGGGCCTTTAGTGGGTGACCCGATGATTATCTCAGGATCCCATGGACAACATTGTGAATAAGAAAAGTAAAGCCGGCAACATTGCCTTGAGGATAAGTATGACCTACGCCCTCGCAGGGGGCCTCTGGATCCTTTTTTTTGATACTCCCCTCTCTTTGATCAGCTTTAATTCCGTTACCCTGACGCGCCTGCAGACCTTCAAGGGGTGGGCATTCATAGCTGTGACAGCATTCCTGCTTTATGTCCTTATCAGTCGATATGTGTCTGCCATGAAACGCTCTGAACTGGCTCTGGCGGAAAGCGAGAAAAAATTCCGCATTCTTGCCGAAACTGCCTCATCAGCCATTTTCCTGTATCGCGACACTTTAATCACGGCAAACAGGGCAACAGAGGAGCTGACTGGCTATTCAGAGAATGAATTAAGATCCCGGAGTCTTTACGACCTGATCAATACGGAGTTCAAAGGGCTGGTCAGGAGACAGTGCGATGTCCTTTCGAGAGGTGATGAAGTGGCAACACACTGCGAGCTTAAGCTTATCACCAAAAAAGGAGATGAGCGATGGATAGACTTTACCTCAAGCATTATCGAGTATCAGGGGATGTCGTGCGGCCTGGGAACGGCCTTTGATATCACTGTTCGGAAGCAGGCGGAGCAGACGCTCAAGGAGAGCGAAGAAAAACTGCGCCTGCTTATCGAGAACGTCAGAGATTATGAGATCTTCATGCTTGATCCGGAAGGGCATATCATCATATGGAATCTTGGGGCCGAGAAGAATAAGGGCTATAGTGTTAAGGAAATAACCGGCAGACATCATTCGATCTTCTTTCCCCAGGAGGCCATTGAGGCCGGAGTGCCGGACCAGGAGTTGCGAATGGCAGAGGCCGAGGGGAGTTTTGAGGATGAAGGATGGCGGCTGCGGAAGGACGGCTCCCTGTTTTGGGCGGATGTCGTGACGACTGCTCTGCGTGACGGCGACGGGGCGCTCCGGGGTTTTTCAAAGGTCATAAGGGACATCACCGATCGTAGGAAGGCGGAAGAGGCGCTTCGGGAAAGTGAAGAGCGATACCGGATTATCGCTGAAACCGCCTCTGATGTAATCCTAACCATAGACCAGGAAAGCATAATACAGTTTGCGAACGCTGCCTCCGAAAAGGTGTTTGGGTATATGCCTGCAGAACTGGTCGGGCAGAACATTACCGTGCTCATGCCCGAGCGTCTCAGGAAGGCCCATGTCAGTGCTTTGAAGGCATATGTCAGTACCGGAGAGAGAAAGATGAAATGGGCGTCGATAGAGCTCCCCGGCCTGCACAGGAGTGAAAAGGAAGTCCCGCTTGAAATATCCTATGGCGAATTCATGAAGGAGGACAGACATTTCTTTACCGGAGTCGTCAGGGATATAACCGAGCGAAGAGAGGCCACGAGGAACAAGGAATATCGGGACATGCTCGAGAGGTTTAATCAGGAACTGGAAAGCCTGGTCGCAGAACGGACCATGAACCTCCTTGCTATGACCTTGGCAGACAGGGTTCGTAACCCGGCTTCGGTGATCGGCGCGACTGCAAACAGGATTCTGCGTAGGGCGGAATATTCAGAGAAGGCGATAGAGGATATCAGGCTCATTATAGGCGAGGCGGAGAAGCTGGACAACACTGTAAAGGACTTCCATGGTATGCTCAAAAACAGGCAGACACTGTTTCACTACGAGGACATCTGCGCCATCGTCCGGGACGTGCACGCGGTAATCGAAAAAGAGGCCGCTAGAAAGCAGATCGACCTGTCGGTAGACCTACCGGAGAGGCCACTGAATATCAACACCGAGAGGAATTTACTGAAGATGGCCTTCTTTACCATACTGAAAAATGCAGTTGAACTGACGCCCGATAAAGGGAAGGTATCGATTTTAGTCGCAGGCGATGAAAACCGAATACAGATTACGGTTTCAGACAACGGATATGGGATCCCTAAGGAGGATATTGATGCGGTTTTTGACCCCTCTTCGAGTGCTTATGGACACAGATTTGCAATGGGATTACCCCTGGTAAAACAGATAGTCTCCGAGCATATGGGCGAGATGACTGTGCAGAGCGAGATCGGAAAGGGTACGGTAGTTAACATGGTTTTTCCGGTGCGATGGAGCGGCGTCAGTTTCAAACCAGGCAGCGAGAGGACTTGATAGGCAATTTTGAACCTGAATCAAAAAGGAGATGAATAATGTTTAAAAGAATCGACCACGTAGAAATTGTGCCAAGAAATGCAAAAAATACTATTGATTTTTACATTGATATTCTAGGTTTTAGAATTAAAAGCCGATACGAGGTAAAACTACCGCCTATGAGAGAGGTAATCTACTTGCAGCTGAGTGACACGGTCATTGAGATTATTTCTACAGATGACCCTGCGCCGAAGTCGGAAATTCCCTGGCAAATAGGATATAGGGGTATTGCCCTTGAGGTCGATGATATGGCAAAAGCGGTAGATTATCTGAGAGGCAGGGGGATAGATATGACCCGTGAACCTGTAGACTTGGGGAACTCATATCGTGGAGAGATAAGGGATCCTGATGGGCTTGTTATTGAACTTCGACAATGGAAATAGACGGCGAGATGTTAGTCGGGCGTTGAATTGATTCAAGTCAGAGTCCCATCATGACCTGAAGCACAAAGAAGAGTAATGCAATTCTGAAATACCAGGGCATGCTATCTCCTG
>PLXX01000118.1 GCA_003153275.1 Nitrospiraceae bacterium | reverse complement strand
ACGCTATGGCGGAGAGATACCGTCTGTCTGGCATGGTAAAGGCCTGGGACGCCGGACTTGATCTCATATGCCGCGGTGCGCCGGGACTCATGGTTGCCCATGCGCCAAAAGACTATATGATGGCGCAGACGGACTGTACGATAGCGCTCACTTTTTTGGACCTGGCTGCCCCCTCTTTCGGCCTGGGAACCTGCTGGGCCGGATTTTTCATGATAGCGACTTCACAATGGCCTCCACTTCAGCAGGCGCTCGCGCTGCCGGAGGGGAATGCCTGTTTTGGGGCCATGATGATAGGATATCCGAAATATAAATATCACAGGATGCCACTCAGGAAAGAGGCGGATATCACCTGGCGCTAGTTAAATATTCTTCGAATGACCGGAAGGTGATGGGAGGCAACTGCATTGAATCATTGCACCGACTCATATTGAATAAAGGAGGAGGTTTGTGGGAAAACATCAATGGGTAGAGGAATTTTCAGGGGCTGTCACGGTCTGCGATCCGGAGGGTATTATCCTTGAGATGAATGACAAGGCGGTAGCGACCTTCAGGAAATCGGGAGGCAACCAGCTTTTGGGTTCAAATCTATTCGACTGCCACCCGGAATCGGCCCGCTCGAAACTCAGGCAATTGATGGAACAGCGGCAAACGAATATTTACACAATCGAGAAAAAAGGCGTCAAGAAGCTGATTTATCAGACCCCTGGTTCGAGGATGGACAATACAGCGGTTTTGTAGAAATAGCGATGGAGTTGCCGGCAGATATGTCGCACTTTGAACGAGATGCTTCGTAATGAAAATGAGGTGTTTGATGAAAGGAACTGTGCAATATCATAATCCTGAAGGTTTGATCATGAACCCGGCGTTCAGCCGGGTGGTCGTCGTCACAGGGGACGTGAAGACTGTCTTTGTGGGCGGGCAAAAAGCAGTAGATGTATCCGGCAATATCAGTGGGAAGAGCGATAGCAAGCTTGCTACTCTTTAAAGAATATTGACCTGTCAGTGGCCCTTTTGTTTCACTATTTCTGCAAGCGAAAGAGCAAGCGGTTTATCAGAATTTTCAGCGCGAGAACAATAGGCATTCAGTTCAATCATTACCTTGTCGGGTTCAAGACGAATAGGCCGCAGCTGGGCTAGAAGTTTTTCATCATCTTTCACGCCCCTATCCCCGAGAATAAATGCTATGCCGCCAACTGCAGTCAGGTAGCCTGGTAAAGCCCTCTTAAAGCCTCCTGCTGCGCTTGGGCTGGGGAACTGCGTGCAAGTCTACACCGACGAGAAGTATACCTCAAAAAGTTTTTTCATTATATCCTTCATAAGATCACCTTGTTACGTGATTATATTATAATCCCTGAGATGCAGCGGAGAGAAACCACAGGCTGCTGGATAATATCCGCAATCATCTAAAAGGGAGTTCAGTCCGCGTAGGCGGCTACTTCTTTTTAGCAATAGGCTTTTTGATATGCATGGGCGTATCGCAGCAAACAAAGTGATCCTCTTCCATACAACCGCAGGTACGGTCTACCGTAATCGCAAAGCCGCATGCCTTGCAAGCGAGCTTGCTACCTTTCTTGATTGCTGGGTTGGCTTCAGCTGTTTTTAATGCCGGTTTCTTGGCAGTAGCTTTAGGTGCCAACGTTTCTTTAGCCGTAGTTTTTTTTGCAACCGCCTTCTTTGGACTTGCCATAATTTTATTTTCTCCTTTTCATTCCGCCTGACCTCAGCGGTTCATGTATATAGTATATCAAAAAAAACAACTTTATATTAATTCGGTGTTTTCAAAAGACCATGGAGGTGAGGTTACCTGGGTAACCTCCGCAGAGGACAACTGATAAGAATTGGCAATGTGTCGCCCGGCAAGTCCACACAGCGAAGCAGGAAGCTCTCGCATCTCAGCAGTCTTGGATGCACGGGAATTCATTCTGTGAGTATATCACAGAGAAATATAAGAAGGCCCTTCAAGAGGCCTTTCCACGCAGTCGGCACGCATGAGGAGCATGTAACGCCTGAGGAATACAGAGAGCGGGTCAAAAAGCTCTTCTGTCAGCCCGGTACATGGTTGATCTGATTTTGGATAAAGCTAGACGGCTTCGTAAAAAGTCCGTCCGATCTGGTAAAATATCTTTCCAAGCCGCCATGGAAGATCTCTACAACATAAAACTACCGGTCTTTGAAGGACCGATGGACTTGCTCCTCCATTTGATCAGGGAGAACAAGGTCGATATCTATGATATCCCCATTGCGCTCATTACACGTCAGTATCTTGAATATATTGATATTATACGCGATCTCGATCTCGAACTCGCCGGAGATTTCGTAGTGATGGCTGCAACGCTGATCCAGATCAAATCACGCATGCTGCTGCCGGTTGAAGAGGCGGCGGAGGAAGAGCCTATGGCGGACCCGCGGCTTGAGCTTGTCCAGCGTCTTCTCGAATATCAGGCTTACAAAGATGCGGCTTCGATCCTCAGGGAGCGGGAAGAATCTGCCCTGACGTTGTATAAAAGGTCCCCTCTTGAGAATGACGGGGAGGAGGTGCCTGAGCAGGAACCGTATCTCTTTGATGTATCCATCTACGATCTTCTTGCCGCCTTCAAGAAGATGCTTGAGACTGCACCCCCCGAAATCCGTACCATAACGCGGGAGACACTGACTGTTAAGGACAGAATGTCAACGATCGTCAATATGATCGAACATGCCGATAGCATCCGGTTCGAAGAGGTTTTTAAGGACAATGTGACCAGAATCCAGATGATTGTAACCTTCCTTGCGATGCTTGAACTCCTGAGGCTCGGTCTCGTGCGGGTGTATCAGGAGAAGGAGTTCGGTTCCATCTGGATCATTAATGCGCAGAGACAGGAAGAAACTGCGGCTGCCGGTTAAGAGTTTACTACGACATGGTCAGCTAAAGAGACGCACTTGGTCTTTCCGCAACTGGGCAAAGCCATCGTCCGAAAAATGGAAAGTATTCTTGAAAACCCTGTTCATCACGGAGATTACCTGGCGGAATTTATACGCGTCATGATGAGAATCTCCCTTCTGCTCTGATTTTCTCCAGCTCTGTTCGTCTGATATGCGCAGTTCAATGCCCAGGGTCTGTTGCTGGGTTATCTTGCTGATCTGGTTCCTATTTAAATACAATGGGGTTCCGGGGATCATAATGGTGTTCGTTTCAGCGGTGCGGTGAATCGGCAGGGAAAAATTAATTTTACATTGAAACTTCTTATGGCCCATAGAAGAATACGGGTTCTTCTCTGCATTAACACTCAGGGCTTCATAGAATTTCACCGCATTGGCAAATAGCTCTTTTTCCCCTGGCATTTCATTGTTTCCCTCACTTTGATAAAGGCTGATCATCAGTCTTCTTACAGCCTCTATCATGCTTTCAGGGTTATCGAAGAGTGTTTGGGTTATGGAATGGGAGGCGGTGTTTTCCTGCAGTATGACACCTCTCTTCTGCAAGGCATGAAACAACTTTAGTGTGTCATCCATGCTCTTCAGAATGAAGGTGACGGCAAGGATGTCCCTTATATCATACGCTTCTGCTTCTACCTTCTTTCCCAACTTGGTTACCATGCTTTGCGGGCTTTTCAGCCTGGCTTTAATCTCGACAATGTCCACCTCTACACCGTCACCGCTGTCGAAGACCAGACATGCCGTTGCCTTGTCAAACGTCATCGACTCTTTCAGTTTATGAATGAAAGTGGAGATCTTGACAAATGCCCGTTGCGCGGATTCACTTTCGGGGAGAACCTGGGGATGTTCCCAATCATACCGGTATAAGTCATCAAGACGCTGCCTCTGCATTTCCATGAAAAAGCCGAGATTGGCATAATCGTTAATGTCCTGGCTTTCCTCTTCAATAGACTTGATCAAATGGCCCATCTTGAGAAGGGAACAGGCCGCCTCCTGCCACTGAGGAGGTACTTCTATCTTTTTCCCTTTATAACCGTAAAAAATATGCGGATACTTTCTCGATGAGGCCAGGAGAAAAAGATGCCGCGGATCTTCATCAACAATCTGCCGAAAATCAGCACTATTCAGAGAAGCCTTTATTGTTCCAATAGACTGCAGGCAATGCCGATAAAGGTCCGAGTTAGGGGAGTGCAGGGCGGCAAGACCCTCAAGTTGATTTTCAAAGAATGGAAACATCCAGTCAAAAAAATACTTGTAACTCTGTGCAATATACTTCTGGGCCCTTTCCTTCTCGCTCGTGAGCAGGTCGCTATTATCAAGAATATCAAAACCCCGGTTGGCCATCATTTTAGTCACTCGCCCGAGTGCCGTCTCATAATTCCAGGTCGCCAACAGGAGAAATGGGGTCATCTCGGTTCTGTCAAGGATAGACCCGAAGATTTCATGATAAAGTTCCTGGTCTGATGATTGCTCTTCCATCTATAATCCTTTTGGCAATTGCCGTAACTGCTGATTGAAATCCGTCAGTGTAAGTTCATGTTCTTTTTGCATGAACTATTATAGCTTATCAAAACTGCACTAAAATTGAAGGGAATAATGACGATTGAATTCTTGCCTGACCTAGCGAGAAGCCGACACTTATCAGAAATTGAAACAGATGCGGACTTACTGTTTTCCGCTGCTGTTGTCTTGATTTTAGACCTGTTTTGGTGGTAGTTTATACGCTATGGCCAAAGACTATAAAGATACGCTGAATCTTCCCCAGACAGACTTCCCGATGAAGGCGAACCTTGCCCAGCGCGAGCCTGAAAAGTTGAAGAACTGGGTAGATAGCCGGATTTACGAAAAGATGCAGCAGAAGAATCAGGGCAAAGGCAGGAAATATATTCTCCACGACGGCCCCCCCTATGCAAATGGCCATATCCATATGGGTCACGCACTTAATAAAATACTTAAAGATATCATAGTCAAGTATAAGACAATGAAGGGTTTTTACTCTCCTTATATCCCAGGGTGGGATTGCCATGGCCTGCCGATAGAGCTTCAGGTCGATAAAAATCTTGGTGACAAAAAAGAGAGCGTCGATATTATAGAAAAAAGGCAGCACTGCAGAAAATATGCTGCGGATTTTGTCGATATCCAGAGGGAAGAGTTCAAGAGGTTGGGCGTCTTTGGCGACTGGGCGAGGCCGTATCTCACCATGAACTATGCCTATGAGGCGGCAATCGTTCGCGAGTTTAACAAGTTTCTGACTAACGGATATGCATATAAGGGGAAAAAACCAGTCCACTGGTGTCCGTCCTGTGTTACTGCACTTGCCGAGGCAGAGGTCGAGTATGCCGATAAGGAGTCTCCCTCGGTATTCGTCAAGTTTGAGGTCGATCAGGAGAATAAGGAGAACTATCTCCCTGCGCTGAAAGACAAAAAGGTTTTTGTGGTCATCTGGACGACCACCCCCTGGACACTTCCGGCAAACCTTGCGGTGGCGTTCCATCCTGATCTTGCCTATGCAGCGGTGCAGCAGAAGAATGAGGTATTACTGGTTGCAGAAGGGCGGCTCGAGGCGCTCAGAGAGCGTATAGGCCTCGACGGGACAGTGCTCCAAAAGGTCCTGGGCAGCGACCTTGAAGGCATGATGGTAAAACATCCTTTTATAGATAGGACGTCCCGTGCAGTACTCGGTGATTTTGTCTCGCTCGAAGAGGGGACCGGCGTTGTCCATATCGCCCCGGGACATGGTGAGGATGATTACGTGATTGGCCTGAAGTACGGCCTCGATGTGTATGCCCCGGTAGACGACAGGGGGAAGTTCACGAAACAGGCAGGCGAACTTGAGGGGCAGTTTGTCTTCAAGGCGAACGCCGTGATTATCGGGATTCTCACGGACAGACATGCTCTGATAAAAGAAGAGAAGATCACCCACTCCTATCCCCATTGCTGGCGGTGCAAAAAGCCTGTCATCTTCAGGGCTACCGAGCAATGGTTTATATCAGTCGCTCATAACGACCTACGGAAAAAGTGCTTGGAGGAGATTGAGCGCGTAACCTGGGTGCCCAAATGGGGACGGGAGCGGATACAGGGTATGCTGAAGAGCAGGCCCGACTGGTGCGTCTCACGCCAACGTAGCTGGGGTGTTCCGATTACGGTCCTCAGGTGCACAAACTGTCAGACCTTTGTGAAGGACCCTGAGGTGCTTGAAGGTATTGCAAGGCAGGTTGATCAACTGGGCGCCGACGTCTGGTATATGAAGCCTGCGGCGGAATTTCTTCCAGCCGGATATACCTGTAAAAAATGCGGACAATCTAATTTCAGCAAGGAGATGGATATTCTCGATGTCTGGTTCGACTCGGGAGTCAGCCATGCTGCTGTTGTTGCAGCAGATGAGCGGTTGTCCTGGCCTGCCGACCTGTATCTTGAAGGCAGCGATCAGCATCGCGGCTGGTTTCAGAGCTCTCTGCTTGCATCGGTCGGCACTCGCGGATCGGCCCCGTATCAGGCAGTCCTGACGCATGGGTTTGTCGTCGACGGGTCAGGCAAGAAGATGTCGAAATCCCTTGGCAATGTTATGGCGCCTCAGGAGATCATTAAGGGATACGGCGGGGAGATACTCCGCATCTGGGTCTCAGCAGAGGACTACCGTGACGACATCAGGATCTCGCAAGAGATACTGAACCGATTGACCGAGGCCTACAGGAAGATCAGGAATACCTCCAGATTCCTCCTCGGCAATATATATGATTTTGACGGTGGCGATTACAGCGACCGTCTGCAGGAGATCGACTGCTGGGCGATGAACAGCCTTCAAAAACTTGTCGGGAAGGTGACGCGGGCCTACGACAATTTTGATTTTCACGAGGTATTCCATTCGATCCACAACTTCTGTGTTGTGGATATGAGTTCGATCTATCTCGATATTCTTAAAGACAGGCTTTATACAGCAAAAACCGACTCTGTCCAACGCAGGGCGAGCCAGTGGGTGCTCACAGAGGTCCTGTCAACCCTGACCCGGCTGATGGCTCCGGTTCTTTCATTCACCGCTGATGAGGTCTGGGGCTATATACGGAAGGGGCAGGAACCGGCAGAATCAGTATTTCTCTCGGTATTTCCTGAGGTGAATGACAAGTTCGTAGATTCAGAGCTTGAGTCCAAATGGCAGAAGCTCCTTCAGATCAGGGACGATGTAAACAAGGCGCTTGAAGTCAAACGGGCCGAGAAGTTTATCGGCAATCCTCTGGAGGCGCGTGTTGTCCTGTACCTGCCAGAAGAGTACCGGCAGTTATGCGCGTCATACCAAGACTTTCTCCCTGCTTTATTTCTCGTATCCGGGGTAGTCCTGAGCACAGAGAAGCTGACGTCTGCCCACGAAGGCAGTACGGTCGAAGGGTTGCAGGTGCTTGTTGAACGGGCATCAGGCAGTAAATGCAGCCGCTGCTGGAACTGGAATGAAAAGGTCGGGACCTTTGAGGACGAGCCTGAACTCTGCGACCGCTGCTACTCTGTTGTAAAGTAACACGCATATCCTGCTGATGAGCTCAGGCAATGGTCTTGTTTGTCTGAAAGTCCCTAGGTCGGTCTCCGAATTTCTGAATCAGTCCTTTACAGGCGTCCAGGTTTTATCAGGATCGTACTCTTTTATCTTTTGGGTCTTCTTCAGCGTATTCGGTCCGAGATTTTTCTGAAAGACCTTCCCCTGCTGATTTACGATAAAGGTCATCACCCCGGACTTGCCCCAGTTTGAGGGAAATGCAGCCAGGGCAAAACCGCCGACCATGTTCCCGTTGATTATGTAATTATATTTGCCTCCAGGCGAGTGCTTGCCTTGCTTTGTAAGAATCTTGAAATAATAGCCATGAAAAGGCGCGGGTTCATCCTTGAAGGCGGCCTTCTGCTTGCGGTAGCCTTCCATCCTGGCCTTTGCAATGAGCTCGCCGAAGGGGCTTACTTCCTCGCCCGGCTTTGCCTTCCAGTACAGGCCATTTTTTTTGTCCTTGTCGCTCCTGAGTTTCTGTGCATATGCCACAATACCGTCATTATCCCAGTCCTTTATCGCAAACTCGCGCTGGGCCTTTACATAGGTCCTGCAGACCAATATGGCTATGAGTTCATTCTCCCCTACGCGGCGATTAAGGATCTCTTCTCTGCCGGCTTCTGTATCAAACCGCCACTGGTTATTGCTTTGGACAATCGGGATTGGAAAAGGCCAGTTCTCGCTGCCGATATGCAGGGTGAACTTTGAGTCGCCCTCTTTGACGAGGCGGGTTTCTTCGCCCAGGTGCTTTGCGAGATCTTCCAATTCAGCAGCGTCTTGGACCTCGTCGCCAGAAAGGAGGTCTTTAGCTGCAGGGCCAAATATAAGATCGAGGGTAGCCCTGTTTTTGGCTTTGACAGCTTCTGAGAATGCCTTCGTTGCCTCGCCCGGGCTAACGAACATTTTCTGTGTAGTGACTGCCTCTGGAAGGACACCGGCAGATACAAGAGATGTCACGGCTAAAAAAGCAGAGATACACAGGATTGCTGGGCAAGAACGAAATACGGATTTCGGTTGGACTGTCTCCATACTTTCTTTCCTTTCTTTACTCAAGTGAGTTCGATTAAATATGTGCTCATTAAAAATAAACATATTAGTGTTATCGAGACATGCCTCTTCCGCCGCCAAGGGCTGGCCCCCCCCTGCCTGAAGGTGCGGCAGCAGGGCGATCACCTAAACCGCTTTGCCGGCTGGACTGTCCGCGCATACTTTCTCTGTTTGTCTCTCCTGCTCCCCTGTATCCGCCAAATGCCCCGGAAGACGGATTGTCCTGCCGTGTTTCTGGGACCTGAGTTGGAATTTGGGCCGGAATATAAACAGGAGTCTGCGGTCTGACTCTGTTGATATCGGAAGCTGCCGGCATTCTGCCTTGATATGGGTTCTCTCTGACCGGAGGTTGTGGAGTGCCGCGGCGTATATCAGGACTGGACTTGACCGGTTGTTGTGCAGGTGTTTGCTGTTGCAGTCGGCTTTCCCTGCCCCTGTCGCTGAAGGGCCTGGTGTCGCCCCTGGGACCGAACATGCCTCCTGTCGGCCTTGTCGGGGTTATCTCTTTCCCCCTGATCTCAGGCACTCGGTTAAATCTGCTACGGTCAGGGCCTGCAGTTCGTGTCCTCCTGAACCTGTCAGGGTCTCCATGTGATGCATCGTGTCTCCATCTCTGGTTTATGAAGGGTCGGCTATTGTTGATATAGACATTTGATCGGTGGTGAATATAGGGCGTTGCCTTATTAACCCATCCCCGGCGATTCCACCCATGATAAATAATATTGTGATGCCCCCAGTCAAAGTCTATGTTTAGCCATTCGCCGATTGCCAGCCTAGGACCAAATCCGAAGAACGGTGCAGCACTAGTGTAAACAACGTCAGGGTCGTACTGCGGTACATATAGGTACTCAGACTGCGCTGGCACTATCTGGATATATCCGTCTTCGCTTGCGATGGTTTGTTCAGCGGTATTTACCAGATTGCCGGCTGCCCCGGCGCGCTCCCGCAGCCGCTGAATAGCATCGATTACATCATCAGGCTTGTTGAGAAAGGCATCACCCACGTCGGCAGTCCAGTCTATATTCCCGGACATCATGTACAGGACATCCGGATAATGTGCAATTGCCTTCACGTTCTCGTCCCAGTTCTGGGCATCTATGTTATCAGGACTTCCACCGCTTTGCAGCCATGCGGCTGCATCAGCAACCTCTGTTGGGTAGGTTGCCGCAGGCAGTACCTGTGCTAGCAGAGGATCAGGGTATAGAGCGATTGGGGCAAGGAGGACGTCAAGCTCCTGTGGGGCACCTGAGCTTGGTTGGTAGTTGTCTGCTTCTACCGGCTGAAAGCAGACAAGAGCAGAAAGAAATAATCCCAGCAGATAAAGGCCACCCATAATGCCCGCTTTTTTCATGGTTGCAGTTTCCTCCTCTATCAGATTGACCGCTTTTCCTCAAAGCTTCAACTCATCTTCCAATCCTGTCCCAATGAGGGCATCTTAATAGAAAAGGAATTATATTATCTAAAGTATATCATGGAACGATGCACCCTGCACCAGCATCTTCCGGGTCATGCTTTCAAGTATCGGGTTGAGGACAAGCTGATCCACGCACGTCAGATTTCGTGAAAAAATCTCCGTACTTCCTCAATCTTTCCGCAGGTGTATTCTCCCTCCGGACAAAGCCCTTTCAGACAGGCTGGACCTGCCGAAGAAAATATGTTCGGTGCCGTTGTCTTCACCAGCTTTAGCATCTCTGTAGCCATGGCTCTGATTTCCCACTGTGCCCGGTTGCAGCACCTCTGCGCAAAAAAGTGCAGTAGTTCCCGGGCGTTCATGGTCATCATTATCTTTGTCTCACAGGCATTGGGGAGAACAAATCGGGCATCCTGGTTTGCTTCTTCTCCCCTGATGCCGCTGTCCCCGAGTTTTTTTACTATATGGTTGTATGCCTTTTGGGATATCGACATAAAGTCTGAAAAGTAGCGCTCAAGTTCCTTATCCCCCCTGATTGTCTCAGGAACGATATAGTCGAAGCCGGCCTCTTCGCTTACATAACGCTGCGACTGTTGAGAGTAGCTTGCCAGCCGGTGACGTACCAGCTGATGTGAACATGCCCGGGATATCCCCTCTATGGCAAAGGTGAATGAGGCATGCTCTATCGGGCTCATGTGACCCATCCTGGTGAGTTTATCGACAAAGGCTTTCTGGTCTTTTGCCTCTATCCTTTCCTTCAGGATCTCTATGTCCGACGGGCTGTAACACAGTTTTGCGGCCATGGCCACGGTTTCTTCGGGGTCGGGCGTATGCCTCAGTAAAATGACCTTCAATCTTGCCTCCATGTTGAATCTGCCCTCCTCGATATTATTTGGCTATTTCGGAGATGACGGCGATTCTCCATTCTGTCCCGTAAAGTCCCGCTGTAGCCCATACTAATTTTTTCTGGTGGTTTCCTTGGCATCCGGCTTCAAAAAGCGATATGTTGCTGGCCCCTTTATCGTTTTCAGCGCACGCTATGCCGTGAGAAAAAGAGATAATTGAAATAGAGAGTGCGATAAGCAGAAATGCTTTTTTAAACATGTGTCTTCTCCTCATTGGGATTTTGGTCTGGTCAGGCAAAATAATTGTATATTAATACTCTAAAAAACTGCCAGTCTTATCCTTTATCTGGTTACAGACGTTAGTGCGAATTCGGCATCGATTTTCGATCATTTAGTGGCTATCTCCTTTTCTTCTAAGTAAAAGCCGTTAGACGTTGCTATAATGTTTTAAAGCGGTACATTGAGATCATTGAAGCGGGGTGTTGCTATGGCGAAAAGATCCTTTCCGTTGTCTAAAGTTTATGGCTTGCCTGAACCCGGGCCGGTTGTGATGGTTACGACGGCGCGAGAGGGGCAGGCGAACATCATGACCATGTCCTGGCATACGATGATGGAGTTCGAGCCGCCGACCGTCGGCTGCATCATCAGCAACCGAAGCCATACGTTCAACATCCTGAAGTCCACGAGGGAGTGTGTTATCAGCATTCCGATGGTGGAGTTGGCGGAAAAAGTGGTGGGCTGCGGGAACAGCTCAGGACGGAAGATTGACAAGTTCAAGGTCTTTGGGCTTACGCAGACAACCGCCTCATGCGTCAAAGCGCCGTTCATCGACGAGTGTTATGCGAATCTTGAATGTAAGGTCGTCGATGGGAAGATGGCGGAGAAGTACAACTTCTTCATCCTTGAGGTGCTCAAAGCGTGGATCAACCCGGCAAAGAAGGACTCACGGACGATTCATCATCTCGGGAGAGGTGCTTTTGTGGTCGCCGGTGAGACTATCACGTTGCCTTCCAGGATGAAATAGCTCCGGCGGCGACATAGCAAACGATGGACTCGTGCGTAGCTTATTCGTCATTATGCTGAAGTCTGCAAAGACCTTTGTAACCAATAACCTTTTATTTCGTCTATTTAATGACGATATACTGGGGGAAGGGATCAGTCCAGTTGTCCTGCGGGATGGACTGCCAAAGGGCTGGTATGTTGCTTGTCCGGACCGGGACTACGGGTTGCAGCAGAAAGGAATAGCATCGGAGAGAGATGATTGATACCAATGAGGAGCCCGACGACGTACATCTCATCAACGCAGTCCTTTCGGGAAGTGATGAGGCATTCGCTGAATTGATCCGGAGGCATAAACGAAAGGTATTCCTGATTGTATCGAAATTTTCGAGGAGCAGCGATGAACTCGACGATATCTGCCAGGATATATTCATCAAGGTTTATCAGGGCCTGAAAAAATACAGGGCTGATGCACCGTTTGAGCACTGGATCTCAAAGATAGCTGTTAATACCTGCTATGACGCGCTCAGAAGAAGGAAAAGATCTGTCGAAGAGGTTCAGATCGAGAAGGTTGATTTTCTGTTAGGCACAACGGACAACGCCGAGAGTCTGGGCAACAGGGCCTGGGAGATACTGAAGAATGGCATCTCCAGGCTGAAGGCTGAAGACAGGCTGGTTGTAACCCTGATAAATCTGGAGGAGAAATCCGTGCGCGAGGTAGCAGAGCTGACAGGCTGGAGCGAGGCAAAGGTGAAGGTACGGGCATTTAGAGCACGCAAAGAACTTAAACGGATAATGGAGGTGGACTATGAAGACCGATCCGCAAGACGACAGGCTTGACAAGCTGTTTGCTGCAGCCAGGAGAGCTGATCATTACGACAAGGAGAGAGAACAGGGCTTTGAAGCACGGGTCATTGCCAAGATTCGTTCAGAGCGGGAAAAAGATGCGTCCTTTATTTTCTGGTCGTGGAGGCTCATACCTTTGTTTGCGACGGTAGTAATTATTTTAGGTTTATGGATGTCTGCCTCCGACTCCTCTCGCACTGCTGACGCAGGTGCGTTTGCCGGGATAGATGGTGAACAAACAATAGTTGTAGCCTCCCTGGCAGGTGAATGACATGAAAAACTGGAAGACCATAATCAGTGTGCTCTGCGTATTTGTGCTTGGCGCTTCAGCCGGTGCCCTTGTTACGCATCTGATATACATACAAAAGATGGAGAATATTATAAGGGATGAGCCGAAGACGATGAGGGAGATAATTGTCCAGAGGTTGAACCACAAGCTTCAGCTCGACCCGGCTCAACTTGAACAGATACGCGCAATAGTAAAAGAAACGCATTCTGCAATGAAGACGGTACGCAGACAGATAAAACCGGACATTGAGGTGGTCATCTCAACGTCCCGGGAGAAAATACGCGCAGTATTGCGGCCTGACCAGCTGGAGAAATACGAAAAGATCATATCTGAACGAAAAAAACGGAGCGAGAACGATGAAAACGGAAGATAGCATAAAGCCTCCCCCTGGAAGATCTGCTTCAGCAGGGGGAGGCTTTCAAACATTTGCTAGTTAGGGGCTAGGCAGGACCTCACTTGACAGGAGGCGGTGGTGGTTGAGGCTCACCCGGCTGAGGCTCAAAGTACGGTTCAGGACTATTGTCAGGCGGAGGGGGCATCATTCTCTCTATCCGCCGTGACCGCCTTACGACACCGGGGATGTGGTTTCCCTTGGCGTACATGCACTGCTGATAGGCTATATCATATTGCCGTTGAGCCTCCCATCCGTAGTGACGACTGGAATCCGACCCTGAAGCGAGGCCAGACAACATTCCCGCTCCGGCTCCGATTGCTGCTCCGCGGCCAGCCTGTCCTGAGATTGAACCGATTGCTGCACCGATACCTGCACCGATAGCAGTCCCGGCAACAGCTGATCTTGCGGTATTCTGATCAAGCGTCTCCTGCGATATTCCTATCTGCTGCGCAGCCCACTGCCTGCACATAGCATCCTCTTCCTGAAATACCTCGAAGGGCTTTCCCTCGGCCGGAAGTACCATCACGCGGGGCCCCCTTGGTGCTGTTGCACATCCTGCCAGCAGCGACAGCGCCAGCAATGCTGTTATTATTACTCCGTTATTTGTGACCATATCTTCTACTCCTTTCAATCAGACGGAGGTGATGGAATCACCTTCATCCATCCGTCCTGGCAATGTTTTATATAGGGGTAATACCCCTTCGGATTCCTGCAGTAATACCAATAATATTGCTCTTCAGCCCTAGTCTCAGGAAACTGAGTCTCAGGCTGGATATAGACTCGAGGCTCTCTTTCAATTATAACAGTTTCGCTGCCATAAGCATACGGGTAGGAACCCCACGGCCCCCAGACAGGACCGACCCAGACACCTCCCCGCCAGCCATACCCGGGGCCGTATGCGCTTGCCGGCAACACACCGGCGAAAAAGATGGTAAAAACCACGGCTGCTACCAGGAATGAACGATTCATTTTCCACCTCCAACTGCATTCTGTAGCATCTATGCTGCTAAAAATTGATCCTATACCTATACCTATACCTATACCTATACCTAAACTATATGAAGATTGTGATAATATTGTGAAGAGGTTATCAAATATGAATAGTGCAGCTTAAACAACCTGTTTCACCTCTGCCCAGTTGGACTGAAGCATTTCTTCTCCTTTCATAACAAATTTGTTGCCACCCCTACACGTGACTACCTAATGGATATACCTTAGTAAATTAGACGGCGGAAATGTTTAGCCGGTTACAGTAAGAGAAGAAACATGGCACAGAAAGCGTGCATTTTTTCCTGTCGCTCCGCTGTTACTCTGCTTCTGCTTTATACGCATAACGCTGCTCAGTGTTATTACTCCGGTTTGTAACCATATACCTGTCTTGCCCGTCTAGTCTACAAACAGCAAATGATTTGCTGTTCAGAACATCGGTTCTGAAAAATCTGGAGGAGGTTGTCATGAAAAATGTAGTTGTGAGGTTACTGTTAGGTCTTTTCCTGCTGGGTTTTGTCACAGGCATTTCATATGCCGAGAAGGGTGCGGGCATGGATAGACCGGAAAAAGCAGGGCGCGAAGAAGGCAGGCAGATGGAGTGCATGAAACATCGAGGTATAGGGATGTTTCATGCGGAGCACCGTATTCGGATGGCTCTCAGAAATATCGGTCTTGACGAAAAGCAGAAGGAAGCTCTCAGGGATATCAGGAGTAGTGCGGCCAAGGAGGCTGTCAGAAAAAATGCTGATTTCATGGTGGCAAAGATCGAACTCAGGGATTTTCTTGCTAAGGACTCGGTTGATATAGCTGCGGTCGAGGCGAAACTCAAGCAGATAGGGTCGATAAAAACAGACATGCAGTTGTTACGTATAAAAACAATAGAAGAGATCAAGACAAAGCTGACCCCGGACCAGAGGCAGAAATTCAGGACTAATTTAAGAAGAGACTGGAAATGGCACGGGCGATGGAGGTCGGAAGTCAGAGAGAAAAAGCTGCGGAGTGAGAAAAAAGCGAGCTAACTCTTCTCCTATCATCAGCAAAAGCGTCGAATATGCCCGGACAATGCACACAGGGATATTTATTGTTCGGTTGGTACATTGCTTATATTGCGGATGACAACGTATTGTAATATAGAATATAGAAATAGACGGATGCCGGGTAAATGCGAACGTATATGCGAACAATGAGAAAGAATATAGTATATATAATAGTAAGCTGCCTGGGGCTGGCAATTTTTCTGTCACTCTCAGGTCATGCAGCAGCTGCGCTCGGCGGGGCTGTGGATACTGTCGAAGGTGACCAAAATGCACTATCAGCGCATCGGCGTATCATTACGTCATATGCAGGTTACACTGTTCAGGAGATTAGCAGTGATTCCGTATCCGTGCGGGAGTATGTGTCTCCCTCCGGCGTCGTATTCGGAATCGCATGGGACGGATTGATTCACCCGGACCTGACGAAGCTTTTGGGCAACTATGCTGGTGAATACGAAAATGCTCGTAAACTGATGCGTCGCGTTTATGGCCAAAAGCGGCTTATGGTAAAGACAGATCAGGTGGTCGTGGAAAAATGGGGGCATATGAGGAATCTGCACGGCAGGGCATATGCTCCCTCTCTTCTCCCCCCAGGGGTGAATGTCAATGATATCAAGTAGGTTGCTGCTTGTTTTGGTGATCACGCTGATCAGCGGCTGCGGAGGCGGCGGCAGCGGATCATCGTCAACTAGTAGTCCGCCTCCTTCTTCTCAGGCTAACAATATACTTTCCATATCAGTGAACGGCTCGCTTTGTTCGACAAATTCTTATCTGAACAAGGCATGTGTGGCTGTGACGATCTGTACCTCTGGCACTACTCAATGCCAGACGATTTCCGATATCCTGCTGGATACCGGGAGTTACGGTTTGCGTATTTTCAAGCAGGTCCTGAACGTCAAGCTTGACCAGACAATGATAGGTTCCAGTTCGGTTGCCGAGTGCGTACAATTCGGGGACGGGTCTTCTGATTGGGGGCCTGTTCAGATGGCAAGCGTGATACTCGCTAATGAACCCGCTGTTCAGGTGCCGGTTCAAGTTATCGACGCCACATTCGGCAGACTTCCCTCAGGATGCGCAAACGCCGACAAGAACCCGGCTGGTGCCGGTTTCAACGGTATACTTGGAATGGGCTTTTTTGCACAGGACTGCGGTCCGGTCTGTGCAGGCAATTCTGCCAACGGCATCTATTATCTTTGCAACGGCGGGAGTTGTGTCGATACAGCGGTTCCGCTTTCCGGCCAAGTCCAGAACCCCGCGATGCTCCTCCCGCAGGATAATAACGGTTTTTTCATACAGCTTCCGGCAGTGCCTTTGAGCGGCGCACAATCTGTGAGCGGCAGTCTGATATTCGGCATTGGGACCCAGGCAAACAATGGAGCGTCTTCAGTGACAGCATATTCGGCGAATTCGCAGGCGGAATTCGTCACAACCTTTGGCGGGAGGACTTATGCTTCATTTATCGACAGCGGATCCAACGGGCTTTTTTTCAGTCCACCGCAGGCCGGTCTGCTCCCGCTCTGTGCCTCTCCCAATGAAACCTGGTTCTGTCCGTCTGCCGACACGAATCTTACAGCGACGAATGCGGACTTTTCCGGATCTCCCAGTGGTGTAGTGACTTTCGATATCGGAAACTTTGAGAGCCTGATGAACTCATCCAATCAGGTTTTCTCCAATCTTGGCGGATTCGACGCAAACAGCTTTGATTGGGGACTGCCATTCTTCTTCGGTAGAAAGATTTTCGTGGGATTTGACGGCCGCACTTCTACGTTGGGCAGCGGTCCCTATTGGGCATATTAGCCGAATCCGGAATAATTCATTTGTCAATAAAGAGTTAGCTATTCCCGGAATGGGGGGAAATGGGTGCCGGGTGCATCACGGCAAACGCATTGACGGCATTACTGCAGCAGACGCTGTTTCACCAGTTCTGTGACGCTTCGAAAGTCGATCTTGCCGCTGCCCATCTTGGGCAGGTCTTCAATTACGATGAACTGTTTCGGCAGTGCTATATTCGGCAGTTGCTCAGCCATCTGCCTGTGGAGTAGTTTTTCGTTAACAGGTTGAGTAACAACAGCTATAATCCTGGCACCTTTATACGGGTCTGGGATCTCGACAACGCAGCAACTGACATCCTCCGGAAGGTGCCTTTCCAAAACATTTTCGACCTTCACGAGTGAGACCATCTCACCTCCGACTTTCACGAACCTCTTCAGCCGTCCGGCGTGCCAGAGAAACTCGTCTTTATCCAGGTAGCCCATATCCCCCGTGTCATACCATCCATGTCGTATGCGCATCGAGGTTTCTTCCAGATCGCCGTAATATCCCTTCATTACCAGGTCGCCTTTCACCATGATTCTTCCGGTCTCGCCCGGTGCGCAATCTTCACCTGTATCATAATTTTCTATCCGGACTTTAACTCCTGGGAGGACCGGTCCGACACTTCCCGGCCTGTTGTGACCAGGGTTATTGACTGAGATGACGGGTGAGGTTTCGGTTGTACCGTAGCCTTCGTAAAGGACGAGTCCATGTTTTTCCATGAATTCCTGACGCAGCTGGTCCGGGCATTTGTCTGCTCCGCAGAGAGTCAGTCTCAGGCTGCTGAAGTCTCCGGGTTCTGCCTTACGGAGATATCCCCAGAGGAAACTGGGGGTCCCCACCATCAGCGTTGGTTTTTGCTCGCTTATGATGGTGCAGATCTTTTTGTAGTCGAGGGGGTTTGCGTGAGAGATGATGGTCATGCCATGAAAAAGCGGGGTCCAGAGATTGATCGTAAGTCCGAAGACATGAAAATAGGGCAGGTTGGCCAGCATCCGGTCCTGGCTCGAGATATCCACGATGCTGCTGAAACTGGTTATATTAGACGAGATGTTCCGGTGCGTGAGCTGGACAGCCTTCGGATCTTTTTCGCTTCCGCTGGTGAAGAGGATAACAGCATTATCGTCTTCCTCCACATCCGCAACGGTTAAGCAGATCAGGGACGCAGGCAATGTTGAGATGACCGCCGCTTTGAGCTTCTCTGATATTGTTACGCTGCTCATGATGTCTTCCATAAAGACCATGCCTTCGACAATAGGACAATTAATCTTCTCGATGAAGACGCGCGACGTGATGATCGTCCGGAAGCTGCACCGTTTCTGTGCATATTCAGCGTTGCGGGCGGCACCGGTAGAATAGTTGATCATCACCGGGGTCCGCCCGCTCATAAGGGCTGCGATGAAAGCCAGGGCGCATCCTGCGGAAGTCGGAAGCATGATGCCGAGAAAACCCGTCTCATATTTCTCGAATTTTCTTGTGAGGATCAGCGACGCAATCAGCGCCTTCGAATAGCTGATTTTCCTGTCAGCAGACGTGTCGATGAAGGCATAGGTGTTCCACTGCTGTTTAGCCGTCTGTATAAACTTCTGATGGAGGAGCATGCCTGATGCCTAGAACCGGTAGTTCAGCTGCGCACTTACAATATTCACGTGGGCATCGTAGCTGCCGATCAGTCCACTCCGTGTTGCGTCTTCAGAGTTCGTTACTGATTTTGCGATCTGAGGGTCGCTCACGAACAGGTGGGCGTAAGCAAAGTCGAGAGTCATCCTCTCAGACACTTTATATCCGAGACCGAGGGCGACTACTGCTGTAAGGACAAACACTCTGATGCTGAAACTGTGCTTAATAAATTCCTCCCCGTGGTTGTTGCAGGATTTTCTGCAGACTTTGATTGTGACTAAGATACCCGTCCTGCATTTTCAATGTCAATCTTCAATGTCAATCTCAATCTTCATGTTTTATGTTTCGGTGGCGTGAGCGATGAAAATCGCTTATGTTTACTATAATAAATTATGATGCATCTTCAAATTCTCAATATATGGCTCAGTACATGGCTGAGCGGGTTGACAGCTCCTCCGGAACTCTATCTGGTCGGCGGCTCGGTCCGTGATCTGCTCCTGAATAAGGTCCCCGCTGATATCGACATTGTCTGCCGCGGTGCGCAGGGGGTTGCTGAACAGCTGGCTGCACAGCATCATGCCACGGTCATTCAGATGGAAAAAAAGCCATATCAGCCATGCTATCGGGTTGCGGATCATTTAAAGGCTCTAGTAAAGAGTCCGGCATATATCGATATTGCTGAATGCCGGGGGTCATCTATTGATGATGACCTCAGACTGCGCGACTTCACGATCAATGCGATAGCGATGTGGATCAAGGTGAACGGAGCCTCTGGCGCTATAATCGACCCTCTTGACGGCGCCGGTGACCTGCTGAGAAGACGTGTCAGGATGACACATACCCAGGCTTTTGATAATGACCCTCTGAGGATACTGCGCGCTTTTCGCTTTGCTGCCGATCTTGGTTTTGAGATCGATGAGGCAACTCTGGATGCAATGAAGCATGCTGTGCCCTCTCTTGCCGGGGTGTCGGTTGAACGGATTATGAATGAACTGTTTTTGACATTCAGAACACCGGAGGCCAGTTCGGCAGTGGCAGCACTGGACAGTTACGGCATTCTGGACAGTATCTTCCCTGATATCATCATGATCAAAGGTTGCAATCAGAACGGATATCATCATAAAGACGTCTGGGGCCACTCGCTCCTTGTCGTGGAACGTCTCGAGGATATTCTGAACAATCCCGGTGATTATTTTGACGATGCTGCGGCAGTGTTCCGGAACCTTGAGACCGATGCCCGCCTTCCTTTGCTGAAACTGGCCGCACTTCTCCATGATGTCGGAAAACCCGGGACAAAAGGCCTGAATCAGGAGACCGGCCGCATCACCTTTAAGCAGCATGACAGGGTCGGGGCTGAACGTGTTGATCGGATTGCCAAGAGAATGAAGCTCTCAGGCCAGGCACGTACCTTTCTGGTCCGGATGGTCCGTGAGCATCTGCAGCCGATCTTCCTTTCAGCTGCATCGGGCTCCTCTGCAGCACGCATGAGGTGGTTCCGGCAAATGGGAGATGATGCAGTTCCGGCCCTTATCCTGAGTATGGCCGATGTCATGAGCAGCAGGGGCCCGTTGTCCGGCGAAGAGTATCGCTGCGGGTTCGTCGCGTGGTGCAGGCAGCAGGTCAATGATTACTATGTATCGGTGAAGACCATCCTCGAACGGCAGGTGTTGATTACCGGTCGCGACCTGATGGCCCTTGGCATGACGCCAGGTCCGCAAATCGGCCGGATCCTCGGGCAGGTTAAAGAGGCTCAGGATACGGGAGATATAGCAAGCCGGGATGAGGCGCTGACGCTGGTAAGGAAACTGATAGAAATGTACCCTTCATGAAGCAGATTCATATGTTTTAAATTGTCAGAATCCATGGGGTCATCCCATAATGTTTGATGCCCTACGGGGTATTAATGTGTTCATAAGTAATCGGGACATAAAGCAGCATGTTTAGTTCCCTTCAATTGGAAGAAGGAAATGATCTTTGCAGTTTTTTTCTGCAGTGATCGAAGAGTCTTCAGAACGAGTTTCTTCATATGCCCTTTGTTTTCTACACAGATTCTGCCCACTGTATTCTTTGCTCTGTTCCACACCTGTTCATCAGGATTTAGTTCAGGAGAATAAGCAGGGAGGTGAAACAAGCGAATCTTTCCATTATGTTGTTTGAGAAAGTTTCTTGCCTCCTTCGATCTGTGGTAACTCAATGATAGGTAAGCCACTGGCTTGACCAGTGTGACTTAAACAGGTTTGACCTTAAAGCATTAAGTAGGCTAAACCTCCAGATAGGCTTGACGGTTGTCAAAGGCTATCTGGAGGTTTAAATTGGACAGATACAAGAGCTTAACACACTCTCG
>PLXX01000027.1 GCA_003153275.1 Nitrospiraceae bacterium | reverse complement strand
ACGTTTTCAGTTACTGTCTTGCGAATTTCTCCCAGAAGATCCTTCACCTCTTTTAGATGTGTCGCTGTTTTTGTGTTGAATATTCCATGGGCATCCTCTACTTTGCCTTTCTTCAATGCCTCATCTATTTCAACAGCAGATTCATGCAGATGCTTATGGGGTCCCTCTATTGCCTTCAGCACGTCTTTAAGTTTGGGCAAAAAGTCTTCTGCCTTTCTCCGGGCATCGCTGTAATACCACTTACCAAAAGCACACTGGGTGGGATCAGTCTGGACGGTAATCGCATTCTTTGATATGTCCTTGTTCAACTGAACCACCCAGTTAAGATGATCAACTTCCCTCTGAAGCATTTCACCCCTCAGATTACTACTGCCGATTATCTGTTCAGCGTTGTAAATAATGCCGCCAATCCCCGTTACAGACCATGTAGCCACTATTAGTGTCAACAATATCAGAATGCCGAATCCAAATCCGAATTTCTTACCTAAAGTAAGATTTTTCAACTTCATAATATATCTCCTCCGTTGAAATTTTTATATTTTTTTTGGCCAAACCAATTATTTTTCGTTTTGCACCTCCTCATCCACGACACATTTGATAATTTTAGCAATATCCATAATCAAAGCAACGGTACCGTCTCCGAGTATGGTCGCCCCGGAAATACCATCTACCCCTTTGTAGACCCTGCCGAGGGTCTTTATAACGGTTTGATGTTCTCCCACGACATGGTCCACGACAAAGCCAACCGGATGGGCATCATGCTTCACAATAACTATCTGTTCGCTGACAGGTGGTGTCCCTGAAATCTTGAACTGCTCACGAAGCCTGATATACGGGACCGCCTGGCCCCTGACGCTTACAATATGTCTTCCGCGGGCTTCTGATACCTCATTCCGCACCAGTTCCACGCATTCTTCCACTGAAGAAAGCGGCAGGATATAATATTCCTCACCGATCTGCACAAGCAGCCCCTCGATAATCGCCAGGGTCAGCGGAAGGCTGAGGGTGATGGTTGTCCCGATTCCCCTGGCGCTTTCAATCGAGATAGAGCCCCTGAGGGAATCTACCGCCCTCTTCACCACGTCAAGACCTACCCCCCTGCCCGAGACACTCGTCACATTCGTGGCGGTCGAAAATCCGGCTGAAAATACAAGGGAATAAATCTCATTGTCCGAAAGCTCCCCCTCCGCTGATACCAGGCCTTTTTCCCGTGCCCTTGCGAGTATGACCTCTTTATTTAGACCCTCTCCGTCGTCCCTGACCTGAATCAGGACACTGGAACCGGAATGGATGGCAGACAGATGGACCGTGCCTTTTCTCTTCTTGCCCTTCGCCTCCCGCACCCCGGGCAGCTCAATGCCATGGTCTATGCAGTTCCTTATAAGGTGCAGNNACGTTTGAACTTGCTGAAGGTAGTCCCTATCGGCAGCATGCGGATGTTCATGGTGTTGTCCCTGAGTTCAGCGGTAAGCCGCTCCACCTCTTCAGCAATAGAGACCAGATCCGAATCATCCCTGTGCGCCGCGGTCTGGCTGAGACGCGCCTGGACAGTGACCAGCTCGCCGACCAGATTGACCAGTTGGTCCAGCTTTTCCGATGATACCTTGATATTTGAGATCACCTCTGACTTCTGCCTGTTCTCCCTTACCTGGCGCATATGCTCCTGCTCCGCAAGGGCGGCCTGGACACTTTCAGACGGCACCATCCCGCTGTCTACCAACACTTCTCCCAGAAGCTTCTTTTCTCTTAACGCCTTCTGAAGGTCCGCGTGCGTTATTTCCCTTTTTTCGAGCAGGATCTCCCCGAGTTTCTTGTAGTCGGTGTCATCAAGAGAATTCTCGCTGTCATCGATAATCTCGATCGAAAGCTCTGATTCATTTTCAACAAAGATAAAAATGTCCTTGATGGTATCGATGCCCCGGTCGGTCGTGAGGATGATGTCCCAGCTGGTATAGCACAACTCAGGGTCCATCTCATCCAGGTCCGGGATCGCATCTATATGAGCGATCATGCTGTATTCTCCGAGGCTGCGGACTTCATTGAGAAGCAGGATCGGGTTGGCGCCTGTTTTAAAAATATCCAGTGATGGTTTGAAGCGTATCCTGTACGTGACACGTTTCAAAGACATCTGCTCCGCCGGCCGGGCCTTTTCTGAAGGTGCCGCAGACTTGTCCGTGACGTCCTTTTCCTTTTTCAGATATTTTCTGAAGGAAGAGAGGACCTTAAGTGCCTGGTCGTCAAGATCAGAACCGGGCGACTCTGTCATCTCCCGGACGATATCGCATGAGGAGAGCGTAATATCAATAAGGTTCTTGTCCGGGACAATCTTTCCACTTCTGACAAGGTCATAGACCGTCTCGATCTCGTGCATAAAGCGGGATATGTTTTCAAAACCGAACATCCCTCCGGTCCCCTTGATGGAATGGCAGGCCCTGAAGATCGCTGAGATGGCATCTGCATTCCGGGGGGCCGTTTCGAGCTCAAGCAGCGAGGCCTCCAATTCGGCAAGGAGCTCGGACGTCTCTTCTTTGAACACCGCAACGAGTTGCTTGTATTCCTCGTTTTGCTTGTATTCCGGGTTCATCCCAGCACCTTCTTAACGACCGCAATCAGCTGGTCCGGCTTAAAGGGTTTGACAATCCAGCCCGTGGCCCCGGCCTCTTTTCCTTCGAGCTTCTTTTCCGCCTGGGATTCGGTCGTGAGCATTATGATCGGTATAAATTTGTAAGCAGAGCTTGCCCTCACCTTTTTTACGAGAGAGATGCCGTCCATTTCAGGCATATTTATGTCTGTTATCAACATATGGATCTGTTTCCCCTCCATTTCTTTGAGGGCCGCCTTTCCGTTCTCGGCCTCCAGTATTTCATATCCCAGTTCCCTGAGCGTAAAGTTCACCATCAGCCTGACACTTGCCGAGTCGTCAACAGTCATGATCGTCTTAGTCATGTTCACCTCTCACCCAGAGGCAGGTCTTGTTTGCATCGCGGGCGCATCCTTTTTTGCGGATGTATCCTGCATTTTCCACAGCAATGAGAAATTTGCTCCCGACCGAAGGTCTGAGCGAAAAAGATTTACCGAGCTTTGAGGCGGTCACGTGGGCAGAACAGAGAAGCTGAAGAAAAGAGACGTCCACAGAAGCGTCCGGGTCGATAGCGACCACCACCTCGTCCTCCCTGATCAGGGTCCTGATCAGTCTGCTTCGCATCTCAGAAGCATTTTCGATGGTCAGAGACCCGCCAACAAGCAGTTCTCCCCCCTTATCTGATTCAGTGACCCTGAAGTTGCCCATATGAATTCCTCCTCAACATCTGTTATTTTTCTATCGTTCTCAGGAGAAGAGCTCGACATTTGCTCCGAACTCCTCTGAACTGTTTCTGACTGCGCCGGTTTTCCCTTCGGACTGCAGCCGCTTCACCTCGACCTCAAGCATCTGATCATAGGACTGCGTAATATTGAATTCGTTGATTCCCGGAGCAAAAGGGAACTGTCTGGTTACCTCGGAAAAGACCTCTCTGAGATTTGAAATAACTGCATCACTGACAAGGGCGACATCCTCATGGATGCTGATACTCCCGATGATCATGTCTATCTCATTGACCAGTCCGTTTCCTGTCTCGTCAATAGAACGAATCGCGGAAATCAATTCTTTGTTCAGGTCCGTGAGAAGGCTTGTAAAACCGGAAAGTTTTTCAGACGTCTCCCTGATCTTTAGCGTATAATCTCTTTCCCCTGTCCCTACGTCCGAAGACAGCTCTTCAGCGTATGAGCCGATATCCTTAAGAATGCCGGTTATAGAGGTAGTATTAATCTGTGTAGCAGAAGACAGCCTCTGGATTTGGTCCGCAACAACGCCAAGCGCGCGGCCCTCTTCGCCGATCTGGTCTGCCTGGACAGCTGCATTAAAAGCGATCAGCTCTATTTCATCACCGATATATTCAATCGCCCTGATGAATCCGGATATTTCAGCCAGAGTATCCACCACCATAGTCGTCGCGCCCGAAAGCTCACCTTGTACCATACCGCTTGCTGAAAACGCGGTTACGCTCGAATGGACCGAGGCAAGAGACACGTCGATTGTTTCAAGAAAAGAACCTTCCGTCGAACTCCCGACACTCAACAGCAATTTCACTTCATCAAGCAATTTGTTCACGCTTCCTGAAAGGACCTTGAGATTTTCGATGACTGACAGCACCGTCGTAACGAAATTTTCCCGCGTTCGACAAAGAGGCGCTCCCTCATGAACACAAAACCGGGCAAGATCGCCTGCTGTTTGGGACAGGCCATCACTGCCGGGTGCCCCTTCAAGTATCCCGGCCATTCTGATAAACGCGTTCCGCGAATTCTCATACTGCTGTCGAATAATATCATGAAACTGTATGACAACAACGATTTCCTGAATGGATTGGGATATTTCCCGGGAATGCGAGGATATCTCCTGTGCTGATTTTGTTGTGCGGCTGTATTTATCTTCAAGTGAACCGATATTTGACGCAGTTGATTTGATGATCTTCGCCGCCTCATTTTTCTGGACAGCGCTTAGTTCGCTTATCCGTAAACGAGAGCCGTGCACAATCCCGGTCAGGTTTTTAGTATCTCTCGTTATGTAGCCTGATTTTTCTGTTATATCTTCAGAAAGTTTTTTTATGTCCTCACCCAGCGCTCTTATGCCCTCGACGGGCCTTTTCAAAATAGCATTTTGCACCCGAATATTCAGTCCGAGTCCGCCGAGCGTCCTCGTTATCCTATCCATATCTTCAAGGCGCCATTCGACATTTTCCATCCGCTCTGAAATAGTATTCAGTTTAGTAATGTTTTCTCCTATAATGTCGTCAAAGTGTTTCAGGTGGAACTCAAACTCTTCCATAAGCGTGGTCAGTCCTTCTATGGTGTGGGTTAAATCGGCCCCGGACATGAGACCCACTACAGTTCTCG
>PLXX01000081.1 GCA_003153275.1 Nitrospiraceae bacterium | reverse complement strand
GGGACAAATACCACGTGATACTTACCATCTTACCGAGAGTGTGTTAAGCTCTTGTATCTGTCCAATTTAAACCTCCAGATAGCCTTTGACAACCGTCAAGCCTATCTGGAGGTTTAGCCTACTTAATGCTTTAAGGTCAAACCTTTTAAGTCACACTGGTCAAACCAGTGGCTTACCTGTCATTGAGTTACTAAGGATACTTTATACAGGGGTTTAGTTTTCCCTGAGTTTTTCATCCTCTTCCTGGAGGGTTTTACATTCAATGCACATGGTAGTGACCGGTCTGACCTCAAGCCTCTTGATATCGATATCATTCCCGCAGTCATCACAGATGCCGAAAGTCCCACTGTCAATCCGTTCAATAGCCTCATCTATTTTATTCAGGAGACGCTGCTCCCGTCCCCTGAGTCTGAGCATGAAATTCCTGTCGGTCTCTGCCGTGGCCTGATCGCCTAAGTCGGGGAATATTGTCTGACCGGGCAGTTGTTCATTCAGTGCCTGTCCAGCGCCATTAAGCAAGATGGTCCGCTGTCTCATCAGATGCAGTTTGATCTTATACAGCCGTTCTTCACGCTCGGTGAGCTTTTTTTTCGGCTGAGAAGTCTTTTTTGATTCCCCGGCGATCGGCACCGGTTTAGCCGCTTTTGATTTTAATGTCGCCGGCTTTGCTGTGACTATTTTTGCCGGAGACTTCTTTTTTTGATCAGCAGTCACAGGTTTATGTGCCTTGCCAGAGGCGTTATTCTTCGTGACCTTCTTAGTTTTCTTTATCGTCTGAGGAGCAGATGTCTTCACTGTTTTTCGTGATATCACAGCTGTCTTGGAGGTTCTGTTTTTAGATGTCTTTACTGTTCGCTTTAACGGTGCCATACGATCTCCTTCATAGAATTGATTTACCATATCAGAGCAAAAGGACAATAGTCAAGAATAGGCGTGCGAAAAATAAATTCAAAAAGTTTTCATAATATTGCTGTAACATTATGCATAAATAATCATTGATGGAAAAGGAGAAAAAGCATGAAAAGACTGGCAGCAATCGGAATAATACTGATGTTTGTAACAGGTATTTGATAACTGCCAGGACATCGTTTGCAAATTTTACTGCCAAGACATCGTTTACTCATAACTCTGGAACTATGTTATTCATATAGCGATGCCCTGGATATTCACAGTTATCTCAATCGATATTTGTATTCTTCAACCTGAATCTTGTCAAGAAAGAGATTCAACTTTTGTTCTTTGACATCGATAGTAGCAATAACATATTCGTATTGAGTTTTCGGTGGAATGGAGAACATTTCTCCGAAGGTGTTCAACGTGAGATCGCTACGGATGAAACGCAGGAATAAGACAATACAGTCGCTAAGAAGCGAGGAATGGATCGGAATAAACAGCGTTATAATCTATCCCGGCACTTACTTTGCTGTTTTTGATCTGGATGACTACACGGAGATAATTATAGACCTTAACGAGGAGGCACGATCGAGATTACAGAAATGGATAAAAGTCTTCAAGCAGCGTGATAAGCTCAGAGGAAGTTGGGGGAAGCTGAAGCCCTTATAGCACATTCCATAAGTTGCACACATATCTGCCTGCCTAAGCACGCCCACCCTTAGGCAAAATAAACGCGTGCCTAAATGGAAGAGCTCCCCATAATTCGCCCCGCAGGAGAATTGTATGAAAAAATAACGGCGTGGATTTTATCGCCCATTTCTTTTTTACACTGTCTGGATTGCAGTTCTTCATTGTTGATTCATACAATTTTGATACACAACATTGTAATATCTCTGAGCCCTCTGTGTCAGTTATATTGGACTCAGTGGACAGGCTGAAAAAGACTCACCAAAAAAGTTTACAGTTGATGCAAAATAGATTATAGTTTAATCACATTATGACGAGGCACATAACACAGGAAAAAATGAAAAGACTGAGAAAAACAATATCCCTTATTATAATCAGTTGCTTTTTCTGCTTATTTGTGCCTTCTGTTTATGCTCTCGACAAAGATTTATCCCTTCGGGAACTCATTGACTATGCCCTGAAGAACAGCCCTGAGGTCCTTGCGGCTGAAGCGAGGACTGCGGCATCGGAATTCAGAATTCCTCAGGCCAAAAGCCTTCCGGATCCCATGTTCATGTTCGGATACCAGAATGAGGGCTGGAATAAATATACCTATGGTGAGATGCAGGGAGCTCAGTGGATGTTTTCTGCGTCGCAGATGTTTCCATATCCCGGAAAGCTCGGGCTGAAGGGCGAAATGGCCCGGCAGGATGCCGAAAGCCAGAGAGCAATGATTTCTGCGGTCCGTCATCAGGTTATTGCGAAGGTCAAGGTACTATATTACGACCTTTTCCTTGCCTATAAAAATATTGATCTGCTCAGAGACAGGACCGTCCTTTTTTCAAGAATTGAAGATGCTGCCGTCGCCCGATATGCATCCGGTACGGGGATGCAGCAGGAAGTGTTGATGGCCCAGACAGAAAAGTATATGCTGCTCGAAAAAGAGGAGATGCAGAAGCAGAAGATACAGTCTGCCGAGGCTATGCTTAATGCGACAATCGGGAGAGGTATCAATGCTCCGATTGCAAGACCTGCAGAACTGTCTCAGTCTTTTTCCCGGAGTGTGGATGAGCTTCTCGGAGCGGCTTATCAGAATTCACCTGAAGTCAAATCAAAGGAAAGGATGATTGCGGCCGCCGAGGCAAAGGTGAAGATGGCCCAAAAAGAATATTATCCTGATTTTACGATCAACGCGGGTTATTTCAAGCGTGCTGGTGAGTTTGAGGACATGTGGAGCCTTACAACAACGATTAATATCCCGCTCTTCTATAAAACAAAACAGCGGCAGGCCGTCTCAGAGGCAGAGGCCAATCTCTCGGTCGCCAGGTACGAACTTGAGGCTACCAAATTGATGATATCCTCCGGTATCCGCGATAACTATGCAATGTATAAATCGGCTGAGAAGCTGATGGAATTATACCGAAGCGGATTGATCCCCAAAACCTATCAGGACTTTGAGTCTGCCATTGCCGGGTATTCGTCCGGAAAGGTTGAATCGATTACGGTTATTAACAGGCTGAAGACCCTCATCGATCTTGAGACTTCGTATTGGGGACAAATGGTAGAAAGAGAAAAGGCGATGGCAAAAAGCGAGGCAATAGCCGGGATAGGCGCCTCTGGAGCGGAGGCTCAAAAATGACAAAAAAGAATCTAGCGATTATCGCAGGGCTGATAGTGATCGCAGGGATTGCATTTTATTCTGCCAGGAACGTGATTGGACCGCGATTATTCAAGGCAAGTGTTCCGGTAGATGCAGCTACCAAGACCGAGCCTGCACCAGAGCATCAGGGGCATAGTGGCGGCGGACCACAACCTCAGCCTGCGGTCGGGTCCCAGCCCCCTGTCGGGAGTGAGCCGGCAGTTGCAGAAGCCCCGACAGTTGAAATACCATTTGATAAACAGCAGATGTTAGGTGTCAAAGTGTTTGACGTGGCTGTAAAACCGCTCCATAAAAACATCAGGACCGTCGGTCGGATTGAATATGACGAAAGAAAGATTTCGACCGTCAATATGAAATTTGAAGGATGGATCGAGAAGCTTTACATTGACTATACCGGCAGGTATGTCAAAAAAGGAGAACCACTTGCAGAAATCTACAGCCCTGAACTCATCGCGACACAACAGGAGTTGATAAATCTCGCCAAGTGGACGAAGCAGAGCAGGGAAGTTAAAGACGAGAATATCAGCAAAATGCTTTCGCTGGATGCGGAGACGATTGTTGAGGCCGCCAAACAGAGGTTGAGGCTGTGGGACATCTCCGATGCGCAGATTAAAAAGATTGAGGAAACGGGAAAGCCCGTCAGAACGCTCACGTTGTACAGTCCGGTGAGTGGATATGTTGTCCAGAAGACGGCCCTTCAGGGGATGCGGGTCATGCCAGGAGATAAGCTTTTCGACCTTGCAGACCTTTCGTCTGTCTGGGTGATCGCGGATATTTATGAATATGATCTGCCGTTCGTCAAAGAGGGTCAGACAGCGCATATCAGCCTCAGCTATTTTCCGGGAAAGGATTTTGTGTCAAAGGTCGATTATATTTACCCGACCCTTTCTGCAGAGACTAGGACAGCCAAGGCTAGATTTACCCTGCCTAATCCCGGAGGCAGACTCAAGCCCCAGATGTTCACCAATGTCGAGCTTGCGATTAATCTCGGAAACAGGCTTGCGGTGCCGGAAGAGGCTGTTATCGATACCGGCGTAAGGCAGGTTGTCTATGTTGACAGGGGAGAGGGGAATTTTGAACCCAGAGAAGTGATGACCGGCATAAAGAGTGACGGGCTGGTAGAGGTGACAAGAGGTTTGAAGGCGGGCGAAAAGGTGGCCTCGTCGGCTAACTTCCTGATAGATTCCGAAGCGCAGCTTAAGGGCGTTAAACCGCTCAGTATGAAAAAATAATTTTGTGATCGAAAAAATAATTGAATACAGCAGCCGAAACAGGTTTGTTGTCTTCCTGTTCGTTGTCTCGCTTTCGATATGGGGATACTGGTCGCTGAAGAATATCCCTCTCGATGCGATACCCGACCTGAGCGATACACAGGTCATCGTGTATACTGAATGGGCGGGCAAAAGCCCTGACCTTGTTGAAGACCAGATAACATACCCGATAACCTCAACCCTGCTGGCAGCACCAAAGGTCCAGGCAGTGCGCGGGTTTTCGTTCCTCGGCAGTTCTTTTATCTATATCATCTTCGAAGAGGGGACGGATATCTACTGGGCGCGCTCCAGGGTCCTCGAATATCTTCAGGCAGTCAGGAACAAGATCCCTGCTGATGTGAACCCTATGCTTGGACCTGACGCAACCAGTGTTGGATGGGGGTTTTCCTATGCCCTGGTCGATGAAACCGGAAAACAAAATCTTGCTGAACTCCGTTCTCTGCAGGACTTCAACCTGAAACTTGCCCTTGAGAGCGTTCCGGGTGTTTCGCAGGTTGCCAGTATCGGCGGCTTTGTAAAACAGTACCAGATCACCGTCGATCCCAACAGACTTCTAGCCTACAACATTCCTCTGACGACGGTTATGGATGCCATACGCAAGAGCAATAAGGACGTTGAAGGGAGGCTGCTCGAGTTCAGCGGGATAGAATATATGGTGCGAGGAAGGGGCTATATTAAGGATGTAGCTGATTTAAAGAATATATCTGTCGGCAACAATGGTGGTGGATCGCCTGTTTTATTGAAAGATATTGCGGACATCAGAATTGGGCCGGAGATTCGAAGGGGAGTTGCAGATATCGATGGAAAGGGTGAGGTTGCAGGCGGGATTGTTGTTGTCAGATTCGGTGAAAATGTTCTGCAGGTAATTGAAGCGGTCAAGGAGAAGATTAAGCACCTCGAAACGAGTCTTCCTACTGGGGTGAAAGTCGTTGTTACCTATGACCGGTCAGATTTGATACACCGGTCTATTGCGACGCTGAAGGAAGAGATTATCAAGCTTACGGTTGCAGTGAGTGTGGTCTGCATCGTCTTTCTGTTCCATCTGCCTTCAGCACTGGTTGTTATTTTGACGCTCCCCATAGCGATCATAATATCGTTCATTTGTATGTATTATCTTGGCATTTCGTCTAATGTCATGAGCCTCAGCGGTATTGCAATAGCGATCGGCGCGATGGTGGATGCTTCGATTATTATGGTTGAGAACGCTCATAAAAAACTGGAGGAGTGGGAATGTCTGAGCTCATCTGAAGGGCCTGATAGTCCGGCAGTATGCAAGAGCGGAGGTGAGAGAAAAAACAGGGTAGATGTGATCATTGAGGCGGCAAAAGAGGTAGGCCCTTCGCTCTTTTTCTCACTACTTGTTATTTCTGTGGGTTTTCTACCTGTATTCACACTCCAGGCCCAGGCAGGCAGGCTTTTTAAACCGTTGGCATTTACAAAGACGTTTGCGATGTTGTTTGCATCTTTTCTTGCCATTACACTTACTCCGGTACTGATGACTATGTTCATACGGGGGAAGATCCTGCCGGAGGAGAAAAATCCGATCATCGTCTTCCTCGGCAAAATATACAGACCACGTGTTGCCTTTGCTCTTAAATATAAATGGCTTGTGGTTGTTGTTGCCGTGATTGTCATGGCAGCTACCATTTATCCGATTAAGAAGCTCGGGTCGGAATTCATGCCGCCGCTCTACGAGGGCACACTCTTTTATATGCCGGTTACCGTGCCGGGGGCTTCTATCACAGAGGCATCACGGCTGCTGCAGATGCAGGACAAATTATTAAAGAGCATCCCTGAAGTTGCCCAAGTCTTTGGCAAGGCAGGTCGTGCGGAGACCGCAACGGACCCTGCCCCGATGGAGATGTTCGAGACGGTCATCAATCTCAAGCCTGAAGCGGAATGGCGGCCAGGGATGGATCCGGAAAAGCTCAAGAACGAGATGAACGATCTCCTGTCCATACCAGGCGTTGCCAATTCATTTACTATGCCGATCAAGGCGCGCATAGACATGCTCTCCACCGGAATCAGGACCCCGGTAGGCATAAAGATCCTTGGTCCGAAGCTTGATGAGATTGACAGGATAGGGCTAGAGATTGAAGGGCTGGTCAAGGACATCAAGGGGACAAGGAGCGTCTATGCTGAAAGGGTTACGACGGGATATTTTCTCGACATCAGCGTGAAGCGTCAGGAGATTGCGCGTTTCGGCCTGTCTGTCGAGGATGTACAGGAGATCATTGAGACAGCTGTCGGCGGCACTAACCTCACGACAACGATCGAGGGCAGGGAACGGTATCCGGTAAACCTTAGATATGCCCGGGAGCTCAGAAGCGATCCGGCCATGATCAGCAAGATACTCGTGCCGGTGATGATGAAGGCGGCAGGAGGTTCTGAAAAATCCGGAGGCGCAATGGCTCCGTCAGCCACATATCAGTCTTCGAACTTCCCTGCTGTCCTGCAGGTTCCGCTGGGACAGCTGGCTGATATCAAGACCGTGAGGGGGCCGGCAATGATTAAAAGTGAGGAGGGTCTCCTGACCTCCTATGTGTATATAGATTTTTCCGGCAGGGATGTTGGCGGCTACGTTGAAGAGGCAAAAAAGAAGGTATCATCGCTGAGGATCCCCAATGGCTACCGTCTGCAGTGGAGCGGTGAGTACGAGTACATCGTTAAAACAGAAGAGCGGCTAAGGCTTGTCATCCCCCTTACCCTGTTGATAATTTTTGTGCTTATCTTCCTGAGCACAAAGTCCGCCACCAAAACCATGATCGTTCTTCTAGCCGTGCCTTTTTCGTTGGTCGGGTCGTTCTGGTTTCTTTATTACATGAACTACAATATGAGCATTGCCGTATGGGTCGGTATGATCGCGCTTGCCGGGCTTGATGCAGAGACCGGGGTTGTTATGCTCCTCTATCTCGATCTCGCCTACGAACAGTGGAAAAGAGAAGGCAGGATGAAAAGTATTGATGACCTTAAGGATTCGATCATGCACGGGGCTGTCAAGAGAATACGCCCGAAGCTGATGACAGTCGGCGTGATCCTCGCCGGGCTGATTCCGATCATGTTCAGTCACGGGGCAGGGTCAGATGTGATGAAACGCATAGCGGCGCCGATGGTCGGGGGTGTTATAACCTCAGAGATCCTTGAACTGACAATCTATCCTGCCATCTATCTGATCTGGAAAGGCAGGAAGTTTAAGAAGGAGTCTATAGTCGATATAGAGCCGAAAGCCCGGGAAACGGGCTGATGTCCTGTGATGCGCTGCAGTTGAAAAAATTGTCTTTCCCTCTTATATCAGTTTTCATCCCTAATAAAACGAAATTGCCTCCAGATCACATAGCCTCCCCATACGCAGGCAGTGATCATAAGCATACTTCCTATTAGATGCGTTGCCTTGGCAATCAGGTGATCACAGTCGAGCATACCCAGTTTTCCCAGCAGATACTCCCAGTCATGGTAGTCTTCGACATCAGCACCGGTTACGCCGCCGAGGAGCATAAGCTTCAGGGTCCTGGCATCGTTGATATACGGCGCCAGATCCAGCAGGCTTTCTCCTGTCCACCACAAACCGACTGACGCGGCAAACGGATCTCGTGTCCTTAGCAGAAAGGCGCCGAGGCAGATTACCGGTATCAGTACCTGCATCAGGCTTCCGCCGAGAATAGTCAGGAACCTTCCGAATAAACGGAAAAAGATATGACCCGCCTCATGAAAGGGAAGGTTAATGAGATGCAGAAAACTGGTGCCGGCATAATTGCTTTCCACTGAAGAGAAGATGAACACGAGTCCCCAGGCAGACAAAATTATAAATAGCAATGCCCTGCCTGCAACCTGCAAGAGGTTCACCTCAGGGTCTACATAAAAGGCATATTCTTTCAGTCTGAACATACGGATTAACGCTATTTCGTATTTTAGCATTTCAGATTTAATTAAGTTACAATTAACCATGTCTGATTCATCTCCTGATTCATTGATCATTATCGGCGGCGGGCTTGCAGGTTCAGAGGCTGCCTGGCAGGCGGCATCGCGAGGTATCGCGGTAAGGCTGTATGAAATGAGGCCAAACAAACTGACTGAGGCCCATCACACTGGTCTAATGGGAGAGCTTGTCTGCTCAAACTCCCTGCGGTCGAATGATCCCCAGAGTGCACCGGGTCTGCTGAAAAGGGAACTCTCGATGGGGGGGTCCCTGATTATGGAGGCGGCAGAAGCGGCGACGGTTCCTGCGGGCTCTGCCCTGGCCGTAGACCGTATGGTATTTGCGGAGTTTATTTCGCAACGGCTTGAGGCGCATCCGAATATCACGGTGATCAGGGAAGAAATGACGGAGCTTCCGGGACAACTTGCAGTTCTTGCGACCGGTCCTCTTACGTCAGAAGCTATGAGCAAAAGCCTGTCGGATATTGTGGGCAGTGACTATCTCTATTTTTACGATGCGATTGCCCCGATCGTTGATGCCGCTTCTATTGATGATGCAAAGGTTTACCGTATGTCCCGATACGGGAAGGGGGGTGACGATTATGTCAATTGCCCGATGACGAAGGAAGAATATGAACGGTTCTATGCTGCGTTGACCACGGCGGACAGTTTAACGCCCCGCAATTTTGAGGAGAACAGGGTGTTCGAGGGATGCATGCCGATAGAGATGATGGCAGTCCGGGGAGTTGATACGCCGAGGTTCGGGCCGATGAAGCCGGTGGGACTTCGTGACCCGAGGACTGGCAGAGATTCCTATGCCGTTGTCCAGTTGCGTGCGGAGAACAGGGAGCTGACGGCCTATAACCTTGTCGGTTTCCAGACCCGGCTGAAATGGCCTGAACAGAAAAAGGTATTCAGTCTGATTCCTGGCCTTGAGAAGGCTGAATTCCTCCGCTATGGTAGCCTCCACAGAAACACGTTTATCAATGCGCCGTTGTCGCTCAACAGAGATCTCTCGCTGAAGGCACGGAAAGACCTATTTGTCGCGGGCCAGATTACCGGGGTTGAGGGATATATCGAATCAACAGCTATGGGGCTGATCGCAGGGATTAATGCCGCATCGAGGATACGGGGGCAGCAGCCTGTGCCCGTTCCCTCTGTATCTGCGCACGGCGCATTGATCGGGCATCTTGTCGAGACCGAAAACAAACACTTCCAGCCGAGCAATATAAACTTCGGCCTGTTCCCTGTGCCGGCTGCAGCAGCGCAGATTCGGGATAAAAAGGCCCGCCGGGCGATTATAGTTGAACAAGCATTGAAAGACTGGGAGCAGTATCTGGAGCATGTCCTGTGATGTATGAAAGAACATATAGACAAATTTATACGCTATCTTGAGGTCCAGCGGGCAGCGTCAGCGCATACAGTCCGAGCCTACCGGAAGGATCTGGCGGACTTCAGCGACTATGTAAAGAAGCCGCCGAAAGAGATTGATTTGATCGACATACGAGGTTTTATAGCGCTGCAGATCAGAAGCGGCTTGAGCAAGACGACTGCAGGCAGGCGGTTGGGAGCGGTCAGGTCATTCCTCAAATACCTCTATCGCGAAGGACAGATAACGTCCAATCCCGCAAGGCTGGTTTCAAGCCCTAAGATCCCGTCCCATTTACCGAAGTTCCTGACGGTTGACGATGCGTTTTCTCTTGTTGAAAAACCCGAAGCCATCGGGTTTATACATGCCAGGGACAGGGCTATCCTTGAGCTCCTCTATTCAAGCGGACTGCGGGTGAGTGAGGTTGCCGGGCTCAAGGTCGAGGACATGAACACGAAGGAGGGCTTGGTGAAAGTCCGGGGCAAGGGCAAGAAAGAGCGCATTGTGCCGGTTGGGTCAAAGGCGGTTGATGCTATCAAGACCTATCTGGTCGAAAAGATTCTGCTTAAGAGAAAACATAATGCACTCTTCCTGAACAGGAAGGGCACCCCCTTCTCTGACCGCGGCATCAGAAGGGTCGTGGTCAAATATGCGCGGCTTATAGGCATCAACGGTCAGATTGGACCGCATACCCTGAGGCATTCATTTGCGTCTCATCTACTCCAGGGAGGGGCTGATCTGCGGGTCATCCAGGAACTGCTCGGACACTCCTCTCTTTCGACGACCCAGAAATATACTCATCTGGACCTGACCCACTTGATTGATGTATACGACAAGGCCCATCCTCTTGCAGACAAGGATGAGAAATAGATAGCAACCACTCCCGCTCCCCTGATAGCGACAAAAAGATCTTGCTTAAAATATAATCAAGGTGATTATACTATAAGCATTATCATGAAGACTGCTCTTATTTATACGACAGACAATTCGCTAAAAAAAGAACTTGCTGCTGCCCTCCCTGAAGACTATCGGCTTTTTCCAGGCGGGAAGAAATTAGAAAATGCTATTGTGTTTGTCGATATCGATACGATGAAGACAGGCGTGATAAGGGAGTTGAGCGAACACGAGATTGTGGTTGCGGTGACCTGCCTGAACAATACGGACAGGATCATGAAGGCAGTAACTGCCGGGGCATATGAGACCATGCAAAGACCGCTTAGTCGTGACGATCTGGGCATGATGCTGGGTGAACTGCTTACGCTTCGCAACGAATTGAAGCGCGTGATAGAGATACGGCATATTCTACCAGTGCCTACCTGCGCCATTGTAGGGCATTCTCCTTCAATCATGCAGACCTGCAAAAAACTGGCTCGTCTGTCACAGGTCGAAGCTCCTGTTCTGATTACCGGCGAGACAGGGACCGGAAAGGAACTTATTGCAGAGTCGATTGCGCAGCTTTCGTCGCGCTTCGGGAAGCCGTTTGTGGTTGTCAATTGTGCTGCTGTTCCTGACAATCTGCTGGAGTCAGAACTCTTCGGGTTCGAGAAGGGCTCCTTTACCGGGGCCTCGGCCGCAAAAGAGGGGTTGCTTAAGATTGCTGATGAAGGAGCGGTTTTTTTTGACGAAATAGGGGAAATGCCTCTTGCCCTGCAGGGTAAGCTCCTCCGTTTTCTGCAGACCCAGACCTTTTATCCCCTTGGCAGTACCAGAGAGGTCCAGGTGAATGTCCGCGTTATTTCCGCCACGAACCGGAACCTGACGCGTATGGTGAGTGAGGGAACGTTCCGGGAGGACCTCTATCATCGTCTGCGAGTTACTACCATACACGTTCCCCCGCTACGTGAGAGGCAGGAGGACATTCTGCCGCTCGTTCAGTTTTTTGTAAATCGCTACCATCATACGGCGCCCCGGAAGATCAGGGGAGTGACGAAAGACTTTCTGAAAAAACTGAAATCGCACGATTGGCCGGGAAATATCCGCGAACTCGAAAATATTGTCCGTTCCGGAATAGCTCTGAGCAAGGCGCCGTATCTCACTACGCTTGAACTCAAGGAACTGGGTGATCAATCCCTTTCAGTGAAAAAAGCGGAGAGGGCCGAGACCATATCATCTGCCGTGGTCCCGTTGCTTCGGGAGGCTGTCACCAGAAAGGAAAAGAACATCTATGACAAAATCCATGCTGAGGTGGACAAGCCCTTGTTTGATTTCATTCTCTCATATACAAAAGAAAACCAGTCTGAAGCGGCCCGCATCCTGGGTATTAACCGGTTGACACTGAGGAAAAAACTCGGACGATAGTCCGTGGGCGATGCCACTCCGTTTCTTCGATATCATGGCTTATTTAATGGAGGATTAGGGGTGCTGCAACGTGATGACAGCGTGGTGTACTATCGTGTAAACTAACATATTAATATGCTTGACGAGGTGACAATGTTTCACGCAACGACAATACTCTGCGTCCGGAGAAACGGGCAGGTCGCTATAGGCGGTGACGGACAGGTGACTTTTGGCAATACGGTTTTGAAGCATAACGCCAAGAAAATAAGGAAGATGTACGGCGATAAGGTCATTGCCGGTTTCGCCGGGGCCACGGCCGATGCTTTTACGCTGTTTGAGAAGTTTGAGGGAAAGCTCGAGGCATACCGTGGAAACCTGACCCGCGCTGCCGTTGAGCTTGCAAAGGACTGGCGTACGGACAAGATGCTCCGGAGACTTGAGGCACTGCTGATTATAGCGGATAAAGAACATGTGTTTATCATATCGGGCACCGGCGATGTCATTGAACCTGATGAGGGTTCTGCAGCGATTGGTTCCGGTGGACCGTTTGCTCAGGCAGCGGCCAAGGCATTGTATGAGAATACCGATATGAGCGCACGGGAGATTATCGAAAAGGCTATGAAGATTGCGTCAGGCATTTGTATCTACACGAATGAAAATATCAGTATCGAGGAGTTGTCATAGCATGGAGATTCTTACACCGAGAAAGATCGTCGAGGAGCTCGATAAATTCATCATTGGGCAGAATAAGGCAAAAAAGGCGGTATCGATCGCACTGAGGAACCGGTGGCGGAGGCAGCAACTCCCCCCTGATCTCAAGGACGAGGTGTTACCCAAGAATATAATCATGATCGGACCGACCGGAGTCGGAAAGACCGAGATCGCGCGGAGGCTCTCGAAACTTGCCAACGCACCTTTTCTAAAAATAGAGGCGTCAAAGTTTACCGAGGTCGGTTATGTGGGCCGCGATGTTGAATCGATGATCAGGGACCTGACCGAGATATCGGTCAACATGGTCAGGGGCGAGCATCTCGAAACGATCCGGGAGAAGGCTCAGCTCTTTGCAGAGGAGAGGATTCTGGACCTACTTCTGCCTCTTCCTCGCCATATCAAGGCAGCAGAACTAGACGAGCAGGAGCGCGAAAGGAACCGTGAGACCAGGGAACGACTGAGGGAGCAGCTCCGGGGTGGCAAGCTTGATGCGCGGTATGTCGACATTGAGGTCAGGGAGAAATCCATGCCTTTTGGAATTATTTCGAACGTCGGCCTTGAGGATATGGAGATGAACCTCAAGTCTATGCTCGGCAATCTTCTGCCGGAAAAGTCAAAGAGGAAGAAGGTTAAGATACCCGAAGCGATGATTGTCCTGGAACAGGAGGAGTCCAACAAGCTGATCGACATGGACAAGATAGTACAGGAGGCGATCGAACGTGTCGAGCAGACCGGCATTGTCTTTATCGACGAGATAGACAAGATAGCAAGTAAGGGCAGCGGTCATGGTCCGGATGTGTCAAGAGAAGGGGTCCAGCGGGACCTGTTGCCTATTGTCGAGGGTTCAACCGTGACGACCAAATACGGTGCGGTCCGGACCGAACATATTCTCTTTATCGCGTCGGGTGCATTTCATATGACTAAACCGTCGGATCTTATCCCTGAGCTTCAGGGCAGATTTCCTATCCGGGTTGAGCTTGATGCTCTTGGCAAGGCTGATTTCATCAGGATCCTGACAGAACCGCATAATGCCCTGGTAAAGCAATACACGGCATTGCTTGCTACAGAGGATGTTGCGATCACGTTTCTGGATGATGCCGTGGACGAAATATCTGATATCGCTGCGCACGTTAATGACAAGACAGAAAACATAGGAGCCAGAAGACTTCATACCATTCTGGAAAAGCTGCTTGAGGATATTTCGTTTGAGGCCCCTGAAAAACAGGGTTCGAAGCTCGACATTGACAGGAATTATGTTCGGGAGAAACTGAGCGATATTGTCAAGGATGAAGACCTTAGTCGGTATATTCTGTAACGGCTTCATACAAATAAAGATAGTTTCGGAATCCTTTTTCTTTTTATGTATGAACGCCGCTGCAGGTTTATGCCAGCGTTGTTATACATAGCGCATGAATAACAAGTTAATTTTATTTCTTGTTTCCCTGTTATTTCTCCCTGCCTGTTCGACTACACAAACAGGACCCCATCCTGCTATCATGCATGAAATAACCTATGGTGTCGCTTCGTGGTACGGCGCCGATTTTCATGGGAGGCCGACGTCGTCCGGTGAGATATTCAATATGCATGCGTATACCTGCGCGCACAGGGATTATCCGTTCGGCACCCGTCTGAAGGTGATGCCCCTTTCGAATAACAGGTCGACCGAGTGTCTAGTCAACGACCGTGGACCATTTATTGCGGGAAGGGACATTGATCTTTCTTACGCAGTGGCAAAAGAAATCGGCGTTATCGGATCCGGTACATCGAAGGTGATGATAGAAGTTGTCGGGAGGGATCTTACCTATATCAAAACGGTGAAGTTGCAGGCCAGGGAAGGAAAAGGCCTGTTTGCAATCCAGGTCGGTGCTTTTACTGAAGATCTAAATGCGGTGAGACTCAAGGAGGCATTGAGTCTGAAATATGACAATGCCTATATCGAGGAGGCTGAAATAAAAGGCACAATCTATCACCGGGTAAGGATCGGTATATTCAAGAGTTTCAGCAGCGCATGGGCAGTCGCCGAAGCATTGGGTCAGGAGGGCTATCAGCCGATTATCGTGAAGGCTGACGTCAGGATATAGGTCCATAATATTGCTTACAAAAGTTTTGTTTGTTGTCTATAATAAAAGTCATGATTAAGCAGTTACTTTTCGGCCGCTATCTTGTTGAAAAAGGACTGATAACCATGGATTCGGTCATCAGCGCCCGCCTGATGCAAAGAACCAGAAACCACATGATCGGCAAGCTGGCTCTGGAGAAGGGATGGCTTACGGACGAGCAGGTTCAGCGAATCCTGATAATCCAGGAAGATTTACCGATGCGGTTTGGTGAGATCGCGGTCTACGAAAAGTTATTGACTAAGGACTAGGTGGATCAGTTGTTGGGAGAGCAAAAAGAATCCTACATATATTTTGGAGATGCCCTCGTCGAGATAGGCGTCATTGAAGGAGAAGAGATGAGAAAGCATCTCAGGGAATATAGGGCGCATGAGACAAAACACTGACTCTCGTTGAAAAGTTAATATGAAAACATACGATGACATCATAGACTTTCATGGTCATTCATGCCCTGGCCTTGCAATCGGATATCGTGTTTCGGTCCGGGCACTGAAGGAACTGGGATACCGCGCAGAGGACGAGGAGATTGTTGCTATTGTCGAGAACAGTTTCTGTGCGGTTGATGCAGTCCAGGTTATGACCGGCTGTACGTTCGGGAAGGGCAATCTAATCTTTAAAGACTACGGCAAACAGGTCTACACCTTTATTCGACGCCCATCGGGAAAGAGCGTCAGGATTGCAGTTAATATCAAAAAACAGCCTGAATCGTCGGAAGAAAAAAAGGCCTGGGAAAAGTACAGCAAGGTTGACCGCTCGGGGAAAGTCCTTAAGGTCGTTCATGACAGAAAAGCTGCAAAGCTGAAGTATATTCTTGAGGTGAACGACAAGGAAATTCTGTCTGTTGCAAGGGGCAACGCTACATTGCCGCCTGAGGCCCATATTTATAAGAGTCTCACGTGTGAGGTCTGCAGTGAGCAGATGATGGAGCCGCGTGCCAGGATAAAGGATGGGAAGACCGTATGCCTGCTGTGCTTCGAGGGGAGGGCAAAATGAAAGAGGTCATAAAGAAGGCGGAAATTCTGATTGATGCACTGCCGTATATCAAGAACTTTTCCGGCAAGACATTTGTCATAAAATATGGCGGCGCAGCACAGACGAAGGAAGAGCTTAAAGAATCGTTTGCCAAGGATGTCGTGATGCTCAGCTATATAGGCATCAGGACGGTGATCGTTCATGGGGGCGGTCCGAGGATTTCCGCTACGATGGAGAAGATGGGCAAGAAGCCGAAGTTTGTGAACGGTCAGAGGGTGACCGACCAGGAAACGATGGATATTGTCGAGATGGTGCTGGGTGGCCTGATCAACAAAGAGATCGTCTCGCTCATTAACCGTCATGGGGGAAAGGCCGCGGGTTTGAGCGGCAAGGACGGCAATCTGATCAAAGCCAGGAAAAAGACGATAAGGAAGAAACGCGAGGAGTCCGGGGAGAGCGAGATCGTAGACCTTGGCCTTGTCGGAGAAGTGACTTCGATTAATCCCGGGATCATAGAGAGTCTTGAGCGGGAGGGATTTATACCGGTTATTGCTCCTATCGGGGTTGGTCCGGCAGGTGAGACTCTGAACATCAATGCTGATTTTGTCGCTGCTGCCATAGCCTCATCGCTGAAGGCTGAGAAGCTGATTCTCCTGACCGACGTCCCCGGACTGCTTAATAAAAATGGTTCTATTCTTTCAACGCTGAAGAAGAGCCAGATAACGAAACTGGTCAAGGACGGCACGATCAGCGGCGGGATGCTGCCGAAGGTCCAGTCCTGTCTGCAGGTGCTCTCCAGCGGAGTGAGTAAGACCCATATCGTCGACGGCAGGGTCCCTCACTGCCTGCTTCTTGAGATTTTCACCAAAGAGGGAATAGGCACCGAGATCGTACTTTAGCCCTGTCAACAGCGTTGTTTCAGGTCAGTCGGTCACCGGCGTTTCTTTCTTTGCGGGTTCTTTCTCCTCCAGATTATATGTAACGGTGATGACCATATCCTTCCTCAATGAATTATAGACCGAGCAGTATTTTTCTTGTGAGAGCGATATCGCACGATCGATCTTTTTTGCATCAATATTCTTGCCGGCTATATGTAACACGCAATCAATTTTCCTGAAAAATTGAGGCGGGGTAGGGTTTCTCTCTGCTGTCAGGTTGATCCTGAAGTCTGCCAAATCAACTCTCATCTTCTGGAGGAACATTACCACGTCGATTCCCATGCAGCCTGCGAGACTGAGAAGCAGTGAGTCAGTCGGCTTGCATCCCCACTCGACATGTGCGTCGTACTCGATGACATATCCTTCCTGAGTCCGGCCGGTGAATATCAGCTCCCTCTCCCACATAAGTGTTGCCTTAACCAAAGGGTTGATTTTTTCCTTGTATCCCGTTAAAGAACTTTCAAGATCTTCCTTTTGCTGATCGCTCATATAAGCAAACCTCCTCGAAATGATTATTAATAATGGCGTTAAAATTATAACCGAATTAGGTCTGTTTTTTGTCGGCATTGATAAGGTAGAATACCAGCGATCATAGGAGGTTTCATTCGTGACAACCGTATACATCTTTGCGGGTTTTGCCATTGGTTTCCTGATAGCCTGGCTGGCTGCACGGTCAAGCATCACAGCTTCATATACACGGCAGATTTCTGAACTGCAGATGCAGCATGCAACTACGGCATCAGACCTGGAGGGCAGGACCAAAAGTGCAGAGGCAATTACGCATGAGTTGAGGGGCCAGATCAGGTACCGGGATGATGAGTTGAATGTCCTTCGTGGTCAACTCGATTCAGAGAGACAGCTTGCGGCCCGGTTAGAGGAATCCCAGCGGCATCTCAGGGAAGAGATAGAACGTTTCGAGGCAATGGAGTTAAAAATCGGCGAGACATTCAAGGCACTTTCTCTGGACGCACTAGCAAAAAATTCAGATGAGTTCAAAAAATATGCGGACGAGTTCATCCGGCTGGCTGAGGAGAAGCTGAAGTCCCAGGCAACGGAGGGCAGCAGAGCGCTTGATACCAAGAAGGAGTTGATAGATCAGAATATTGAGATGATCGGCAAGACCCTGGCTGAGGTCCAGCGAAAGATCGAGGAGGTAGGGAAATCAAGCGGAGACAAACTTACCCATGTTGCAACGCTGATACAGAAACACGAGGAGGTGACCACCAGACTCAATGTCACTACTGATCATCTCAAGCAGGCGCTTGCAAGCTCAAAAAAGAGGGGCGAGTGGGGCGAGCGCATGGCTGAGGATATCATCCGCCTTATCGGACTGGTCGAAGGGGTAAACTATATCAAGCAGAAGACCCTAGAACAGACGGCAGGAAGACCGGACTACACGTTTCTCCTGCCGAATCTTCTGAAGGTGAATATGGATGTCAAGTTCCCAATGGATAATTATCAGCACTACCTGGATGCACAGTCTGACCATGACAGAAAACGCTTTAAGGAAGAGTTATTGAAGAACATGCGGTTGATGATCAGACAGGTGACGAGCAGGGACTATATCAATCCGGCTGAAAATACGGTTGATTATGTTATCCTTTTTGTCCCGAATGAACAGGTCTACGGCTTTATTAATGAATCGGACAGGACAATCATGGACGAGGCGCTGAAGCAGAAGGTCATTCTCTGCTCTCCGTTTACGCTGTATGCGGTACTCTCGGTCATAAGGCAGGCGGTCGAAAACTTTAATCTTGAGCGGACGGCCTCGGAGATACTCAAGCTGCTGTCTGAATTCTCTAAACAGTGGTCGATGTATAAGGAAAAGTTCAGGCTCATGGGCGAAAGGCTTGATGCTGCTAAAAAAGAGTACGATGCGATTGCGACGACGCGTACCAATATGCTCGAAAGACCGCTCCGGAAGATCGAGGAGCTACGCCAGCAGAAGGCCCTTGGCCTGGATGATAAGCTGGAGACACTTGCGCTGACGGACCAGGACGAGCTGTAATCTTTTCGATGAATCTTAAGGTATTCTTAATCCAATGAAGAAGAAAAAACGGTCTTGTGCAGGAAGGCTACTCCTTATTATCTTCATTGTCCTTGCCGGGTTTATCGGGTTCAATCTTTTCTATCCTGATGTTTCTGTCCTCAAAAAAGAGAACCCGAAGAAGACCGCTTTCATGAAATACCGCGAAAAGGAGTGGGAGCAGGCGGGGAAGAAATACAGGATTAACCAGAAATGGGTCCCGTTGAGCGCCATCTCTCCGTTTCTTATCAAAGCGGTGCTGATAGGCGAGGACGACAAGTTCTGGCAGCATGAGGGTTTTGACTACGAGGCGATGCAGAAGGCGATAGAAAAAGACATCAAGGAAAAGAAATTTAAACTCGGCGGTAGTACGATCAGTCAGCAGTTGACCAAAAATCTCTATCTGTCGCCATCAAAAAATCCGGTCCGCAAACTCAGGGAGGCGATTATTACCTATCGAATGGAGAGGGCTGTCAGCAAAAAGCGGATACTCGAACTGTACCTGAATGTTGCGGAATGGGGCGACCGCGGTATTTTCGGCATAGAGGCTGCATCGAGACAGTATTATGGCAAGTCAGCATCAATGCTTAATCCTGAGGAGGCAGCTAGGCTCGCCTCGGTCCTTCCGAATCCGCGTAAGTTCGATCCTCTGGGATCATCGAAATATGTGGTGAGCCGTTCGAGACTTATATACAACATAATGGTGAAGAGGGGGGTTGTTGTGCCTGAGTATGAAGCGATCAACGAGGACGAAGCGTCTGATGCAGCGAATACTCCAACTGATGCGGCGAATACTCCAATCGAAGAGACCAGACCTTCAAGTCAGTAGTGCATCAGCGCGTGTCCCTCCCAAATGGCGATAGATCACGGAGTTCCTTCACAATAGCCGGCATTATATTTATCACCTGATCAACTTCTTCTTCTGTAGTGTAACGGCTGAGCGAAAACCTTATTGAACCATGTACGGCAGTATATGGTATGCCCATCGCTCTAAGTACGTGAGATGGTTCAAGGGATCCGGATGAGCAGGCAGATCCTGAAGACGCACATATTGGATATTCATTGAGTCTGAGAAGTATAGCTTCGCCTTCTATGTATTCAAAGCTTATATTTGTTGTATTCGGGAGCCGGTTCTGTATGTCACCGTTAATACTCGCATCCGGACATGATGAGATGAGGCCCTTCTCAAGCCTGTCCCTGAGTCTGCTTACTCCAGTATTCTCTTGGTCCATATTTTGGGATGCAAGCATTGCAGCCTTGCCGAGTCCCACGATTGAGGCGACGTTTTCAGTGCCTGCCCTGCGTCCGCGCTCTTGGTGTCCCCCGATCACATACGGATGGAACCTCGTTCCCTTTCTGACATAAAGGGCGCCAATTCCCTTTGGCGCGTGGATTTTGTGACCAGACAGAGAGAGCATACCAACCCTGGTTTTGCTCATATCCAGAGGGATTTTCCCGACTGCCTGCACAGCATCGGTATGGAACATGACACCACGTTCCTCTAGGTACTGGCTAATTTCTTCTACAGGAAATATCACGCCGGTTTCGTTGTTTGCATGCATAATNNATGCGAAACCCTTTTCTGCCGAGGTGTTGACAGAAGTTGAGCACAGCTGGATGCTCAACACGTGTGGTTATGATATGCCTTCTGCGCGGATTCGATTCTATTGCACTCATAATGGCTGTGTTGTCGCTCTCAGTTCCGCAACTCGTGAAGATTATCTCTGATGGGTCTGCATTAATCAGCCGTGAAAGCTCTGTCCTGGCGTCTTCAATCTTTTTGTGAACCTGCCCTCCAAAGGTATGCATACTAGAAGGGTTGCCGTAATAGTCGTTAAGAAAAGGTTGCATAGCCTCAAGAACCTCAGGGGCGATACGAGTAGTGGCATTATTGTCGAGATAGATGACTCCCATTATTGAGCCTCGACGATAATATCGGTGCCGACAAGTTCGCGCAGTTTGGTCTCGATGCCCTTTATTGTTACAGTTGACATCTTGCATCCAGTGCACATGCCCCGTAACGCTATGATCACCTTGTTCCCGTCGATGTCCACTAATTCAACATCGCCATTGTCCGCCTGCAGGCCTGGCCTGATCTCAGCCTCTATTATCTCCTGAATCAGCGATATCTTCTGGAGGTTTGTCAATTTAGCAGATCGAGCAGGTTTTTCAGGCAGTTTTAGTGCCCAGATACTGCGAAGGATTTCCTCAATATCTCCCTTGCACTCCCCGCACCCTCCGCCTGCTTTGGTGAAATTGGTTATCTCGTCAACAGTTGTAAGTCGGTTCTCGATGGCTGTTTTCCGTATTTTTTCCTCGGTGATATCAAAACATTTACAGACTAAGCGGCCTTCTTCTTTTTTGGGCAACGGTTGGCCACGAAAATTGGCAATTGCCGCTTCAAGGGCCTCTCTCCCCAAAACCGAGCAGTGCATTTTCTGGGCAGGAAGGCCTCCCAGATAATCAGCTATGTCCTGGTTTGAGATCTTCATAGCTTCATCCAGAGTTTTGCCCTTAACCATCTCGGTCAGGGCAGAGGAACTGGCTATGGCACTTGCACAGCCGAAGGTCTGAAATCTGGCATCGGTGATTCTCCCGCTTTCCTTGTTGACCTTCAGATAGAGCTTGAGTGCGTCACCGCAGACGATGCTGCCGACCTCGCCGATGGCGTCGGCATCCTTGATCTCTCCGACGTTCTTCGGTTTCAGAAATGTCTCTTTTACCTTTTCGGTATAGTCCCACATAACATTATTGTTACACAGCACTGATGCCAAGTCAATTATTTATACAGTTGCCTGATACAGCTGTTTTACTGGAGTCTGTCTACACGGGAAATACCACCTGTTCCCGGCTTCATCCCTGCTGTGGTCGATTGTTTTTTTGTGCTGTTTTCCTGTATCTTAAAACCTTGCCGGAGTGGCGGAATTGGCAGACGCAAGGGACTTAAAATCCCTCGAGGGCAACTTCATACGGGTTCAATTCCCGTCTCCGGTACCATAAACAAACTACCCCGCCTGTGGCGGGGTAGTTTGTTTATGAGGGCTTCTCTGAATTCCCTGAAGTCCGATTTGAGTAATATTTCCTTAAAATGTAAAGTATTTTCTCTAAATAAGGGATTAAGGACCAATTCTTTTCCTCACATATGGCTCATTTGCTAGAAAATTAGGTTGGCATGCATCATGCATATACTTTAGTCAGAGACATAAATCTTTTAGATATATCATTCATAAAGGAAAGGTGGTGAATACTATGAAAAAAATGATTTCCCTTATTACCGCAATTATGTTTGTTCTTGCTATGTCAGCAGTCTCTTTTGCAGCTGATGCACCGAAGGCTGACGCAGCAGCAGACAAGAAGGTAATTGCTGCAGACAAGAAGGCTGACGAGAAGACAATTGCTGCAGACACGAAGGCTAACGAGAAGACAATTGCTGCAGACAAGAAGGCAGCAGACAAGAAGGCAGCTGCAGACAAGAAGGCAGCCAAGAAGCAGGCAGCTGCAGACAAGAAGGCAGCCAAGAAGCAGGCAGCAGCAGACAAGAAGGCAGCTGAGGAGAAGGCAGCAGCAGACAAGAAGTAATTTTTTTGTAGAATCAGGGCAGCGATTGAAAGATCGTTGCCCTTTTTTTTGCTTTCTTTAAGATAACGGCTCGTCTTGATTCATCCTCCGTCCTGAGATATAGTTTGTTTATCGCAGCGATAGCTAATAAATTTCTTGTTCTCCCGCATATTTTCGCTGTGATCGACATGACGAACCTTGGCATGGAGGAAGACGCTATGAGCGGCGATAAAGAAAAATATCAATGCGCATGTGGAAAAGGACTGACCCGACGCCAGTTCCTGACCTCGGCAGGGGCTGGGGCTCTGGTTGTTGCCGACTCCGGACTTCCTGGAAAAGAACGTGAGGCTTCTGCAGCTGTCATCAAGTCTGGTGAAGGAAACAAGATAACTCTCCTGATCAATGGCAAACAATTTCAGATGCTTGTGGAGCCCCGATGGTCGCTCCTCTATGTGCTGAGGGAAGAGCTGGGGTTTACTGCTACTAAGGAAGGCTGCGGCCGGGGCGAGTGCGGTGCATGTACCGTGTTGATTGACAACATACCGAGGTACGCCTGTATGACCCTTGCTGTTGAGGCTGAGGGAGTTGAGATTACGACTCTCGAGGGGTTGATGAAGGGAGAAGAGCTGGGGCTTGTCCAAAAGGCTTTTGTTGAGCATGATGCCTTTCAATGCGGATACTGCACACCTGGGCAGATCATGTCAGTTGAGGGCCTTTTGAGGAAGGAGCAGCATCCTAGTACCGAACAGATCCGGTTGGCAGTAAGCGGCAATCTCTGCCGTTGTGGGGCGTACAACCACATCTTCGAGGCTGCGAAGCACGCGGCAGAACTGAAGCGCGGAGGTGCACGGTGAGTGAGTCTGACAAAAACATCTATTACCTTCGCGGGATTCCGGTCCCAGAGACCCCTCCGCCCGGCAAGGACCCTGCTCCATGGAAAAAAACTGAGATCGTAGGCAAGCGTTTCCCGCCGGTGGACTCATATGAGCGCGTCAGCGGGACTGCGCGTTATCCATCCGATATCCATCTTCCCCGGATGCTTTATGCTGCGGTCCTCCGCTGTCCTCATCCCCATGCGGTGGTGAAGAAAGTCGATACTGCAATCGCCGAAGGCATGCCGGGAGTACGTGCGGTGATAAGCGGAACAACAGCCGATACCGACTTTGATTGGATTTATTCAAAGGAGATTAAGTCAAAGATATTCGACCCTGCGTGCAAGTTTGAAGGGGAAGAAGTGGCTGCTATAGCAGCCGAAACGTGCTATCAGGCATGGGATGCTGTAAGAGCGATTACCGTGGAGTATCAAGTCCTCCCTTTTATCGCTGAAGAAGCAAAATCTCTCGATCTTTCCTCTCCTCTGCTCCACCCTGGCGGCAACACTGTCAAGACAGACCGGTACTCCAGGGGGGATATGGTGAGTGGTTTTGCCGAAGCGGACGTTATTATCGATGAGACATACCGGACCGAATGCGAGCTCCATACACCTCTTGAGCTTCACGGATGCGTGGCGGACTGGGACGGCGACCGTCTCACAATCTGGGAATCGGCGCAGGGGGTGTATTCAATTCAGTCCCGTGTTGCCGATATACTGGGGCTTCCCCTCTCCAAAGTTCGTGTCATTGGACATTACATGGGGGGGGGGATTCGGCAGCAAGCTCCAGCCCGGAAAGTACACGGTCATCGCCGCTATCCTCGCAAAGAAGACGGGCCGTCCGGTCAGGCTATTTCTCACTAGGGAAGAAACGTTCCTTGCTGTTGGCAACCGGCCTCCTGCCATAATGAGGCTTAAGGCTGGAGTGAAGAAGGATGGTACGCTCACTGCACTCGAATTCTCCTGCACCGCAACCGGAGGCGCTTATCCAGCCGGCGGCACGAGCCTCATTGACTGGCTTGTCAGGGATCTTTACCTCCGTCCAAATGTAAAGACGGAGATGAAGGATGTCTATATAAACGCTGGTCCTGCCCGGCCGTTCCGCGCTCCTGGTCATCCTCAGGGAGCATGGGCTCTTGAGCAGATGATGGACACCCTTGCCCAAAAAATCGATATGGATCCTGTTGCTTTCAGATTAAGAAATGTTCCTTCCTATAGCCAGGGACGAGCTGGGAATCCTCCATATACCACGACTGGACTCGCTGAGTGTCTTATTGAGGGAGCAAAGGCTTTCGGATGGGAGGAAGCGAGGACGCATATCCGTAAGTCCAAAGGAGAAGGCCACCTGAAGAGAGGAGTCGGTATGGCTAGCGGTCTCTGGTTTGCAGGCGGAGGCAATCCACCTTCCACGGCAGTGGTGAAGCTCTTTTCTGACGGAAGCGTGAACCTGAACATGGGAGTGAGCGATATTGGCACTGGGACTAAGACGGTCATGACGATGATAGTTTCGGAGGAGTTGGGGGTGAAGCCCAATATGATCCAGATCGAACATGCTGACACAGGCACAACACAATATGCAACGCCGAGTGGCGGGAGCAAGACCGTACCTACGGACGGTCCTGCGGTCCGTGCCGCGGCGCTTAGTGTGAAGCAGCAGCTCCTCTCTTTTGCAGCAGCAGACCTGAAGGCTGATGATATGTCTCTTACACTCAGCGGTGATGAGGTCGTTTCAGTAAAGGACCCATCATTTAAGGTGAAAATCCGTGATGTCACGGGTCTGAAAAAACGGGGTGTCATTGTCGGTGTGGGCTACCGTGGCCCAAATCCGGAGGGGAAGGTGGTTAATCCCTTTGCTGCCCAGTTTTGCGAAGTTGAGGTGAATATTATGACTGCCGAGGTGAGAGTCATCCGGCTCCTCGGCTGCCACGACAGCGGCCGGGTAATGAACCGTCTCACGTATGATAATCAGGTCTTCGGAGGGATAACCATGGGTATTGGTCTTGCCATGACCGAGGCTCGAATCCTGGACCGGGGCCAGACAGGGAAGATGATGAACAGGAACTGGCATGACTATAAACTCCCGACGAGCCTTGATGTCCCTGATGAAATGATATCCCTTCCCATAGATAAGCCTGACGACGCAGCGAACACGATTGGGGCAAAAGGTCTCGGAGAGCCTGTAACAATCCCGACTGCACCAGCTATCGCCAATGCAGTCTATAATGCTGTTGGTATCAGGATGACAGGGACTCCGATCACGCCTCTTCGTCTCTGTCCCGCCCTCGAAAGGGGTGGAAAGGAGGAGACGCCATGATTTCCGGATTTTCCTATATGAAGGTAAAAACCATCCAGGATGCAGTATCAGGTCTAGCGAAAGGCAGTGCGAGAATACACGCTGGTGGGACCGACCTCCTTGGTTGCCTGCAGGACCATGTTTTTAGCAGCGACATGGTCGTCAGTATCAGCGGACTCAAAGAACTGAAGGGGACCAGGGAAACGCCCGAAGGTGGTTTGAGTGTTGGCGCACTCAATACCATCACTGACATTAGTGAGAGCCCGGTGATAAGAGATCGCTACCCGGCACTTGCTCAGGCCGCCGCCCAGGTGGCAAGCCCACAGCTTAGAAATCAGGGGACCATCGGTGGGAACCTCTGCCAGAAGCCAAGGTGCTGGTATTATCGCGGCGAGTTCCATTGCCTCCGCAAAGGAGGAGACAGGTGTTATGCTGTTGCGGGCGAGAGCTACTACCACTGCATCTTCGGCGGCGACGGTTGTTACATTGTTCATCCCTCTGATACCGCGCCTGCGCTTGTTGCCTACGGGGCAGCAGTTAATATCATTGGTCCTGTCGGCATGAGAACAGTCTCTCTTGATCATTTCTATGTTTCTCCGTCAAAGGACGTGACAAAGGAGACAGTCCTCGAACCAGGTGAAATAGTGACCGGTATTGTCCTCCCGCCCCCTGTCAAAGGACTGAAAAGCTCATACCGAAAGGTGCGTGCCCGACGTTCGTGGGATTTCGCTCTCGCAGGGGTCGCGCTCTCGCTCCAGATATCAGAGGGTAAAGTCACGAATGCGAGAATCGTCCTAAGCGGGGCAGCGCCAATTCCCTGGCTCGCATTTGATGCTGAAAAGGCACTTACGGGCAGCATTCTCGATTCCGATTCAATCAAACGCACAGCAGCTTTGACGGTCAACAGAGCGCTGCCTTTGAAGCATAATGCCTACAAAATACCTCTCTTCATTGGGATGATCGAAGAGGAACTGATAAACATTTCGAAGGCATAGTACTTAGCCTTAACCAAACGACTAAAGGGGACAGGGTAACAGAGATTCACCGGAGCAATATAGTCGCGTCACCTTGTGCAGAACAAAATATTGGAAACTTCATTCCCGGGACGGTAAGATTTACACAATAAATACACAACCTATTGATATTAATCAATAATAATGGTGGAGGCGCGGGGAATCGAACCCCGGTCCGAAGGTACTACACATAAGCTTCTACATGCGTAGTCAGTCTTTTTCAGTTTCGGTTCCAGGAGCGTCGACCGACAAACTATCCCAGATACCTATCACCCTGAGTCTCGCCGAAGGACGGGGTGCGCATTCTTCAGCCAGCCTGTGAGATTGTCGCCGTCTCCCGGACACAGGCGATCCAAAAGGGGCGAGCTGCTTTTAGTTAAGCAGCGAGTGCCAGTTCGTTGTTGGCGTTTGTGTTTGTTCCATCTTTTTACGTGGTGATGGAGCCACGGCATGCCACGTATGCCTCATAACCCCCGTCGAGCCCATTCGCCCCCATTAGGTCATGTTTTATTATAGCACAATCAGGGAGAAATTCAGTTCGGTGACAATTATAATGACCTCTGTCAGCAACACGGGGTAAGCGCTGGCTTTCAAGTTGAATTTTATTGTGAACGGTGCAATTACACCTGGCGGACTGAGTTCATCCCATACTGCGGCGGACAGGCTTTCGTGTGGCTCGGTAAGGCACCAGGAATGTTCGGAGATGTTCTCGTCTCGGCAATGTTGGAGATGAGATCGAAGGCCTGGTTCAGTCAGGGGTGGGGAACTGCAGGGATGAAGCATTTAGAAATGTAGTTGAGCAGGTAAAAAAACATTTTCACCGGTGCGGTAAATGGTTTCAGTATTCCTGCGATGTATGCTGGAACAAGTATAAGGGACTCTGTCTGAATTGTGCGCCAGATGCCGAGGTCGAGATAGATTCTGCCATTGCGGAGGGCGAGTTGGCTCCAGGCGATATCATGCCTGCATAGTCATTTACAAATCCTTCAAACTTTGGAACGTCAAGTGTAGTTGCAGAAACCTCCAGAGCAACAATCCGGGCAATAGTCAGCAATATTCTTCTCATAAAAGTTCAATAACTTTCGTGTTTGTCATAATATCAATTTACGGTGTCAATTCTTTTCAGCATCACGCGGAGATGACGCCAGCAAGATCAAAGAACGTACCGGACCTTCCTTCATATCGTTGTCCATTTTTCCATCATAATGCGGAGAGTTTATCACACGAAAAACTTACAGATATCCTACAGATTTATGAAGAAGTTTGACAACATCGGGATGGAAAACTCTTGCTTCTCAATGGATTGAGTTGAGCGCGTTTATTACTTGTTTCTGCCCTTCATCGCCCTTTCTATCTCACGGTCCGACTCTTTCTTTTTGATAGTCTCCCGTTTTTCATACTGTTTTTTCCCCCTGGCCAGACCGATTTCGACTTTGGCATGAGAACCCTTGAAATAGATCTTCAGAGGAATGAGCGAATAGCCTTTTTGTGCTGTTTTTGCCTGCAGTTTTTCGATTTCCCTCCGGTGCAGCAGTAATTTTCTCGTCCGGATCGGGTCGTGATTCATGAGATTGCCATGCGTATAGGGACTGATATGGCAGTTCAGCAAAAAGGCCTCAAGCCTTTTTATGATCACATAGCTGTCTTTGAGGTTCGCCTTTCCGCCGCGGAGGGATTTGACCTCGGTACCGGTAAGCATAATACCTGCCTCAACTGTCTCGTCGATCGCATAGTCATGGAACGCCTTTTTGTTCTGGGTAACGATCGTCATGCAAAAGTTTACCATATCGCCACTGACAATAATACTCATGTCGTACCATAAGAGTTCCTCATCGCGACGCCGTCTGTGTTAAACAAGTATAATAATGCGATGGATCAGAGGCTGCTCGAAAAGGCTGATCACCTGCTTTCCCTGGAAAAAGGAACTATCTATAAAGACCCCGGCGGGAAGATCACTATTGCGCTCGTCTATCCGAATACCTATGCTGTCGGGATGTCGAGTCTCGGGTTTCAGGGGATATACGGACTGCTAAACGCCATGCCCGATGTAGTGTGTGAACGCGCCTTTCTTCCTCCTGGGGATGATCTCGAAGTCTTCCGTAGAACCAATACTGAGCTATTTACGCTGGAGTCACGGAGGCCGCTTTCTCGTTTTGATATTGTTGCCTTCTCAGTTTCGTTCGAAAACGATTATCCGAATATACTCAAAATCCTTGCACTGGCAAAAATTCCCCTGCGAAGCTCCGGCCGTAATACCCGACATCCACTTGTGGTGATGGGCGGTGTCTGCTGTTTTTATAACCCTGAACCACTGGCGGATTTTATAGACATCTGTTTTGTGGGCGAAGCTGAAGATATGCTTCCCGAGTTTATCGCTCTCTGCCGGCGTTCAGGGACGCGCCGCGAGCTCTATCAGGCGGCGATGCAGATCACGGGTGTCTATGTTCCACATAGCTACATTGTAGACTATGGTGAAAAGGATCATCGGATAGTGGAACGGAGAGCCCTCGATCATGCGCCTGCTGTTATAAAAAAACGGACGGTCAGGGATCTTTCCTGCAGCCTGATCAAACCGTCAATCATTACTCCCGAGGCGGAATTTTCGAACATGTATCTTGCCGAGGCGATGCGGGGCTGCCCATGGTCGTGCAGATTTTGTATTGCGGGGCATATCTATAATCCTCCCAGGAAAAAAGACCCGTCTGACCTGAAAGGCGAAATTGGTGAGGCAATGAAGAAGACCGGCAAAGTAGGTCTCGTCGGACCGTCTCTCTCTGATTATCCACATATCGCAGATATCTTGGCCATTGAGGGGGTTGATTTCTCGATAACGTCGCTCAGGGCAAGTGCTCAGAGCGGCCGGATCATATCGCTGATGAGAGGGCACAAGAGTGTGTCTATTGCGCCTGAGGCAGGAACTGTCAGATTGCGAAAGGTTATCCACAAGCAGATCAGCGAGGAGGACATCCTGGACTCGGCCGGACTGATACTCTCTGCCGGTGTTGAGACCCTCAGGCTTTATTTCATGATCGGTCTTCCGACAGAGACGCAGGAGGATATTGAGGGGATCATCGAACTGGTTAAGAAGATCCGCAGTCAGAACAGGAGAGGGTATATCACCCTGAGTGTTAGTACCTTTGTCCCAAAACCGTTTACCCCTTTTCAGTGGCTTCCCATGGCGAAGATGAGCGAAGTGAAAGAGCGGCAGAGGCACATAAAAAAAAGACTTTCCCATGTGAAGGGGGTGAAGGTGTTTCATGATGTCCTGAAACAGGCTTATATACAGGGACTTTTCTCTGTTGGCGATCGCCGCTCGTCGGTGCTAGTTGAGGCACTTGCCGGTTTTGGAGAAGCTTCTGTCAGGAAGGCGGATTATGATTATTATCTCTTCAGAAACAGGGATGTTGCAGAGATACTACCCTGGGATTTCATCGACGCCGGTATCCCGAAGGACAAGCTTTGGTGGGAATATCAGGCGGCGTTGTCTGGATGAATATTGTTCTGATTGCGATCTCCTCCTTAATGCTGGCACTTTCAGAGGCGCTCGTTCCCGGCCCGCTTTTTACGATCACCATCAGTGAGTCGGCAAAGAGAGGTTTTATTGCCGGGCCGCTGCTGATTCTTGATCATGGGCTTCTTGAGCTATCCTTGGTGCTGTTGATACTCCTTGGCGTTACCCCTTATCTCACCGCTGATAAAACAAAAGCCGTCATAAGCTTAACAGGCGGGATAATTCTCCTTGTGATGGATTGCCTAGGAGTAGCCGACAAGGCGGCGAGTCTGGCAGGGTGAAAGTCCCTGCGCCGTCAATTGCTTGTTCGGACGGCTAGCATATCCGAAGCATGCTGAGGTAACAGAGCATGCACTGCTCGGACGTAAAAGTCACCGTCTGCCCCACAGTAGAGTGGTGGTAGGAGCGACCAGGGTGGCGAGCAAACTAGGAGGCCTAAACATAAGAAAATGGCTGCAGTCACGAAATTCATCTCCGCTATGAAGTCGCTTTAGCGGAATAATACGGTATGCCGACCCAGTTAGGGCTTGGGGAAGGCCGATGTTGCAGGGGAAGTAACAGGCAAGTGCAACCTGCAAACCGTCGCGGTAGGGGTCTAGGCATCTTAGGAAGGACTGGCAGAGATAACGTCGGGAAGGGCCATTTCGCAGCAGGGATTGGCAACAACCTGCAAAGACCTGACATATAAAGCTGTGCCGAAAGTGTCAGGAGGGGAATGGTCTGACGGAAGCGCCGGGTAAATCGGCATAGAGCAGGGGATGAGACAGCCCCACATGAAAGGATGAACTGATCCATAATGGCCCCGAGTCATGCGTAGGTAGACGCGAGTCTGCAAGCGAAGCGTTGACAGGGGGAGCATAGGCCAGGCAATTGAGCTCCGAAATCAATCATTTGGGGTGCCGACCGCGTCGTCAGGTTGGGAAGGCAACACAGACAGTGGCGCTACACAGTCAGTCGCTGTCCGGCCCTGCGGAGTCGAAGAACTTGTGCATGTGTGTAAGCTCTATGTTCGAGAACCGGGAGAACTCAATGGTTCCCGTTGTAAGATGTTAGGACGGGACGGCAAGGGAAGACCTGTGGTCGTAATGCTTGCATGAACACTGTTGAGTAGTCAGACATCGGCGTAGTGTGTGCGTGGTAGTTTGACTGTCAGGTGGGTTGAAGTCCCACTGAGTCTCAGATTAGGGGACTCATATCCGAACCCGGGAGTAACGACTCGGGGGCCGGGGAAACCCGGAGGGCAGGGTGTCCACCGTGAGGTGGAATCCGAAGGGCTTGAGGAGAAATACCAGGCTGTAATCAATGAGGGCTACCTCAGTGATGAACCGGTCGGCCAAAGACGGGAAAAGGTCGAGCCTGCACTATGGAGGCGAAGGCGTTCTAATCCACCCGTCGTACCAAGGTGTGTGCGGGCGGCATGGTATGGAAGACAGACAGACGACCCACGGAGACCTTGTATCGTCTTGATAGGCTCACCGTAAAAGGGCCGGTGGATAAGAATAGCCGGGATGGTGGTCGCTGTGCACGACCGTCCTGATCAGACAAGCATAGTGGTCAAGTAAAGCATTCTATAAGGCAACCCTGAAATGAATGCCGAAGCGGTGCAAGGAGTCGGAGAATCGAATAGTACTTGAACCGGCGAACAGCAGAAACGCCGGGACTGTCTGTAAAGGGATAGCTCGAAATCACTCAAAAAGTGGTTTATGAGGGGAAGGCGATTCGCTTAACTGAAGCTGAAAGATTCAGAGGAGGCAGAGAGTATGGTGCAGACGAAGGATAGTTCCATTAGAGAAAGACCCGGAGACTGTAACAGAGGAGACTAGCGACAATGGAGCAAGTAAGCACGATCGAGAGGATGAAGGTACATTCGCTGATTGACAAGGTGTACAAGCTGAGTAATTTGCAGTTGGCCTGGAAGAAGGTGAAGGAAAACCGGGGAGCAGGCGGAGTTGATGCCGTGAGCGTTGAGGTGTTTGATTCAATTGCGGAGAACGAGCTTGAGAAACTTCACGGGGAATTAAGAAGTGACGGTTATGCACCGATGCCTGTTCGGAGAGTGCACATACCGAAACGTGGCAAACCGAAGGAGAAGCGTCCTCTGGGCATTCCGACGGTGTTTTCACAATGCACCT
>PLXX01000008.1 GCA_003153275.1 Nitrospiraceae bacterium | reverse complement strand
CGTGCCCTGTTCTGCGAAAGCCTCGAACCTGAGGATATCCATTTTGAAATGGGTAAATATTCAGAGGAACTAAAGGAGATTGTTGACCTGCTCGCCGGGGTGCGCACCTTCAGAGGGTTGTCCTGAATGCGAACTAATGCTCCGCATGCAGCAGGAATCGTATGAAGCCGGCAGCCGCTGTTTCGCATAGAGGGAAAGCAACTGTCAGCTTGAAGGGAGATTTATCCCGGGATGCGGCGGAGATGGAAGTGCTGCGCAAGGAGATAAGAAGGCTCAGACGGCAGAAAAAGGAACTCAGTGGTTTTTACGACAGCATAGTGAACGGCATTCCCTGCGGCGTCTGGGTCTCGGACGCAGATGACCGGATTTATTATGCCAACAGCGGCATGGAGATGATCGCAAGAACTACCAGACAGAAACTCGTCGGACACCAGGTCTTCGAAGACACCCCGGACAACCTGACAGATCAGTACCTCCATCATTATGAGGAGGCCCGAAAAACGCTCAAGCCTGTCTATTACGGGGCAGTTCCGGTTCTGACACCTGCCGGTCGTCAGACGTATCAGTCCGGCTGGCTGCTGCCAAAGGTACGGGGAAGGCGCTATGACGGCATGATATGCATTGTTGAGGATATTACCAACCATAAAGAGATCTGCAAGGCGCTGAATGAGAGTGAGGCAAAATATCAGGACCTTGTTCAAAATGTCAACAGTGTTATTCTTCGGCTTGATCTGGAAGGCAATGTGACGTTTCTGAACAGTTTTGCTCAGGTCTTTTTTGGTTTTGCCGAGAACGAAATCCTCGGGAAAAATATTGTCGGCACGATCGTTCCGGATTCAGAGGAGGACAGCGCCTCTCTTCGGGGGATGCTCCGGAATATAGGCCGAAATGCCGCTTCGTATGCTAACCGTGAACTGGTCAATGTTCGGAAGAACGGCGAACGTGTCTGGATCGCCTGGACGAACAAGGCGATTTTCGACAGCGAAGGGCAACTTTCTGAAATTCTCTGCGTTGGGAACGATATTACAGAACGGAAAAAAAATGAGGAACTTCTTGAAAAATATCGGAATGACCTGGAGCAGCAGGTCGCCATGAGGACAGCTGAACTGACCAGTGCAAACGAGGCGCTTCAGCTTGAGATCGCGGAACGCAAGTGGGCGGAAACAGTCCTCCGAAAGTCTGAGGAAAAATACCGGCTGGTGGTCGAAAATGCAAATGAAGGGATAGTGATAGGCCAGGATGGGCTTTTCAAGTATGTCAACCAGAAGGCGCTCAGGATCACCGGTTACCGGGAGGCGGACTTGACGTCCATGCCGTTTATCGAGCTGTTTCATCCGGACGATCGTGATATCGTTATGGAGCGTTACCTGCGCCGGCTTCGCGGTGACTCGATGCCGAGCGTCTACTCCTGCCGTATTATCGACAGGGCTGGTGATACCAAGTGGCTTGAGATTAATTCAGTGCTCATTACCTGGATCGGGAGACCGGCGATACTGACTTTTTTTAGTAATATTACTGAACGCAAGACTACAGAGGAGAGGTTGAGACTGCTCGAATCAGCAATGCAGCAGACATCCGACTCCGTCATAATCACCACCGCCCGCAAAGAACATTTTGCCTCGAAGATTGTTTTTGTCAACGATGCCTTCACCCAGATGACAGGGTATACACCGGAGGACGTGATCGGCAGGTTGTCGGTCATGCTGCAAGGGCCCAAGACAGACAGCACCGAATGGTTCAGGCTTGAAGGTGACCAGACAACAGGCAAGACCTTTCACGTCGAGACGGCCATGCAGCGAAAGGACGGGACAAAATTTCCTATGGAGTGGCGGATCTCGCCTATACGAAATGACCAGGGGAAGGTGACCCATTTTGTGTCATTACAGCGGGATATCACAAGACGGAAGAAGGATGAGGAGGAGTTACTTGCATACCAGGAACAGCTTCGGGCCTTTACCTCTGAACTGTCGCTGACCGAAGAGCGGGAGCGGCGGCGCATTGCCACTGACCTTCACGACCACATCGGACAGATTCTCGCCATCACGAAGATCAGGCTTGGGGCGCTCAGGGATGCCTGCCTGGCAATGACGCCGGGCAGCGATATCGACGAAATCCGGAGCCTTGTGGAGCAGGCCATCGGATACACGAAATCTCTGACCTTTGAGCTGAGTCCGCCGATCCTCTATGAACTTGGTCTGCCTGCTGCAGTGGAATGGTTTTGCGAAAAGATGCAGAAGGAGCACGGCATCACCTTTGACTGTCGTGACGACGNNGAGATGGTGAGGCGGTCAAAATTATTGTCAGCGACAACGGCGTCGGTTTTGATCACGCCATGGACGGCAAAGGCGGCAGGAGCAGCACCTTCGGTCTCTTCAGCGTCAGAGAGCGGCTAAAGCATTTTGGCGGTCATTATGAGATCACCAGTCAGCCCGGCCAGGGCACAACGATTGTCATGATTGCTCCTTTGGGGGAATATACCGAACCGGAGAAGCGATGGCCATAACCGTTATTCTCTCTGACGACCACAAGATCGTGCGGGACGGGCTCCGCAACCTGCTTCTGAAATATCCTGATATTGAGGTTATCGGAGAGGCCGAGAACGGAAGGGCGACGGTGGAAAAGGCGAGGAAGCTCTCTCCCGACGTTGTCATCATGGACATTGCCATGCCTGACATGAACGGGATCGAGGCGACGCGGCAGATTACCGGCGAGAACCCGGACGTCAAGGTGGTCGC